>JAFSIS010000048.1 GCA_017439665.1 Lachnospiraceae bacterium
TACCATTTATGCAGTATATTTTTCTGAGAGTGCAGAGCAAAAAACGTAGGCGTAGCGGGCTACGTTGAGGATTTTTATCCTGTGCTATCGAGAAAATAGACAAGTGATATGGTGGAGTTAATTTAAAACCGTTGCACTAGTTAGCCCTTTTATCATACAAAAAAGCCGGATTAAGCTTCCTTCAATAAGAAGAAAGAATTTTAATCCGGCTTTCGATTTCATTTGAGCTTCTGCAGGAGTATTTCAAAATATTTGGGAAGCTCTGCAATAGTTTCCACATATCGATTATCTCTTGGATGGCAGAAACCCAGAATATAGGCATGGAGAGTCTGTCCCTGTAAACCATATTTATTCTTATTGTCTCCATAGAGCTCATCTCCCAGAAGAGGATGTCCCATGGAGGAAAGATGGACTCTGATCTGATGAGTTCTGCCGGTTTCCAGCCTGCATTCTACATAGGTTGCATTTTTGAGCCTTTCCAGAACTTTTACATGGGTTACTGCTGTTTTTCCATTTTTGAAGTTTACCGCCATTTTCTTGCGTTCTATGGGATGCCGTCCAATGGGTGCCTCGATCCGGTACTCATCCTCCTTCAGTGCCCCCAGGCAGATTGCCCGATAACGTCGTACAATGGTATGTTCCTTCAGTTGCATGGCTATTGCTTCATGGGCAAAATCATTTTTACATACAATAAGAGAACCGGTAGTGTCCTTATCTATCCGATGAACGATCCCCGGACGCATTACTCCGTTTATCCCTGAAAGACTGTCCTTACAATGAAACATGAGAGCATTTACTAAAGTATCACTATAGTGACCAGCCGCCGGATGGACAACCATCCCCTTAGGCTTATTCACCACAACAACATCTTCATCCTCATAAAGAATATCCAAAGGGATATCCTGAGGCAAAATTTCCGGCTCTACACTGGGAGGCAGGGTAAACTCGACCTCATCTTCCTCCTTCAGCATATAATTTGCCTTAACCGTTCTGCCATTTATCAGAACCTTCTGTTCCCGGATCATCTTCTGAAGATAGGATCTGGACAGAAAATCCAGATTACTGCTTAGAAATTTATCAACCCGCAGTCCTTCAAATTCTTCAGCTATCTGAAATCTATAAGTATCCATGGGTTATTTTATCTCTCTCACTCTCTTCTGGCGGATATTTAAAAAGTCCAGATCCTGTTCCTTATAGTAGAATAAGATCATGATGGCAAGCAGTACACAGGCAACGGAAACGTAAATGTCTGCCACATTAAATATAGGAAAATTGATCAATACAAAGTAAAAAAAGTCTACTACATATTCCAGCCGTACCCGGTCGATCATATTCCCTACTGCACCGGAAGCAATCATGACCAATAAAACATGAAGCCAGATATATCGTTTTCCCTCCGGCATTTTAAATAATACATAGCAGATTGCCACCAGAATGATACAGGCAATAAAAACAAAAAGTACTTTCTGATTCTGCAGCATACCGAATGCGGCCCCTCTGTTTTCCAGATAATTCAGTTCAAAAACACCCTCTATGATCACATATGCCGGCCTGTCCTTCAGATTGATCACTGCAAGATGCTTCGTATACTGATCCAGGGCAATGAGAATAAACATCATAACAAAATCAACAAATAATATTAAATTCCGTTTTAATCTACTTTTCATCCCTATAGATTATCTCCTTTATTCCTGCCAGAATTTCTTCATCTTTAACCGTGTGGTCAATAAATGCCTTTCCGATTTTTTTCAGTAAAATAAATTTAATCTGTCCCTGTTCCATCTTCTTATCCGATTTCGTCAGTTTCAGAATTTCTTCAGCCTCAATATTTTCAATGCTTATAGGCAAATGGAAAGGAACGAACATATCCCGGATCTCATAGTATTCTTCCATGGAAAGAAGACCTTTTTTCCAGGAAATAAATGCTGCGGCTACAGCGCCCAGAGCCACACATTCTCCATGCTGAAGAGAAAAATTCATATGTTTTTCAATTGCATGACCAATAGTATGGCCAAAATTAAGCAATGCACGCTCTCCTTTTTCTGTGGGATCTTTTTCTACCACAGCTTTTTTTATCTGGCAGCTGCGATAAACCATCTCCTCCAGAACATCGGGCTCTCTGTCGCTGATTTCATAAAGCTTTCCAATCATCCATTCATAGTATCCTGCATCCTTGATCAGCCCATGCTTCATTACTTCTGCAAAGCCATTATAAAACTGGCGGTCATCAAGGGTGGACAGGGTGGAAATATTGATATAGACCAGTTTAGGCATCTTAAATGCTCCCACCATATTTTTGTACTGGTCAAAATCTACTCCCGTTTTTCCACCTATACTGCTGTCTACCTGTGCCAGAAGTGAGGTGGGAATCTGTACAAAATCGATTCCCCTCAAATAGGTTGCCGCTGCATAGCCGGTCAGATCCCCGACTACACCACCTCCCAGAGCGATCAGCATATCCTTACGTTCAAATCGATTTTCTATTAAAAAACAATACAGCTCCTTTACGGTATCTAATGTTTTGCTGGCCTCTCCCGCTGGAAAAGAAAATACCAATACTTCAGCCCCGGCCTGATGGAGCATTTCACTGACCTGTGAGGCATAAAGGGCCTCCACGCAGGAATCGGTAACGATACAAAGCCTTTTATTTTTTATCTTAAATTGATTCATTTCCTCTGCCAGACAGGAAAAATCATTTTCCAAAACGATATCATAACAGGGTTTTTCCTGATAATAGACCTCTAATCTTTTACTCATTGCAAATCTCCCTTTTTCCTATCAGATAAAAAACTTCCCGCCACCGGCAGGAAGTCTCTTCCTCAATCTCCAATTATGTATTATGTATGGAGGGAACATCAAAAGACCCGCTTAAAATTTCCTGAAAGTCTCCGGAAATATCAACACTGGCGGGTGTGATAATAAAAATATAGTGGGAAATCTTCTGTAAATTTCCACTGATCGCATAGCAGGATCCGGAAGTAAAGTCAATCACTCTCTGTGCAACATCCACATCAATTCCTTCCAGATTGAGAACTACCGTTCTGTTAGCCAAAAGTGTCTCCGTAATCTCTCTTGCTTCCTCCATTGAGGTGGGCTTGATCACACATACTTCCATACCGGAACCACTCACTCTTCTGGGCTGCTGCTGTCTGATAGGGGACACCCTTGCTACCGATTTCTTTACCTTTTCCTCTTCGTATACATTATCATTTTTTATCGGACTTATCTTGCTTTCCTTGGGATCTTCATCATCTAAATAATCGTCATCCTCATAATATCCATCATCTTCTCCATCATTAAGCTTCATGATATTCAAGAATTTATCCATTACACTCATTTTTAACAGCTCCTGTTCTTATTCTGTACCATAATCACGTTCACCGAATATTCCCGTTCCCACACGTACATAATCGGCACCTTCCTGTATGGCGACTTGATAGTCCCCGGTCATTCCCATTGACAGAATATTCATATCAACATTATCAATGTTTTTCGTCATTATGTCAACAGATAATTGTTTCATGGCTTGAAAATATTGGCGGTTTTCTTCAGCTATTTCCACAAAAGGGGCAACCGTCATCAGCCCTTCTATTTTCACCCCTTTAAGGCTGCTGACCTGCCGGATCAGGCCCTCCAGATCCTGTGGATGAACCCCAAATTTTGAATCCTCATCTGCAATATTAACCTCGATCAAAACAGGCATGACCTTTTCTCTTTTTACAGCCTCTTTACTGATTTCTTCAGCCAGACGCAGGGAATCCACACTATGGATCAGGGCTGCTTTATCAATGATATATTTTACCTTATTTCTCTGTAAATGGCCAATCATATGCCAACGGATATCGGCCGGAAGGCAGTCATATTTCTCCTGAAGCTCCTGAACCTTATTCTCACCAAAATCCCGTATTCCACAGTCATACGCTTCCTGAATCGCTGAAACAGGCTTCGTCTTGCTGACAGCGATCAGCTTCGTTTTTCCTGCCCTGTCCTCCGGCTCAGAAGCAGCAATATTCTCCAGTACCTGCATGATATTTTCCCTGATCATTTCTTCCACCTTCTATCTAAAAAAACTACTTTTTCCTTCAGACTACAACAAAAGAAGCCTAATTTAACAACTCATTGTCCTCTACCATTTCAGCATCCAACACAATATAATCATATTCAACCAATCCATACTCCGTATTGGAGCGTATGATGGAATACTCTTCATTCTGATACAGGATCTGTATCTGTTTAAAATCTGCATAGCCTTTATTTTTGTTGTATACCCCCACCAGAGAGGCCATTTCCGAAATAGTATGAACATCCACGGAATCCAGCTTCTGAAGACGGTCTCCATGGTCCAATTCCGGACTGTCTATATAGTATTTTCCCTCCTCTTTATTATAAATACTCACTGGAATAAATTCATTCAGCTTATTTCCATCTTCATCATAGATTTCTTTAAGCACTCCCTGCTCTCCGTTTTCACCACTTTTGGAGACATAATCTTCGGGAACCAGATAAAAGGACTTCTCTACAATGGCAGAATTAGGAACTTTAAGTCCACTCTCCTCCTCCAGGATCAATTCAATATCCACAAACCGGTCCGTACAGAAGGTAACCATAGAGTTATTGAAGGTAAGCTGCACATAGGTATCTGCATCCTTATTGGTAAAGGAGGAAACCTCTGCCCAGGATACATATTGATTTTTTAAAAACTTAACCTGAACATACTCCATCTCCAAAAGAAGCTGTGCCCGCTCCGGATCTGTCTTGATGATCAGAGACCAGTGTTCATCGGTAATCAGCTTATAAATTTTATCTCCGGAATTTACCAACTCATTGCTGAACAGATAAGTCTTCTCATAGTCTGTTTTTTTCAGAATATCCTCTGTGATCATGGAAGGTTCAAAATCTTCGTATCCGTCATAAGAGTAAACCACAATTCCTGAAGTAGGTGCATTACAGATGTTGATCAGTCCACTCTCTCCTGAGCGGTTCAGGCTGTCCAGATTCTTAAGAATATTGGCATTCGCTTTCTTATACACCGTTGCTTCTATGGAATTTTTGAACTCATAAACAGAGGAAAAGCTTCTGGAATCAAAGTCCTTTTTATAATCCATAATATCCTTTCGGACTTCCTCCAGATCGGCTTCCTCCAGAGAATTTTCCCCCATGCTCTGTTCTTCGATGATGTCCTGCAGACGTCCGCCCTCATCCACTGTACAGACCATTTTGCCCGCACCTATTCGTTCACCTTCACGTACATAATAATTTAAATATCCGTCATAGCTGCTGTTAATGATCACTTCATCTCTGAGAGCCAGTCCGGTATAGATATTTTCTACATAAAGTGAGCCTGTTTTCACCTGATAGCCGGCCACATGCTTGGTGGTAAAGTACATAAAAACGCAGATAATAATATACACCAAAATAACTCCGAAGAAAATCATCCCCAGATTAATATTCAGCGGCTTTTTATATTGTCTGATCTTACCGGAATCACGATTTGCCAAGAGTCAGCCTCCAAAATAAACTTCTGTGTTACATGAGTACGGACGGACACACCTGTTCTCTAAAAAAAGGGACTGTTTTCACAGTCCCTTATGTATTCAATCTCTATCTTGCTTAAAACCCTATAAAGATACGATAATCTTGGATTTAAGGTCATCACTGATATCCTTGTCATCACAGGAAACGCTCAGAATAAAATCAATCCCGAACTGCTCTCCTAATTTCTCCAGCTTATTTACAACCGGTGTGATATCTGCATCTTCCAGTTTGGCAATTTTTAAAAAACTGTCAAAATACATCTGCTGCAGATCATGATCCTGAGACATGATTCCACAGACAAAACCAACAAATTCATCACTATTTTCAAATGCAAAATCAGAAACATCAATCAAACGAACCTTATTGTTAAGCTCAAACATATGCTTGGCACTTTTATCTAAATAAACGATGTTGCCTGAAACATTTTTCACTTCACTATTCACTTTGTCTAACAAATACTTTGTTTTGCCTTTTCCCTTCTGACCTACAATCAACTGAACCATTGGTAATCCCTCCTAAAGTAAAATAAAGTTGCGTATGTTTCCAAAAAGGCTCATTCGTAACCTATGAATATTATAGTAGATTTCCACTGAAAAAACAACCTCTAATTGTATATTTCTTCTAACATATCCACCATTTCATCATACATAATTTTACGTTCTTTTGCCCGTAATATGACAGAAATATAGGGGTTTCCTGCAGTGTCCTTCGACAACAGAATCAGACAGTTTCCTGCAGCATTTGTAGTACCTGTCTTACCACCGATGATGGTCACCTTATCCGGTGCACTTACCTCTCCCCTTAAAAAGAAATTGGTAGTACCAATGGACATTTCCTTGTCCTCTCCCTGACTGTTCTGATAAATCGTTTCATAGCTGCTCATATGAATGATCTCACGAAACATCTCATACTGAATAGCTTCATTAAAGATCAGATACAGATCATAAGCGGTAGTATAATGATTATCATCTGAAAGACCGTGAGGATTCACAAAATTACTGTTGGTGGCTCCGAGACTTCTGGCTTCTTCATTCATCATGGCTGAAAAAGCTTCCACACTGCCTGCAATATGTATGGCAATGGCATTTGCTGCATCATTGGCTGAATTGATCAAAAGTGCATGAAGAGCCTGATTCATGGTCAGGGTATCCCCTGCTTCCAAACCGCACAGTGTAGCCCCGGACTCCGTGATCATTGCCCCATCGGTTACGGTGATCACATCCTCCGGACTGGCATGTTTCAATGCTACCACAGCAGTCAGAATCTTGGTCAGACTGGCCGGATAAAGGCGTTCATGCATATTCTTTGCATAGATAATATTACTTTTATTTACATCAAAAAGTGCTGCCGCTGAAGCCTCCGTCATATCCACGCTGGTTCCTGCGGTTACATTGGCATTGCCTACACAGAGTGCATCGGCAAAGGCTGCCATCTTTATCTCTTCATTAAAATCAGTTACCTGAAAAACAGAGACATCATTATTCTGTTTATAAGCAAAGGGAACCTTCGTACCTGAACACCCGGCTAAGAGCAATGCTGCCACAAGCATCAGGAACGCAAGTCTTATCTTATTTGTACATTTCACGCCACTCAAAGTCTCCTCTGTCTAATGCCTTGATCAAAAGCTCTGCTGTAGCCAGATTGGTCGCCAAAGGAATATTATGCATATCACAGATCCTGACAATATTATTTACATCCGGCTCGTGGGACTTGGAAGTTAAAGGATCGCGTAAAAAAATGACCAGATCGATCTGATTATGCTCAATCTGAGCTCCAATCTGCTGTTCCCCTCCCAGATGGCCTGCCAGATACTTATGGATAGACAGATTTGTAACCTCTTCAATCAGTCTTCCCGTGGTTCCTGTTGCAAACAGCTCATTTTTAGACAGGATTCCTCTGTAAGCAATGCAGAAATTCTGCATCAGTTTTTTCTTGGCATCGTGTGCAATTAAGGCAATATTCATGTTGTCAACCCCTCCGACCTTTTAATATTTCTTTGCCTGTAAACGTATATTTAATAATACTCCCATTGCAAGATAGAGGCTGACCAGCGAGGTTAATCCATAACTTACAAAAGGAAAAGGAATTCCCGTATTGGGCAGAAGGCCGGTGGCCACTGCCATATTTATAAAGCTTTGAAAGCCTACCAGCGCCGCAACTCCGCAGGCAATAATAGAACCTGCCAGATCCTTGGCCTGACGGGCGATCAAAAGACACTCCACAACAATAAGAATGACCAGAACAACAACTGCAAATGCTCCGGCAAAACCCAGCTCTTCCCCGATCACCGCATAGATGAAGTCAGTCTGGGGTTCGGAAATGAAGTTTCCGTTTTTTACGGAAGCGATCACATTGTTATTCAGGCCCTTCCCCCAAAGCTGTCCCGACCCGATGGCCGTTATGGAATTTTGCTGCTGATAGGCAATATCCGGATACTTCTCCGGCTGCAGCCAGCCAAGAATACGCTTTGCCTGATAGCCACGGATAATATTCTGATCCGGCTGAAGGATCAGAACGAAAAAAACGACTACCGTGGGTATCACCACTGCCAGTATTCCAGCCACGATCTTATAGCTTAGCCCTCCTACAAAAACCATAGTAGAAAAGATCACCATGATCATAATACTTGTAGACAGGTCAGGCTGACTGTAAACCAGTAAAAGAGGTATTGCCAAAAGCAGCAGGGAAATGGCAAGAAAGCGAAAAGTATTCAATTTTTCCCTATACTTCATAATAAACTGTGCATAGAATAAAATCAATAATATTTTCGCCGTCTCAGAAGGCTGAAACTGAATTCCCAGAATATTTACCCAGCGCTGAGCCCCACCGATATTCAGTCCAAAAAAGGTTACTGAAAGAAGAAGAAAAATATTCCCCACATATAATACCCAGTAAAAATACAGAATCAGTGAGTAATCTACGAAGGAAAGAAACAGCATTGCTCCTATTCCCGCACACATTCCCAAAAGCTGACGATCCATCAGGTCACTCTTGGCACTTCCTACTGCCAGCACTCCCATGGTGGAAAGCGCCAATACATAAAGAATCAATTTAAAGTCATAATCTCTAAGTTTGTATTGTCTAAACATAATTTCACTCTTTATTCACGAATATCTAAGATCGGAATAGAGGCATGCAGAGAAGGTTTTCTGTTTCTTCCTCTTTTGCTGCTTCTTTTCAATACGATTTCCGTATTTTCCACATCTATACTCATGTACTTGGAGATGGATTTTACCAAATCGGCCTTAATCCTTTCCATTACCTCCGGTGAACAGTTGATCCGGTCGGAGATCAACAGGATCTTTAATCGGTTTTTTGCTACCTCACTGGATTTTTTCCCAAAAAACATTTTAAATCTTTTCATTTTTACCCTGCCCTTCCTGCCAAACTACTTCAAACGTTCGTTTTTGTGAAATATCCCGGACACCCTGGTCCAAAAGGAAATTGTCTGATATAGTTCAACAGGAATATCTTCTCCCCGTATGCGAAGACAGATATCCCGGTAGGCCTTTCCCGCAAGAGAGGCTGTTTCTACCAGTGGTTCACCCTGATTAGTGGAGATTACAACCTGTTCATCGTCAGGAATGACTCCAATCAGGGGAACTGCCAGAATATCCACCACATCGGTGGGAGACATCATATCTCCCCGTCTGACCAGATCAGGGCGCATCCGGTTTAACAACAGATCCATCCGTCCGATACCGTGGGCTTCCAGAAGGCCTACAATACGATCTGCATCCCGAATGGCAGAAACCTCTGGTGTAGTGACGATGATTGCCCGGTCTGCTCCGGCAACAGCATTTTTAAACCCTTGTTCGATCCCTGCCGGACAATCCAGAAGAATGAAATCAAATTGAGGTTTTAAATGCTCGATCAGTTTGATCATCTGAGGTTCATTGACTGCTGTTTTATCCCGGGTCTGTGCAGAAGGCAAAAGATAAAGCCCCGGATACCGCTTGTCCCGGATCAGGGCCTGCTTTACCCTGCAGTTTCCCTCTACCACATCTACAAGATTATATACAATCCGATTTTCAAGTCCCATTACCACATCCAGGTTTCTGAGGCCGATATCAGTATCGATCATGACCACCTTTTTTCCCGATGCGGCAAGGCCGCTTCCCAAATTTGCCGTTGTGGTAGTTTTTCCCACACCGCCTTTTCCGCTTGTAATGACAATAACTTCACACATAATCTACCTTCCTCCGTAAAGAGTTGAATTTATTGTCCTCTGGCTTTTCTAAAATGGCAGAAATTCCAGCAATTCTTTGGTAATCGGTTCGATAACGATACGGGATTCCTTTATATACGCTATCTTCGGCTGTACCTTGGGCCTGATTCCCCATTTTGCCTTTTCTTTGGGTTTATATCGAAAGTCTCCTATTCTGATCTTTTCAGGTGACATTTCAAGCGCTGCAACGAAATGACCGTCTTCACCTCCGAAGCCTGCATGGACCTCTCCGTACAGTCCTCCAATGATGATGATATCCTTGGTAGCGGTAATGGAACAGCCGGGATAAACATCCCCCAAAATCACCATACTGGATTCTGTCTCGATCTTCTGTCCATTTTTCAGACTTCCCCTGTAAAACCGGCCATAATTATCGGTATGCTGCATATCTACCTTCTGAATAGCCTTTACAAACTTTTTATCGGTTTCCTCATTTTTACCGATGATGCAGACGATTTCCAGATCAGAATTATCCTGAATGGTCTGTACGATCTGGCGTTCCTCCTCATCTCCTACGATCTTCCCCTCTATGGCAAGTGCCATTTTGGCGTTCCGGAAGAAATTCCTGCTCTGCTGAAATTTCCCGGCAATTTCCTCAAGAAGCTGCCCGGTTTCCAGCTCCGGATTCAGATAGAGCGAAATCCCATTGGGAAAGCTTTTAATCATGATATTCCCTTTCATTCTGCTTCTTTAACCCTCCTTAATCCCCTCCGGCGGCTGAAACATCCGGAACGTTAGCTGTACCGGAAAGAAGTTCATCCTCTTCCTGAAGGTCGAAATAATATTGATAGATATCTCTGGTCAGGTTGGCCGCATAATTGGAGGTATAACCATTGGCAATACGGGTGGTTATCGTAACCTCCGGATCTGCATAGGGGGCATAGCTGACAAACAGGGCATGATTGGCCCGTTTTCGGCTTTCCTCTGCCGTTCCTGTTTTTCCTGCAACCTCCACTCCCAGGTTACTGTAATCACTTCTTTTTTGTACTACCTGACGCATTCCCTCCCGAATGGCATTCCAGCTGGAGGAGGCAAGGTCTACCCGGTTACGGACATTGGGAGTAAAATCCACCAACAGATTATCATTGGAATCCGTTACCTTATCTACCAGGCTCAGGTCATAGCAGATCCCACCGTTAGCTATGGTAGTCACATATCTTGCCAGTCCCACGGTAGTAAAACTGTTATTACCCTGGCCGATGGCAGAAAGAACGGAATAATTATCAGAAACGATGGGTGTGGCTTCATCAATCTCAATTCCGGACTTTTCACTCAGACCAAACATATCTGCATATTTGTATAAAGCGGCTATACCTACATCACTGTTGTAGCTTTCTTTTGTTACACCCAGCTGATAGCCCACTTCATAGAAAAAGCAGTTACAGGAATTGGCAATTCCCCCCACCACGTCCAGATTTCCATGGGCACCGGGATAGATCCAGCATTTGTACTGATCTGTAGTAAACCGGTCAAAAATTCCCCGACAAAGAATATTACTGGTCGTAGTAACAATATTCTCCTCTAAAGCCGCAGCTGCGGAAACCATTTTGTAAGTGGAACCGGGTACCGTCCTCTGCTGGGTAGCACTGTTCCACATGGGACGGGTCAGATCCGTCTGTAATTTAGCATAATACTGGGCATCGATGCTGTTTGCCAGCCGGTTGTTATCATAACTGGGATAACTGACCATAGCCAGCACCTCTCCGTCCATATTGGTTACTACCACCGAGGCTGAGCAGGGATCCAGTGCCAGCTGTGCCGGCGTGATATAGAGATTTTCAATCAGAAAAATAATAAAGTTATAGGCAGAAATCTGCCCCGTCAAAAAACGGTTCTTCTCTTCCTCCGTTATGCTGACAACCTCCTGCTCCAAAAGAACAGTACAGATCTGCTTGGGTGTAATGTCATTGTTTTTGATCATGTACTTATACATTTTTTTTGCAAAGGTAGTATTATTCTCCAGACGATTAAATATATATTGTGTAAGAGCAGTAAAAATTTCTTCTGAATCTGCATATTTGCTGCTTAAATTGATTTTGGAAACATCAATCCAGTTCTGGGAAATACAGTAGGTTAAAAATTCCCCCAGACTAATGGTTTCTTCTGTCTTCCATGCTTTATAAGTAGCATCATTGACATCTATGCTGTCGGAAATGATCACCCCATTATCCGTCAGCATACTGACGATGTAACTCTGATATACCTGATATTCTGTAGACAGCTCTTTATAGGGTGTATTACCCACATAAAGCTCTTCCTCCAGCCGGGTGAATATTTTCTCCTGCTTGGTCAAAAAGGCCTGATAGATCGCTCGTTCATTTTCTGCAGCATCCTCATGGTCAAACCGTGAAACATCGATCACGCTATTGTCGATGAGAGCAAAATAAACATCGTCTATGGGAATTTTCAATGTACTTGCCGAAGGATATTCCGGAACCTCATAGGTTTTGCTGTTGACGATCTTCAGTACCAGAATACCGGCCAGCTTCTGCTCCAGAATGTTGTAGACAGCCTTCTGTAAATCCGCGTCAATGCTCAGATACAGGCTGTTTCCCGCAGTAGGCTCTACCCGATCCTTAGCCTCGATCACCTTACCCACATTATCCACATAGATAGTCTCCGAACCGTTCCTTCCTTTAAGATAGCTTTCCATGGACTGTTCGATTCCGGATTTACCTACCATATCGGTAAGGGCATACTCCTGAACAACTGCTCCCTCCATGGCCTGTGCATTAAGGGTCTCCAGCTCATCCTTGGAAACCTTGCCGATATAGCCCAAAATATGGGCAAAATAGATACTGTCCTCATAGACACGGATGGTATCCTCTTCTATAGCAGCGCCGGGAAGATCATCAATGTTCTCCAGAATACTGGCCACCGTCTGCGTATTGACATCCGTTGCCACATTGGTCGGAATGAACTTCTGGTAGCTGTTGGCACTCATGGCATAGCGTATGGTAACGATCTGCAGAATTTCCTTTTTGGTATAGCCTTCTCCCAATACGAAACTGTCTCTGGGATTGGCAGGATCACTGCTTTTTCCCACACCATAACGGGAATATCCTGCCAGATATTCCATCATCTCCTCTGCCGTAGAGGTCTCCTCCTGATAGGACATGTCACCAGGGTCTGCATAACCATAGATGTCTGCACGAAATCGCCTTAATTTAGTATCTGATACAGTATAGGCATAATTTCCGTCCTCATCTATGATAATGGAAAAATCACTGTCAATCTCATCTCCGCTTTTTTCAATAATATGGATCAGTTTCAACAGGGTTTCATTTAATTCTTCATTCTTTTTCGTTCCCGACTCAAAGACATCCTCCATGGTAACATTGTAAGCCAGTTCATTATGAGCCAGAACCTTTCCGTTACGGTCATAAATATTTCCTCTGGTGCTGGGAATAGAGCGCTCCTTTTGGATCTTTAACGTAAAGTCCTCCAGAGTCTGGGCACCATTTACGATCTGCAAATCAAAAATCCGCCAGGTGAGAACTCCTCCCAGGACAAGAAAAATAGCGGCCAGGATGATCAGCCGGCTGCTCTCCACATTTATGGAAAATTCCTTGATGTGTTTAAACAATTTTTGATGCTCCTTCTCTTTCTTTCTGTTCCAGCCGTCTTTCTATGATCATAAGAAGCGGGTACAGTCCACAGGTGATCACAATGGTATAGACCATCTCAGGTAGAATAATGTGCATAAAATAATAGGGCAGATTAAATCTTCCGTTCAATAAAAATGTAAGAATATAACAGGCCAGACTGTAGACAAAATCACTGACCATGATCAGAATCATGGGTAATTTAATATCTTCCGGATAAAACAGCTTCCGGAAGATTCCATTCAGATATCCTATGTACATATAAAGCAGGGCATAGAAGCCTAAAAGGCTTCCAAAGAAAATATCGATGAGAAGCCCGGAAAAAAAACCTACCAAAAGACCGCTTTTCTTTCCTCTCATCAACCCGTAGGAGGCGGTGATGATGATCATCAGATTGGGAATTATTCCACCAAAGCTCAGGCTTCTGAACAATGTGCATTGCAATAAAAAACAGAATACCATAAAAAAAGCACTGGTAATCGCTTTTAACATCACCTCTCTCCTTTCCGGACATTAATCCTGTCATTCCACCGTCTGTTTAAGCTCCATGATCACCAGTACATCCTGAAGATGCTCAAAATCAACAGCGGTTGTCAATGTGCCAGATTTCGTCAGATTATTAGCATCCGTTTCGATATTGTTGATGTAACCGATCAAAATTCCGGGCAGATAGTGGTCACTGATATTGGAAGTTACGATCTTGTCTCCCACGGCCGCCTTATTATCCTGATCTACCAGCTTACTGAAGGTGATCATCCCTTCAGCCATTTTGGTAAGATCTCCCGTGACCACCAGGTGGTCTCCGGTAGACAGCAGCA
>JAFSIS010000049.1 GCA_017439665.1 Lachnospiraceae bacterium
AAGTTAAGGAAAATTTCAAGCCTCGCATAGTCAAGTCAAAAGGAAGCATTCAACAGTACCCAGACTGGGATGAAGAAGATTTTGATGGTGAATAATGCGCTGTTTGGACATGACGAGAGTTAATTTTATAGGAAGTTAAGAGTGAACTCTGCAAAAAAGTTACACTAAACGCTCTTAGGGGCTCAGAAATGTCATGATTTCATCGAGGCTCTTACCGCTCTTGAGATACGCATCCATAATGACATCCGCTTCGATCCTCCGCTTTTGCTCCTGAAGATCTTTGAGCTTGTCTGCGAGTTTATCGTACCTGTCTTGCAGCTTGGACATATCGGATTTAACCTTGTTGATTTCACCATCAATTGTTTCAGTCGATTTCTTCCTCGCCATTGTCCGGATCCTCCTTGCCTACGAATGTTTGTGCGGTGTTTAGCAGCTTTCTGTATTCCTCTGCGCTCCTTCTAATATCTGCGTCAGCAAGACCGAAGGCGCTAAGGATGGTCTTCTGGGTCTTTGTGACTGCATGATCCAGCTTATACATGCCGTTGTTATGGCGTACCATCTCGATCTTCTCGAGTTCCCGGATTGCCGCCGGAACAGTCATGTATTTCTGTTTCGTCTCCAGCCGTATCATCTGTTCCTTGAGAAGGTTATAGATCCGGTTGCGCACGATCAGAGCCACGAATTCAATAAAGATCTTGGAAGACATGCTCTCTGATGAGTGAACCCGTTCACTCCGGGAACCAATAAATGTTTTATCGGAACGGAACAGCTTCTCGGAGATATCCCTTCCCTTATACTGAACCAATGCCTGGGTAGCTGTCATCTTCTCGGATGTGATAATACAGAAGTATCCACAGAGTTGCAGCTGCCTCTCGATCACATCGGTTCGCTCATCAGCACCACGGAACCGTCCTTTGCGATCATAGTGGAGATGGAAGTATTCTTGATAGGTTTTGCCGAATTTTGCCTCCTTCCCGATATGTCTATCGAGGAACTGCCGGAACTTTTCGATCCGCTGTTCCAAGCGTTCCCGCTCGGCAGCCTGCTTGGAGGGATTATAGTAGATATGGAAGTATCTATTCTCCGTATCATCCTCGTAAAGCTTTGCGGCAGTAGTAGTACCATAGACCCTGTAAGCGCGAATGGCGGATTCCCGTTTGGTTTCAAAAGCGCCTTGTTTTTCAAGCACCAGTGACGAAACCAGTGCCTTGCAGCCTTTGCACATGATGATGAAAGTATAGCCGTTCCCATCAATGTATTGGATATTCTCCTTGCTGAAGTAGCCGCGATCAAGGATGAAGCCGATCTTCTTGTAGCCGTATTCGATGACCTTATCGACCATGAAGGCGAACTGGGATACATCTGTAATGGAACCCGGATACTCTTCATAGAAGAGGGGTACCCGGTTTGTTTTATCCATCGCGATCGACAGATTGAATACCGGAAGCCCTTTCTCATCCTTGGCTTTCCCGAATTCGACAATGTCGATATCGCCGGCATCGCTGTTTTTGTTGGTGGAATCATAAGAAATATAGATCCTGCTCTCATGATCCCGGTTCCGGTTCCAATCATCCAGGAATCCGATGCACTGGTCTTTGGTCATCGACTTAAGAAGTCTACTGACTTTGGAATCACTGTATATCGTCATCTTCTCCGTAAGGAGTGGATGCGTAAAAGCGAAATCCGGATAATACTGGCCTGCGTTTTCTTCTTCGACAATCAGATAGGAAACAAGGTCTAGGATAAGCCCGGTATCATCACCAAAGCGCTTCCTGAGCATCGGCACGAGTTTATATTCATCCAGTACCTTTTGGATGATGATACATGCCCCGATTTTCATGCAGCAGCTGCGGTATGCAAACGGGAGTTCGTCAGGGAACTCAACATCCGGAAAGTAAATCTGGAACTTCTCATTCGGGAACATCAGCGATGCATCTGATGGGGACACTTTGCCGACGATAACCCTTAAGGGGATGGCATACTGCTTATCCGGATTGTATTCGCTGCCATATTGATACAGGATATATGTTGTTCCACCTTTTTTCTTGGAAATGATTTTGCCCTTCACTTCAGGGATTTTCACTGTGGTATTGAGGTACATGATTCCCTCCATATTTAGTGTAACTATTACACTAAATATACCTCATTCTGCCATGAATTGCAAGAGTTGGAACCCACATATTTCCAGTTTTTTTCGGGATCTGAAGCAAAAATGAAACTTTTAGTGGAACTCACTTGCAAAGTTCACATAAAAGAAATTTAGCAGCCATCAGATAAGGGGTAAATTCTTGAATGTATTCATGATTATAACTGAATATATAGAATGATTATCACATAGAAGAATATGGAAGTCAATACTTTTGTTATATAATTAATAGAAAAGTATTTTTAATAATGGTAAAAAGAAGCAGATGGTGATTTCTAACGAGATATATGCTGATTATACCAGGGGGCAGGCACAAAATATTTTTTCCCAGAATAAGTCTGAAAATCTGGTCATATCCATCTTCATTTCTGCATATACATAGAATGTATGGGGGGATCCCATGCAGAAATGGAGGACAAGATCAATGAAAAAGTATTTTTTGGCAGTAACCTTGATGGTAACTTTGGGACTGGCAGCGGGCTGCGGTGCCGCAGGGGTATCCGGGGATGTGACGATGACCACCGTGGAACAGGAGTCAACGCTGCTTACTGAAGAGGATATGGAGCTTCAGGAAACAGGTGAAGTGATGACGCTAGAGGTAACAGAAGAAGCAACAGACGCTGCAGCTATGGGTGAAGAGAGTGCTGAAACAGATGCTGCAGCTATGGATGCAGAGAGTACTGAAACAGATGCTGCAACATCAGAAGCAGTAGATGATCCCCAGGCACCGGCAGAGACTGAAGCAGGTACATTATCTGTAGAAGAGGCAGAATAATTACATAGTAAAAACAGGATGAAAAATCTGTCTGCCTTTGGAACACAGTTTTCGGAGCCGACAGATTTTTTATTTTTGGAAAAAATACGTTTTTACTCCTACGCTGTCTTGCAGGAAAGTGGGCATAGAATGTGCTAAAAGTACATTATGGGTATACCCATCAGTCTTGTGCAGGTTTACCATAATCAGCCATTTTTCCAGGGGGATTTTACTGCAAGGGTAGCCTTGCCACTGGAAGGAAGGAATGTTAAAATACATAAAGTTGATATAATGTCATGATCATATGTATGTAACTATTCAGGATTTTCCAGCTTGTCCTGAATAGTTATATATGTTGCTTAAATAACAGAACGAAAGAACAGAAAGAGGGAAGTAAGGAAAATGAGGATAGAGTGGAAACCGATTCAAATAGAAGATAAACCAACCCTTGAAAAATATTATGAGTATGAGCAGAGAAGCTGTTGTGAATTTACCTTCAGCAACAACTATTTGTGGGCCCCTTTTTATGATATGGAATATGCCATCATTGAGGATATGCTGGTATTTTTTTTTGGAGGGGAAAAGCCTTCTGTGGCAATGCCTCTGGCCAGAGATGAGGAGACCGAAAAGAACCTTGCCAGGGTGATCGGGATATTGGAGGAGTACTTTGTTGCTCTGGGTAAGCCCTTTAAAATGCATTTGGTAACTGAGGATAAATTTGCCCGACTGGAGGAGCTTTTTCCTGGAAAATACACAGTGGAATACAATCGTGATCAGGCAGATTATGTATATGATATGGAAAAAATGATTTCTCTGGCAGGAAAAAAACTGCATGGAAAACGGAATCATATCAATAAATTCAAGGAGAATCATCCGGATTGGCGTTATGAATCCCTTTCCCGGGAAAATGTGGCAGCCTGTGTGGAAATGGCAGAGCAGTGGAAGGTGATCAATCTTTGTGAGGAAAGAGGGGATAAGCACAAAGAGTTCTGTGTAACCCTTCGTTCTCTGGAAGAGTATGAGCAGCTGGGTCTGAAGGGCGGAGTTCTCTGGGCAGACGGCAGAGTGGTTGCCTTTACCCTGGGAGAGGAGCTGAACCGGGAGATGTTCGTGGTACACATTGAAAAAGCCCTGGCCGAAGTACAGGGGGCTTATCCCATGATCAATCAGCAGTTTTTGACCCATGAGGCATCTGGGTATACTTATGTAAACCGTGAAGAGGATATGGGGGCAGAGGGGCTGAGAAAAGCAAAGCTGTCCTATTATCCCGCTTTTTTACAGGAAAAAGGAGTAGTCAGAAGGAATGCAGAGTAAGGAAAGCGCGAAAAGGCTTTTGGAATTTATCAATCAGAGTCCCACCTGTTTTCATACCATAGAAAATGTGCGTAAGGCACTGGAGGAAGAGGGATTTATGCCTCTTACAGAGAATACGGAATTTCAGCTTCAGCCCGAGGGAAAATATTATGTTATCCGCAATGGAGCTTCCATGATCGCCTTTCAGGTACCCAGGGAAAAGCTTAAAGGCTTTCATCTGATCGCCTCCCACTGCGACACTCCCTGTTTTAAGGTGAAGGAAAATCCGGAAATCACCGTGGAAAACACTTATGTGGTATTGAATGTAGAAAAATATGGCGGTTCCATTCTGTCCACCTGGCTGGACAGGCCCTTATCCATAGCAGGAAGGGTTATTGTAAAGAAGGAGGAAGGGCTGGGCAGTCATCTGGTACATTTTGAAGAGGATCTATGTGTTATCCCTAATCTGGCCATCCATCTGAACCGTGAGATCAATAAGGGGGTAGAGTATAATCCCCAGACGGATATGCGTCCTCTCTTTTCTTCGGCAAAAGAAGCTGACCTGAAGGAAAAAATAGCAACAAAGCTGGGGATTCAGGCAGAGGATATTCTGGGAACGGATCTTTTTTTATTCAGCCGGACACAGGGCTGTTTTCTGGGAAAAGACGGGGAATTTATCGGCGCTCCCAGGCTGGATGATACCATGTGTGTTTTTTCTTCCCTGCAGGGATTTTTGCAGGCAGAAAATAAGGAATATATGAAGGTTTACTGTGTATTTGATCACGAAGAGGTAGGAAGCAGGACCAGGCAGGGAGCAGATTCCGATTTTTTACAGGTTACTCTGGAAAAAATCAGCCGGGCAGTGGGAGGAGAGAGCTCATTGGCCAGCCTGCTGGCAGACAGCTTTCTTTTGTCCGCAGATAACGGACACGGTCTGCATCCCAATCATCCGGAGAAGTCGGATCCTACGAACCGGCCGGTATTAAATGGCGGTATCGTGATCAAGTATCATGGAAATCAGCAGTATACCACGGATGCCTTTACCGGAGCGGTAGTCAAAGCAATCTGCGATCGACAGGAAATTCCCTGGCAGACCTATCATAACCGTTCCGATATTCCGGGGGGATCAACGCTGGGAAATATTTCCATTTCACACTGCTCCATTCCCTCGGCAGATGTGGGGCTGGCACAGCTTTCCATGCACTCTGCTTTTGAAACGGCAGGGGCTTTGGATACGGAGTATTTTATCCGCTTTGCACGGGCATTTTATGAGTCAGGAAGTCATAGACTGGTATAAAATGATTTTGTGAGGCTGGGCATGGCAAACAGTCAGAAACAGGAAAATCTGTTGAATCTTGCTCTGGATTCCACCGAGGAAGAACGGATACAGTCAGAAATCCTGAATGTGGGATTTGATGAAAAAAGCAAAAGATGGGAAGTGATCGTCAAATACCACGGGGATCTGGAACGGATTGCAGGGGGAGATATTGAGGTAGAGCCTCTTCTGGCAGGCTATGCCATTGTCACCCTTCCTGAAGTTTATCTGGCGGCACTGGCCGACCTGGAGGAAATTGAATATATTGAGAAGCCAAAAAGCCTTACCTATGGTCTGTTGGAGGCAAAAGAAAACTCCTGTATCAGCTTTGCAAGACAACAGGAAGGGGAACTGACAGGACAAGGGGTGCTGATGGCAATTATCGATTCCGGGGAGCGTGTTATTATAATGTCAAGTTAGTAAGAACCCAGTAAAAACAAGGGTTCCCGCTGATTTAGTCCTACGAAAAAATGCCAAAGCAATGGTCATTTTGAGTAAGGGTGAGCTCATTTTTATCTTCAAAAAATATAACTTGCACTAATATAACACGAGGTGTATTTGACTATTTGGCACTAGTGTAACGGTTTCTAAATAACTCTACCATTTATGCAGTATATTTTTCTGAGAGTGCAGAGCAAAAAACGTAGGCGTAGCGGGCTACGTTGAGGATTTTTATCCTGTGCTATCGAGA
>JAFSIS010000050.1 GCA_017439665.1 Lachnospiraceae bacterium
AGAGCGTGGGCATATATGGAAGGCAGAAGCAAGCAATCTATCTGCCAGAAAAGCCCCAAAAAGTAGAGTCTGGGCATATATGGAAGGCAGAAGCAAGCAATCTATCTGCCAGAAAAGCCCCAAAAAGTAGAGCGTGGGCATATATGGAAGGCAGAAGCAAGCAATCTATCTGCCAGAAAAGCCCCAAAAAGTAGAGTCTGGGCATATATGGAAGGCAGAAGCAAGCAATTTATCTGCCAGAAAAGCTCCAAAAAGTGGAGCCAGGGCATATAAAAAAGGTGGAAAGAGTGGATTTATCTGCCAGAAAAGCCCCAAAAAGTAGAGAATGGGCATATAAAAAAGGTGAAAGTAAGCCATTTATCTGCCAGAAAAGCTCCAAAAAGTGGAGTCTGGGCATATAAAAAAGGCGGAAAGAGTGGATTTATCTGCCCGAAAAGGCCCAAAAAGTGGAGTTGGGACATATAAAAAAGGCGGAAGTAAGTAATTTATCTGCCCGAAAAGCTCCAAAAAGTAGAGAATGGGCATATAAAAAAGCAGAAGTAAGCAATCTATCTGCCTAAAAAGCTCAAAAAAGAAGAGTTTGGGCATATATGGAAGGCGGAAGTAAGTAATTTATCTGCCCGAAAAGCCCCAAAAAGTAGAGAATAGGCATATAAAAAAGGCAGAAAGAGTAAATCTATCTGCCCCAAAATCTCAAAAAAGCAGAAAGAAAACAAGGGAGGGAACTATGCTTCCACAGGAGTTTTTAAACAGAATGAAAGAGAGTCTGGGAGAGGAATATCCCCTCTTTCTGGCAAGCTATGAAAAAGAAGAAGCCAAGGCATTACGGAGAAATCCGCTGAAAACAGAGAAGGAAGAATTTGAAGAAAAAATGCCTTTTACATTGAGGGCAGTTTCCTGGACACCTATGGGCTACTATTATCCTTTGGAGGAGCAGCCGGGACAGCATCCCTTTCATCAGGCAGGAGCTTATTATATTCAGGAGCCCAGTGCTATGGCAGTGGCAGAATATCTTCAGGTAAAGCCGGGAGAGCGGATCCTGGATCTTTGTGCTGCGCCGGGAGGAAAAAGTACTCAGATTGGCGGATATTTACAGGGAGAAGGCCTTCTGGTCTGCAATGAGCCACATCCCGCAAGAGCAAAAATTCTTTCGGAAAATGTGGAGCGGATGGGAGTTGCCAATGCCCTGGTGACCAATGAGATGCCGGATAAGCTGGCCCGGATTTTCCCGGAGTATTTTGATAAGATTCTGGTGGATGCCCCCTGTTCGGGAGAAGGAATGTTTCGGAAAAATGAAGAGGCAAGGCAGGAATGGAGCCTGGAGAATGTTCAGCTTTGTGCAAGACGGCAGGCAGAAATTCTGGATGAAGCGGCAAAGATGCTTAGGCCCGGTGGACGTCTGGTTTATTCCACCTGTACCTTTGCCAGAGAAGAAAATGAGGATAGTATAGCTTCTTTTCTGAAAAGAAATGGAGACTTTCAATTTCTTGAGGATAAGCGACTCTGGCCCCATAAAATTGAAGGCGAAGGACATTATATAGCAGTGCTGGAAAAGAAGGGAAGTCTGCAGGAGGATTACCGGCCTCTTCCGGCCAATGGGCTGGCAAAAATACTAACTTTGAAAGAGTGCAGGGAATTTGTTCAGTTTGGGCAGGAGTTTATCAGGGACTTTGCTGATAGGGAGTGGCGTTTGTATCTTTTCGGCGATCAGCTTTATCATCTTCCGGTGGATATGCCTTCCCTAAAGGGGCTCAAGGTTTTACGCCCCGGTCTGCATCTGGGTACCTTGAAGAAAAATCGGTTTGAGCCTTCTCATGCCCTGGCCCTGGCCTTTTTACCTGCCGACTTCAATTTTACCTGGAATCTTTCTGTCGACAGCAGGGAAGTCAGAGACTACCTGGCAGGCCAGACCTTTCTGGCAGAAGGAGAAAAAGGCTGGTATCTGATTACTGTGGACGGCTATGGACTTGGCTGGGGAAAGCTGGCCGGAGGGATCATGAAAAATCATTATCCCAAGGGCCTCAGACGGTAGACAGAGGAGTTTGAGTCTGCCCTGAGTGATGCTTAGAAATATACTGACCTTGTGCAGGAGGAGGTTATCCTGTAGTAGAATGGAGGAATTATGGCATCAACGATAAAACGGGGAGCCTACCCAAATGATGAAAAGGAATTTAGAGGACAGGCCCTGGAAAAATTGTTCAGGGCAGGACAGGATCTGCAGTATTTATTGGATCAGGGCTATAAAATCAAGGGAGCCTCCACCTTTGTGGGGAATCACTATCTGCTGTCTGAACGGCAGAGACTGGCTTTAACCAGATCGGTTTCCTCCAAAGCGGCCATTCAGAGCCGGAAGGACAGGGAGCTTTTGAAGATTCCCGCGGGAAGTGTTGTAAATATCGATGGATTCAATACCATTATCACTTTAGAAGTGGCTCTGTCTGATTCCCTGCTGTTAAGCTGCATGGATGGGACAATCCGGGATCTGGCGGCACTCAGGGGAACCTATCGGGTGATCGACAAGACGGAAAGAGCCCTTTTTCTTATGGGAAAAATGCTGGAAAGGTATGAGATAGCAAAGGCAGTCATCTATCTGGATTCTCCGGTATCCAATTCCGGCAGATTAAAGCAGAAAATCTTAGAAATATGGGAGGAATTTCGTTTTGAGGTTCAGGTGGAGGTTATCCACAATGTAGATACGGTTCTGGAAAAACTGGAGAATGTGATCACAAGTGATGCCATTATCCTGGATAAGTGTAAAGGCTGGATTAATTTGAATAAAAAAATCCTTGAAGAGATGATGGAAGATTGTACCTGTATTGATCTTTCTGATTTTCGGAATAAAGAAAAAGGAAGAAGCTAATAAAGAAGAAAGAAAGCGCTGTATTGATACACAGGTATCAATATGGCGTTTTTAACTTGATTTTTTCGCTTTTATCTTAAGAAATATCCTTCATTCAATTAAGAAAAGATTAAGGAAATGACAGGCCGGTTTATGTTACACTATTTCCCAAATAAGGAAAAAACTGATAACAGCGGTGGCAGGATAAACATGAACAAGAAACAGAAAGAAAAATATTTTAATGAACTTTATGAAAAAAGCTATGAGGGTCTTAGCAGGTTCGTGCAGTACAGAAGCAGTAATCCGGCTTTTGCAGAGGATATTTTGCAGGAAATCTACCTGGAAGCCTTTCGCCATATTGAGAAGCTGAAGGAGCATGAAAATCCCCGGGGCTGGCTGTACAAGGCAGCAAACTACAAGATCCTGAAGCTGAATGCAGCCTATCTTCGCCGTCAGACCCATGAAACCCGGATTGAGGATTGGACCCAGCTGCCTGAAAATCCGGGAAGTGAGCAGACGGAAGATTTTGAGGAATATAAAGCTATTTTAAAAGAGGATGAGTTTTCTTTTCTGATGATGAAATATGAACAGGGATACTCTCACCGGGAGCTGGCAAAAATGACGGGAAGTACAGAAGCCGGAAGCAAAATGAAGCTGTCCCGGATACTGGCAAAATTGAGGAAGGGACTGAGCGTATTATTTTTTTGATTTTTGGAGAAAAAGTGTTACCAGGAATAAAAAAATGAGAATTAATGATTGGAGGGCAAGATGAACTCTGCAAATAGAGAGACCAATGAAGCAAGGCTTAAAGAGGAACTGAATATTGCTCTGGAAAAAGAGCTGGATAAAGCTCCCGATGAGATTGATGTGGAAAAAGTTGACTCCCTGGTTAAACTACTGAGCCGAACTGCGGATAAGGAAGAGACTGGCATCAGGAAAAGAGAGGAGTTTTCTTCTCGTTTTCCGGGTGGGTATGTCCGGTCAAAAAAGAAGGTCTATCCTGTTCCGGCCGGAGTCGTCAGATTTGCAGCTGCGGCAGTTGTATTTCTGCTGGTATTCGGAGTGGGAAATTATGTTTCGGTAAGAGCGACCAACAGGGGAATTCTGATGAATATAAAAAGGCAGGCAGACACCGTCCTGCTTCAATTTATTCAAAAAGAAGAGGAAAACTATGTGAATGAAGGGCTTCAGATCAGCCCGCTAAGTGTGGAGGAAAAACAGTATACAGGCTGGGAAGAGCTGATAACAGCGGAAGGACTGGATATTCTGACTCCCCGATTTGTTCCGGGGGGACTGGAGCTTGAGAGGCTTTGTGTATATGTCGGTGATCAAATTCCCTGGAGAATAGATGCGAGATATCGTATTACAGAAATGAAGAACAGTTTTTCATTGTCAGTATAATAAACCTGGAGGATAAAGGAAGTATGTCTACTTCGATTTCATCGGATAATCCGGAGGTTACCGAAAGGAGTGTGGGAGAAAAGTACGTTACTTTTTTCCGGGATGTGGAAGGAGTTCAGGCTATGTTTCAGGAGGAGGCGTACATTTACGTGATTGACACTAATCTGGAGATGGAAGTGATGGAACAGTTTATTGAGACAATGGAATAAGGAGGAGGTAGAAACGAAGGTGAAAGAGAAACTGACAAAAGAAGCAAAGGAATTAAGACTGCGCTATTGGGCCATTCTTCTCAATCCTGTTTTTCTGGGGATTTATTTTTATGGGATGCAGACCTTGTACAAGCTTTGTAAGTATGGAGGGCTGAGAAGGCGTGCTCCCATTATATTGTTATGTGGAGCAATTGGAATTGCTTGGCTGGTTATTTTCAGCCGTGTTTATTTTTTGAAAAAGAAAAAGGGAGAAGAAAAAACGAACAGTAAGAAGAAGCCATTGTTAGCAGTATTTTGTACAGAACTCCTTATTTTTTGCGGAATCACCATTTTTTTCGGAGCACAGATCGTACATAGCGGTACAAAGTATAATGGTAAACTGTCCTGGGTGGTCGATCATCTGTTAAGAGACAAAAAGATTGAACTGATCCATAACAATATCTATGAGGATGGAATAGAGGGAATTTTTGAAGACCTGGAAAGGAAAATAGATATTCCCGATGAGTTGTATCTGATCAACCGTTTCTCGGTAGGATTCGATCAGGATGGCACAATCACCAGTATTTACAGCTATTTTTATGGAAAAGATGAGCAGGGAAAAACAAGAAGATTCCTCTTATCCTATGACAGGGATAAGAGTGAAGAAATGACGGTTACTTTGGAGGAAGGCAGTGGTGGTGAATACCCTGAAACAGAAAAGCTGGATTCTTTATTTGCGATCATGGAGCTGGTGGATGTTAAAAAAGAGGTAAGCCTTTGGAGTGATTCCTATGGGGTAAATGAATTTGCCCTTCTTTATTATGGGCATCGATCTTTTCCCACAGATGAAGGAATACGGGTCGTAAAGCAGGACGGAAGCTATGGGGATCCTAAAGAAGTGAAGACAAGGGAAGGCTATACAGGCTATGAGGTTTCTCTCTATGTACCCGATCGTGAGGATATTGTGCCGGTTCGTTACGTGGATGGTTGGAATATTCTGACGATCGAGGAAGATGAGCCGGAATATACCTATGCCAGTGGGAAGAGCACGGTCAACCCCGAGGATGGTTTAATCTACTATTTCTTAAATGAGCAGAAGGGCTGGCGGCTGGCTATTTTGGATGCGGCGCTGGGAAGCAGATGGTATGCACTGGAAGTAACCGGGGATGGTGGAAAGACCTGGGAGGCAGTTACTCCCGATCCTTTTCCGGAGGTACTGTTCGGTGTGGCAGAAGGAATAGAATTTTATGACGAGCAGTTGGGATTCGTGTTAATGGGGGGAGCATCAGAGACCCATTCAGAATTATACATGACCACGGACGGAGGAAATTCCTTTACCCGTGTACAGCCTCCTACGAATAAGATTGTCGGTGAAGTGACCAATGCGAGTGGCTATATATACATTTCCATGCCGGTAAAAGAAGGAAATGTATTTAAACTGGAATTACGAAGAGAAAAATACGACAGTTCACGCATATATTATGAGTCTTCTGATAACGGCAAAACCTGGGTATGTGTCGGAAGCAGGGCAGAATGATAGATTAGCTTATGACACCTTAGACCTATAAGTTAAAATTAAATGGAAAGGAATCTACAGATGAAAAAGAAGATGATCCGAATTTTGGCGGCAGCTTTAGCGGGCTCTATGTTAGCCGGTTGTGGAAGCGGGAACAGCCTTTTCAAAAGTGCGGGACAGGCAGAGAGTGTATTGGCAGGAGAGGTGACCACAGGAAGAAGTCTGGACAAAGAGAGCGAAGGGATGGACAAAGAGCCATTGAATCTGGAGCTGAATATTGAGGATTACTACACCACCAAAACCGGATTTTTTGCCAATTTTTATTATATTGATGAGAATAAGGTGCTTTGGGGAAGTGGGTACAATGATTACGGACAGTTGGGACAGGGAACCCAGGATGATCATTTTTATGAGGAACCGGTAAAGATTGCAGAGAATGTGGTTCATGTAGACTACTCCGAAAAGGGCTTTGTCATTTATCTTACGGCAGATCATAAGCTGTACGGAATTGGAAATACAGCCTGTGGTGCTTTAATGAGCTATGGGGAATTTGATCTTAATACCTATATGAATCCGCATAAGAATTGTGAGCTGACCCCTAAGCTTTTGCTGGAGGAGGTGATCTTTGCCAGGTGTGGAAAAGAGGATGTGGCCTGTATGAAGGAGGATTCTTCTGTATGGATTTTTGGAACCATTGCTTATGATGCACGGATGGGTTATTACTATTCTCAGCCCAGGAAGGTATTGGAGAACGCTGTTTTGATCACCGGAGGCTGGTTTAATCATGCAGCACTTTTACAGGATGGAACGGTATGGACCTGGGGCTATAACCTTACCGGTAATTGTGGAGTGGAAGGAAAGCGGCTTGTTCTGGAACCGGAAAAGGTGGCTGAAGATGTTACCTTCGTCTGGACGGGAAAGTTCGATCAGAATGTAGATTTCGACCATATATCGGAAGCACCTGAAATTAATGAAGGATATTTCGAAAATACGATCATCCAAAAAAGTGACGGCTCCTTATGGATATGTGGTAATCAGGTAGGAAGGAGGGTGAAAATAATCATTCCTTATTATGAACTATCAGAATATATTACAATCTGCACCCATGAGTTTTGGCCTTTTAAAGATGAGATCGGAGATAAGGTGAGATAAATCATGGAGAAAAAATACTGGTTTACGGATAAAGATAAGGTGTTTATCGCTGCTGCAGCTGCAGGCCTTGTGCTTCTCGTAGGCTTTGCGGCTCTGGCCATTGTACTGGGAGTTTTTCTCTATCAGAACCCTTCCAAAGGCCCCGGTGAGCTGGAAATAGTTGAGGTGAATCCCAAACTGGATATTGTGATTGAAGAGAAATATCAGCATGAGAGTCATTTAGTTCGCAATCAATATGAAATTATCGATGGGATTCTCTACGGAACGGGAAGGAATGAAAGCGGTCAGTTGGGTGTTCCTCCTGAACAGAGCAGGGTATCCGGCATGGTTGGATACGTCGCCAGCCCTGTACTGATCGCAAAAGAGGTAAAATATGCAACGGTAGGCCTGAATACAGTGATGTATCTGACCGAAGAGGGACAGGTATACGTTTTAGGTAATAATAAAAATGGTCAATTAGGTCCGGCCAGAGGAGAGATGGATGTATTTAATGAGGAGATTTCCATGAAGACCAAATATTCCCATGAGCCGGTGCTGGTAATGGATCATGTAGTCTTTATCAGCAGCGGATTGTATACACTGGCTGCAATATCCGATGAAGGTAAATTGTATATGTGGGGTGATAATTCCTTTGGAGAGATCGGAAATGGTAACCGAGGAGAGGGGCTGCCTACCCAGTGTAAATATTTTGTGACTGAGCCCTATTTGGTAAAAGAGAATATAAAAGATGTGTGGTTTGAGGAATTTACTGTATATGCAGTTAATTATTGGGATGAGGTATATGCCTGGGGAAGTAGATATGGTACAACTCCCCAAAAGACCAGCCGGAGCGCAGATGTGGCTGGAAATGTGGCAGATTTATCTTCCATTGTTTATGAAGAAGGAGAAGGTGGAAAAGTTGATGAAGTTTCGTCTGAGGGAGTAGGTATTAACGAGGAGGAACAGAGGAAGTCCAGACCCTCCAGGGAAGAGGTACTTGCCAAAAGAAAACAGGTTTTTGCAGGTATGAGTGATGAAGCAGTTAATCGGATGATCTCGATAGTTGCCAAAGCAAATCTGGAGCTCGAACATGAATATTTATATGGGGACTTTTTTTCAAATTTAGAGGATCCAGGCAATTTGACCTGGAATCTTTTTCATGAGACAGGATTAGTGCAGACAGGATGGGCTGTAGATGGAGACTTGGATTACAGGGATTATTCTGATCAAATGACAGAAGAAGAATTTTATAAAGTCTATGGTATGCCGGTTACTGCCTATAATGATTATACCGCTGATGATTTTATTCGCATCATGAAAGAATTAAGGGACAGTACAGGTTCAGATATGCTGGTTGCTGATTTTGATACTATGATTCGGGAAATGGAGCTGGCCAGGGAAGATTATAATGTCAGGCATATCTTCAATATTTATTATCTTCTGCATGATATGGATTATTTTTTACTACGGTATGGTCCGGAGGATGTAGGGAAATATACCTGGGATGATTCGACCGTTACAGCGTATTACGGTGTACTGAAGGTATATGAGGATGATCGTAGCCTTCCTGCGCAATAAAGAGAGCCACAGAACCCTTGGACTTTACAGGCTTTAACCGGATCACAGGAAGCGAGTATTGCCACCTGGCTGTCTGAAGATGGTACAGTCGTTTTTACGGTAGTGGGCGAAGAACCAAAGGAAGAATTTTTAAAAATAATCAAAAATGTTGTGAAAGAGTGAGCCGGATCAAAGAATGATCATACAGACTTTATACGTTGTGGGGGATAAAACTATGCAGAAAAAAATTGTTTTATTTACTATTTTGTTACTTGTATTTATGGGAATAACGGGCTGTGGAAAGACGCAGGAGGAGCAGGTGCTGCAAAATACACGGGAAGGGACTATAGAAAGTATGGAAGAAGAAAAACAGGAAAGTTCCAATGAAGAAGCCATAGAGATAACAGAAGAAGAGGAAAATGCAGATCCGGAGTATGTGCAGTTTGAAGGAAGTTTCGTTACATTTACTTATCCGGGAGCCTGGTCAGTAGAAGAAATGCAGGGAGAAGATGGTGGCATTACTATTTTTTCAGATACGGAAGAAAAGCAGACCCCTGTTTTAATTTATGAAACAGGAGAAGCATGGAGATTTCCGGCAGATAATACAAAGGAGGATTATCATCAGCTATTAATCGATTACTATCCAGATTACCAGGACATAGAGATTATAGAATTCGAGACTATGGCAATAGACAATTTTTATACTCACAAATTAGTATTTACCTATATTGAGGAGGGGCAAGAATTTACCCAGATACAATATAGCCTGGCAGAAGGAGTACGTTTCCACGAGCTTCGTTTTACCTATCCAACCAAAAAGCAGAAGGATTACCAGGAGAAAATAGAAATGCTGGTAGATACGATTGATTTTTTGATTGCTGAATAAACAAAATTATTTTAAATTTATGGGAGGACGGTATAGAGATCCGAGTGTTATACAGTCAGAGCAAGTAAAGAATAATAGAGTCAAATTTGAGGGGAATGATTTTATGTTCCGGCTTACAAAAGATGAATGGGAAAGCTTGAGGTGCAAAAATTTCACCTCAAGCTGGGGTGGTTCCCGTTACTTGCCATTAGCATTTACTGAGCAGGGCATATATATGCTGATGACTGTTTTACGTGGAGATTTAGCTGCAAAGCAGAGCCGGGCACTGATCCGTACCTTTAAGAAAATGAAAGACTATATTATTGAAAAACCCACAACTATCTTTACAATAAAATAAAAAGGCTGTCGCATAACTCTTCAAAGAATTATTGCGGCAGCCTTCTGCATTTTTAATTTATTCAGTCGTCACGGTTGCGATATCAGCCAGATAGTCAATGACCTTGTCCTGCATAACGGTCTGCATCATATACGGCTTACCGTAGGTTTCCTCAGAGGTGGAGCCCAGTTCATCAACCTTGGCCTGATAATCCTCATCAGTGATGGTCAGACCCGCATCATCGAAGATATACTGGTAGGTCATGACCAGGGCAAAACGTGCCTGAGACAGCTCGGTGAGATAATCTTCAAACTGAGAAGAAGTCATACCGGTGTACTCTTCAAAGCTACTGTAGGGATAGCTTCCCATAAAAGAGTAATACATCTGATTATAGCTTTCATAGTAGCTTTCCTGCTCGTATTTGCTGATGGATTTCAGCTGTTTTAAATAGTTCTCCTCATAGCTGTTGGCGGTTACCGTTTCTCCCAACTTGGTAGCTACAGCAGTTTCCAGATTGCTTCTTTCATTGGTTTCCTTCACGTAAGCTCTGTATTCTTCGGCAGTGGAGGCATATTCAGAAAGATTTTCTGCCACAAATTCATCGGTAAATTCGGGGTTTACATAGATGCCGTTTACGGTAACTTCAAAAACAGCGGCCTTGCCCTGCAGTTCCTCATTAGTGTAATCCTCAGGGAAGGTAACGTTTACAGTTACCTGATCACCGGGATGAGAGCCTACCAGCTGTTCTTCAAAGGTATCCACATAGGTACCGGAGCCAAGCACCAGATCAGCTCCGTTTCCTTCGGTATCACCGCCTTCAAAAGCAACACCGTCCACGGTTCCTACATAATCAATATTCAGGGTGTCACCGTCGGCAGCAGTAAGGGCCGAATCGGTCTCAAGGGTCTGGTGTTCAGAAAGCAAGGTTTCAATATCGGCATCAATGGATTCCTCAGAATAGGTAATATCATTTGCAGAAACACTCATGTTCTGATAATCATAAGGATCCACATAATCCAGAGGATTCAGATCCTTAACGGTTCCATCCTCATTTAAAAGGGCACTGTAATCACTGCTGGAAACGGTCTGAGTCATCTGGCGGTAGATAAAGGTACCGGCAATGACCAGAAAAATAACGGTCAGGGCAATTCCCGCAGTGGTCAGGATCAGCTGAACCCGCTTTTCTTCACGCTGGGATTTTTTGATTTCTTCACGGCGGGCCTGACGCTTGGCCTGGCTTTTACTGGTTGTGTTTTCGCTCATTTTTTTCACTCCTATAATTCCTATAACTTACTGTGTTTTTACTGAAAAAAACACGGACTGTACCCAGTATAACATAAGATAAGAAAATAGAATATGAAAAAAATGTGAAAATGTGAGATTTTTGGTAACAGTTCAACTTAAATCCAAACGGCTACAGATTGTTATTAGACTTGCAAAATCAGAATAAACTGGTTAAGATAGAAAGAATCCGATAGAGAAATTGGAAATAAAGGGCCCGGAACTGTCCGTTAACGGATAAAGTCCCTGTGGCTGAAGGGCTGCCAGGGCAGCAGAATGAGAGGAAGTATGAAAAAAGAAGAAACAATGTACACTTCAGGAAAACTGATGAAGCGGTTTTTTCCTTATTTTAAACCTTATAAAAAGACACTGTTTATGGATCTGTTCTGTGCAGCTCTGACCACTCTGTGTGAATTGGTGCTGCCACTGATCATGCGCTACATTACCAACGAGGGGATTCAGAATCTGGCAGCCCTGTCTGTGGGAATTATTCTGAGGCTGGGACTTTTATATTTGGCCTTGAGAGTGATCGACTGTCTGGCAGGCCACTATATGCAGAATATGGGCCATGTGATGGGTGCCAAGATTGAGACGGATATGCGTCGGGATGCCTACAGCCATCTGCAGAAGCTTTCGGATACCTATTACAATAATACGAAGGTGGGGCAGATCATGGGACGGATTACTAACGATCTTTTTGATGTGACCGAATTTTCCCATCACTGTCCGGAGGAGTTTTTTATTGCGGGAATCAAGGCTCTGGCAGCCTTTGTGATCCTCGCCTTTATCAATCTGCCGCTGACCTTGATCGTGTTCGTCATCATTCCCGTTATGCTGGCGGTCTGCATGAAGCTGAATTTCAGAATGAAGGAGGGCTTCAGACAGCAGAGAGGCCAGATCGGTGAGCTGAATGCGCGGATTGAGGATTCCCTTTTGGGGCAGAAGGTGGTAAAGGCCTTTGCCAATGAGGAGGTAGAAAAAGAGAAGTTTGAAAGTGATAACCGTAACTTCCTGAAGATTAAAGAGAAATCCTACCTTTACATGGCGGATTTTTATACCACGGTAAAAATGTTCGACGGTCTGATGTATCTGGCTGTTCTGGTAGCCGGCGGTATTTTTATGGTAAAGGGGATCATTACACCGGGTGATCTGGTAGCTTATCTGCTCTACGTTACCACCCTTATTGCCACCATTCGTAAGATCATTGAATTTGCGGAGCAGTTCCAGCGGGGAATGACGGGAATTGAGCGGTTTTTTCAGATCATGGATGCAGATATCGAGATTTTTGATGAGCCCGGAGCAATGCCCCTGGAGGCTCCTAAAGGAGAGATTTGCTTTAAGAACGTGGAATTCGAATATCCGGATGACCATAATCAGGTATTCCACAACCTGAATCTGACCATTCATCCGGGAGAAAAGGTGGCTATTGTAGGGCCCTCCGGCGGAGGAAAGACTACCCTCTGTAATCTTATCCCCCGATTTTATGATGTAACCAGGGGAGATATTTTTCTGGATGGTAAAAATGTGAAGAAGATTACGTTAAAAAGTCTTCGAGAAAATATCGGTATGGTACAGCAGGATGTCTACCTGTTTTCTGGTACGGTTTTTGAAAATATTGCCTATGGCAAGAAGAATGCCACCAGAGAAGAGGTGGTGGAGGCTGCAAAACGTGCAGGTGCCCATGAATTCATTGAAAAGCTGAAAAATGGATATGATACCTATGTTGGTGAGCGGGGGGTTAAGCTGTCCGGTGGACAGAAACAGAGAATCAGTATTGCCCGTGTATTTTTAAAAAATCCACCCATCATTATTCTGGATGAGGCTACTTCGGCTCTGGATAATGAAAGTGAATTTGCGGTGGCCAGATCTCTGTCAGAGTTGTCCAAGGGCAGAACCACTCTGACCATAGCCCATCGGCTCAGCAGTATCAAAAATGCAGACCGGATTCTGGTACTGACGGAGGAAGGTATCGTGGAAGAAGGAGATCATGATACTTTGTTAAATCAAGGTGGTATGTATTATCAATTTTATACTTTGGCCAATGCTCTGAAATAAAATAGTATTGAGATAAATGCACTAAGGCAGGGGCTATTCACGACAGCATAAAAAACACTTAAAAGGGTCTGAATTTACAGAAAAATCTCCCAAAAGTCTGTCAAATGGAGTATAATAAGAAAAAAGGCAGATTTTGTAAAATGGTAAAAGTCATCAGCTTTTACCAGTCTATCCGGGAGGTGTTTACATGGAACTAATGTTTATCGGTGCGGCCCATGAAGTGACCGGCAGCTGCCACTATCTGCAGGTAGGAAAAAAACATATCCTTGTAGATTGTGGTATGGAACAGGGAGTTAATTATTTTGAAAATGCGCCGCTTCCTGTGGAAGATGCAGTAATTGACTATGTATTTCTAACTCATGCCCATGTAGATCACTCGGGTATGCTTCCCCATCTGTATTCCAGAGGGTTCAGAGGACAGATCTTCATGACGGAAGCTACAGCAGATCTCTGCAGCATTATGTTAAGAGACTGTGCGCATATCCAGATGCAGGAGGCAGAGTGGAAAAATCGAAAGGCAAAACGTGGTGGTGCAGCAGCGTCAGAACCACTGTACACTATGGAAGACGCGGATGGGGTAATCAAGCGGATCGTTCCCTGTGCCTATAGTAAGATAGTGGAGGTAGATGAGGGAATCCAGATCCGTTTTACCGACATCGGTCATCTGCTGGGCTCATCCAGTATTGAGGTTTGGGCTACAGAAGGGGAAGTTACTAAAAAGCTGGTCTTTTCCGGAGATATCGGTAATGTGAACCAGCCCCTGATCAAGGATCCGGCCTTTACGGAGGAAGCAGATTATGTCATTATGGAATCCACCTATGGAGACAGAGTCCATTCCAAGGAGCGTCCCGACTATGTAGGAGAGCTGAGCCGGATTATCCAGGAGACCTTTGATAAAGGGGGAAACGTGGTCATTCCTTCCTTTGCTGTAGGCCGTACTCAGGAGATGCTTTATTTCCTAAGACAGATCAAGGAGGAGCACAGGATCCTTGGTTTCGACCATTTTGAGGTATATGTGGACAGCCCTTTGGCGGTGGAGGCAACGGGAATCTTCCATAATAATATTTATACCTGTTATGATGAAGAGGCCATGGAGCTGGTTAAGAAGGGGGTCAACCCCATTGCTTTTCCGGGGCTTCGCCTTTCCGTAACCAGTGACGAGTCCAAAGCCATTAACTTTAATACGGATCCCAAGATAATCCTTTCGGCCTCCGGCATGTGTGAGGCGGGAAGAATCCGCCACCATTTAAAGCATAATCTCTGGCGGGAAGAATCCACCATTCTGTTTGTGGGTTATCAGGCATTGGGAACCCTGGGCCGTATCCTGATAGAAGGGGCTGAAGAAGTAAAATTGTTCGGTGAGCCCATTACCGTACGGGCCAATATTGCCCAGCTGGCGGGTATCAGCGGCCATGCGGATAAAAACGGACTGCTTAAGTGGGTGCAGGGCTTTAAGAACAAACCGGAAAGAATCTTTGTGGTTCATGGAGAGGACGGTGTATGCCAGTCCTTTACCCAGTGTCTGATCGATGAGTACGATCAGGATGCCTATGCCCCTTACAGCGGCACCCGCTTTGACCTGATCAAAAATGAGTTTATTCTGGAGGCAGAGCCTGTTCCCTTCGAGAAGAAGCCCAAGACCAGAACCGTATCCGATGTATTTGCAAGACTTCTTGCGGCCGGTCAGCGTCTGCTGGTGGTTATCGGACGGAATGAAGGCGGAGCCAATAAGGATCTGGCCAGATTTGCCGATCAGATCAATTCTCTTTGTGATCGCTGGGACAGATAAGAAAAAGGAGACAGTAATTCATGAGTTTAGCAGATCAGATTTTTATTGACATGTGCAGAGATATTCTGGAAAACGGAACCAGCACGGAAGGAGAGAAGGTACGACCCAGGTGGCCTGACGGAACGCCGGCCTATACCATTAAGAAATTCGGGGTGGTCAACCGGTATAATCTGCAGGAGGAATTTCCTCTTTTAACCCTTCGGAAAACAGCATTGAAATCGGCTACCGATGAAATGCTCTGGATCTGGCAGCAAAAATCCAACAATATCCATGATCTGCACAGTCATATCTGGGATGAGTGGGCAGATGAGGATGGTTCTATCGGTAAGGCCTATGGCTATCAGATGGGTGTGAAGCATCAGTATAAGGAAGGGATGATGGATCAGGTGGATCGTGTGATCTACGACTTGAAAAATAACCCTTTCAGCAGAAGAATCATGACCAATATTTACGTCCATCAGGATCTGCATGAAATGAATCTGTATCCCTGTGCCTACAGCATGACCTTTAATGTGACCCAGAAAAAGGGAGAGGACAGGCTGACTTTGAATGCGGTATTGAATCAGCGTTCCCAGGATGTACTGGCAGCGAATAACTGGAACGTGGTACAGTATTCCGTACTCGTGCATATGCTGGCCCAGGTCTGCGATATGCAGGTGGGAGAGCTGGTTCATGTGATTGCGGATGCCCATATTTATGACAGGCATATTCCCATTATTAAAGAGTTGATCAGTCGTCCCGCCTTCGATGCGCCCAAATTCAGGCTGAATCCTGAAGTGAAAGATTTCTATCAGTTTACCCGTCACGATGTGTCTGTAGAAAATTATCAGACCGGTGAACAGATTAAAAATATCCCTGTGGCTATTTAAAGAATGACAGAATAAGTCATAGGCGACAGGAATCGGAAAATAAAATGATGTCTGTGAAAATAGGGAGAATTATAAAAAGTGGCAGGAGGTAAAAGTGCTTCAGGGCAGTTTGCCTCCTGTTTAGAGGTGAAAGGAAAGCAAAAAAATGAATCTGATCGTAGCAGTAGATGAAAACTGGGCTATTGGCCATAAAAATGAACTCCTGATCCGGATTCCGGGGGATATGAAAATGTTTCGTCAGGAAACCACCGGTAAGGTGGTAGTATTGGGGAGAAAAACCCTGGAAACTTTTCCGGGAGGACAGCCCCTGAAGGAGAGAACGAATATCATTCTTTCCTCCAAAGAAGATTACCGGGTAGAGGGGGCTATCGTGGTCCATTCTCTGGAGGAGCTGTTAGAGGAATTGAAAAAGTATGATAGTGATCAGATTTACATGATCGGAGGGGAAAGTGTTTACCGCCAGCTTCTGCCCTATTGTACTACGGCACACGTAACCAAAATAGACAGAGCCTATGAGGCAGACACCTGGTTTCCCAATCTGGATGAAGATCCCGAATGGAAGATCACGGCAGAAAGTGATGAGCAGAGCTACTTTGACACTACCTACCGTTTTGTAAAGTATGAAAGGAAATAAAGATAAAGCTATACGGTGACTTCACTCAAGCGTTTAAAGACCATTTCATAGCCGTCGTTTCCATAGTTGAGAGAACGGTTTACACGGCTGATGGTAGCAGTGGAGGCACCGGTTTTTTCTGCAATTTCCAGATAGGTTTTGTGATCCTTCAGCATGCTGGCAACCTCAAAACGCTGGGAAAGTGACAGCAGCTCGTTGACGGTGCAGAGATCTTCAAAAAAATTATAGCATTCTTCTTTATTCTTTAAAGATAAAATTGCTTCAAATAAATAATCTACGGTTTCTATTTTTAATTTTTTATTCATCAAAAGAACCCTCTCTTTCTTCTACACCAAACTTTATTTGAGACATTTTATCATACTAAAGTTTTAAAGTAAAGAAGAATGGCAGTTGTAAATCTAAAATAAATCTAAAGTGGAGTTGATTTTGATGAGAAAAGTGTTCACTCTACTTGATATGTAGTAATCATTACTATATAATGAAAGCATGAAAAAAGATATAGAACAGATTCTGGAAAGTATGATGAAAAGGGTGGATCAGCTAACCTACATCCGCCCCGGAGAAATTCCCAATATAGAGTTGTATATGGATCAGGTATTGTCTTTTGTGAATGAAAGGCTTCGCCATACTACAAGAAATCCTGAGTCGGACCGGATCCTGACCAAAACCATGATCAATAATTATGCCAAAAGTGATCTTTTGCCACCACCTAACCGGAAGAAATATTCCAGGGACCATATCCTGCTCCTTTTGTTTATCTACTATTTCAAAGGAGTATTGTCCATTAATGATACGGGAGAGATTCTGGGGAATATTTCCGGAAAATGGTTTGGGGGAAAATCAGATTATGGCATAGAGGATATCTACAATGAGGTTTTCAGCCTGGAAGCCGGACAGATCGAGCTTCTTCGTAAGGATATTTATGACAAGTTCGGGCTGGCAGAGACTACCTTTGCAGATGCTCCGGAGGATGATCAGGAATTTCTGCGCTTTTTTTCCTTCATCTGCCTGTTAAGCTTTGACGTCTATGTAAAGCGCATGCTGATAGAAACAGCAATCGACGAATACTGCGGTCACAGACAGTAAGCATAAGGGAAGAGAATTAAACTGCGGTCGCAGGCAGTAGGCATGAGGGAAGAGAATTAAACTGCATCCCAGGGGGCAGGAACATATTTAAGAAAAATACGTATCTTATACCATCAGTCATTTAGGAGGATTTTATTTCGATGAAGAAAAAACTGATGGTATTTTTTATGCTTACAGCTCTGCTTCTGGTCACTCTTACCGGCTGTCAGGGCGGTACCGGGAAAAAACAGGTTACCCTGAATGAAGTAGCCCATTCCGTATTTTATGCGCCCATGTATGTAGCATTGGAAGAGGGGTACTTTGCAGAGGAAGGACTGGAGGTAACGCTGGTCACCGGCTTTGGTGCAGATAAAACCATGACAGCCCTCTTATCCGATGAGGCAGATATCGGATTCATGGGGCCGGAAACTACAGTGTACACCTATCAGGGAGAGATGGAAGACTATGCCGTAAATTTTGCCCAGCTCACCCAGCGGGCCGGAAATTTCTTGGTAAGCAGGCAGCCGGAGGCAGAGTTTTCCTTTGCCGATCTTAAGGGAAAAGAGGTTCTGGGAGGCAGAGCAGGCGGTATGCCTCAGATGGTGTTTGAGTATATCCTGAAAAAGAATGGCCTGGATCCCCAGACGGATCTGAATATCGATCAGAGTATCGACTTTGGAGCTACGGCAGCAGCCTTTTCCGGAGGTCAGGGAGAGTATACAGTGGAATTTGAGCCCCATGCTACCCTTCTGGAACAAAAGGGAGACGGTTACGTTATTGCTTCCCTGGGAGAAGAATCCGGCTATGTTCCTTACACTGCCTTTAGTGCAAAGAAAAGCTATATGGAGAAAAATCCGGATGTGATCGAAGCCTTTACCAGAGGACTGCAAAAGGGAATGGATTATGTAAATGTCCATACGGCCGAAGAAATTGCCACAGCCATTAAGCCCCAGTTTGAAGAAATGGATGAGGCTACCCTGGCTACCATTATCGGCCGTTATCAGAATCAGGATACCTGGAAAACGGATCTGGTATTTTCCCAGGAAGCCTTCGAGCTGTTAATGGATATCCTTATGGATGCAGGGGTGATCGAAGAGCGGGCTGCCTATGAAGATCTGGTAAATACGGAGTTTGCCGAAAAAGTGATGCAGTAGTCCGGATTCGGTTATCGTCATCCTGTTCACAATGATCCACATCGTGATCCACACGAAATGTCCTTTCAGTGGACAGGAAACAAACACTTCTTTTCCTGACCGACAAATCATGGTATAATGAATCCTATCGAAAAATACACAGGAACAGGAGGCTTCATATGGGATTTTTTACGAAACAGCTGGCTAATGTTGTAGAATGGAATGAAACCGGAGAAGGAGTGTTGTTCTGGAAATGGCAGAACGATGAGATCAAGAAAGACTCCCGTCTGATCATTCGTCCGGGTCAGGATGCAATCTTTTTATATAATGGTAAGATTGAAGGCATTTTTGAGCAGGAAGGAAATTTTGAGATCGAATCTCAGATCATCCCCTTTCTGACCACCTTAAAAAGCTTTAAGTTTGGCTTTAACGCTCCCTTAAGGGCGGAGGTTCTATTTATTAATACCAAGGAAATGCTGGTAAAATGGGGAACCAAGAATGCCATCAATCTTCCTGCGCCGGGACTTCCCGGAGGTATGCCTATCCGTGCCTTCGGTACCTTCAGCTGCAAGATCGGAGACCACAGGGTTCTGATTGAAAAGCTGGCCGGTGTACGCCAGAAGTATACCGTAGATGAGGTTAAGGAAAGGATCATTACGGATCTGAATCCTCTCTTAATGAGTTGGATCGGCAAAGAAGGAAGGGATATGTTCAATCTTCAGATGGATGCTGCCAGAATTGGCGAAGGCATCTGTCAGGAGCTGAATAAAGAAATGAGTGAAGTGGGTATTGCCATTACCAACTTTACGGTAGAAAGCTTTTCCTATCCGGAAGAGATCAAGAAAATGCAGGAGAAGGCAGCAGCCCAGGCTATGGTAGGAGATGTAAATAAATACCAGCAGCTGGCTATGGCAGATTCTCTTGGAAAAGGGAGCGGCGGCGGAATGGCCGGCGATATGGTAGGACTGCAGATGGGAATGGCACTGGGACAGCAGATGGTGAACCAGATGAACATGAATCAGTCACAGCCTGCACCTGCAAAAGCAGCAACAGGAGGAAATACAGCAGCACCCAAATTCTGCCCCAATTGCGGAACTCCCACCAATGGAGCAAATTTCTGTGGAAACTGTGGAAATAAGTTAGTATGAGTATTTATGACACACTGAACAAAGAACAAAAAGAAGCGGTTTTTCACACTGAGGGCCCACTCCTGCTTTTAGCGGGGGCGGGCTCCGGTAAAACCAGGGTGATCACCCACCGCATTGCCTATTTAATAGAAGAAATGGGAGTGAAGCCCTGGAATATTCTGGCCATCACCTTTACCAATAAGGCTGCAGGAGAAATGCGAAACCGTGTGGATGATCTGGTGGGCTTTGGTTCTGATCAGATCTGGGTATCCACCTTCCATTCCACCTGTGTAAAAATCCTCAGGCGCCATATTGATCGGCTGGGTTATGATAACAGCTTTACCATTTATGACACAGATGACCAGAAGACGGTGATCAAGGATATCTGCAAACGGCTTCAGCTGGATACCAAACAGTATAAGGAAAGAACTCTGCTGGGAGCGATTTCTTCTGCCAAGGATGAGTTGATCGGTCCCGAGGAGTTCGCCCTGAATACCTTCGGGGATTTCCGGCAGCAGAAAATAGCAGAGGTTTACACTGAGTATCAGAAGACGCTGAAGAACAGCAATGCACTGGATTTTGATGATCTCATCGTAAAAGCCATTGAGCTGTTTAAGAACAATCCGGAGATTCTGGAAAATTATCAGGAACGCTTTCGCTATATTATGGTGGACGAGTATCAGGATACCAATACAGCTCAGTTTGAGTTGGTGAGGCTTTTGGCATCCAAATATCGCAATCTTTGTGTGGTAGGTGATGATGACCAGTCCATCTATAAATTCCGGGGAGCTAATATCAGTAATATTCTGGATTTTGAAAAGCATTTTCAGGATGCAAGGACGATCAAGCTGGAGCAGAATTATCGTTCTACGCAGACCATTCTGGATGCAGCCAATGAAGTAATCCGCAATAATGTGGAGCGTAAGGAGAAAGCTCTGTGGACCAGCCAGGGAGCAGGCAGCAGGATCCATTTCCGCCAGTTTGATACGGCTTACGAAGAGGCGGAGTACATCGCCCTGGATATTTTGGGAAAATGGAGAAGAAAAGAAGCAGAGTATGGGGATTGTGCCATTCTGTACCGAACCAATGCCCAGTCCCGTATCCTGGAAGAGCGGTTCGTCCATGAAGGAATTCCCTATGATCTGGTGGGAGGAACGAACTTTTATTCCCGCAGAGAAATTAAGGATATGCTGGCTTATTTAAAGACTATCGATAATGGTAAGGATGATCTGGCAGTAAAGCGAATCATCAACGTTCCTAAACGGGGAATTGGTGCTACCACCCTGGCTAAGGTACAGAGCTATGCGGACACAGAGGAGATCACTTTTTTTGAGGCCCTGCGTCGGGCAGAGAGCATCCCGGGTCTGGGAAAAAGTGCAGGGAAGCTGACCGGTTTTGTCAATATGATGGAAGTTTTTCATACTAAGGTTAAGGTATACGGCCTGAAAAAACTTCTGGAGGATATTCTGGAGACCACCGGTTATCTGGAAGCCTTACGGGAAGCGGATGAAGAGGATGTGGATGACCGTATCGAAAATATCAATGAATTGATCAGTAAGGCAGCTGCCTTTGAGCGGGATAATCCGGAAGCCGGTTTAAGTGAGTTTCTGGAAGAGGTGGCATTGGTAGCCGATATTGATAAACTTGAGGGAGACAGGAACAGGGTATTGTTAATGACCCTCCACAGTGCCAAAGGACTGGAGTTTCCTGTAGTCTATCTGGCGGGTATGGAGGATGGAATCTTTCCCAGTTATATGACGATTATGGATGAAGACCCTACTGCAGTGGAGGAAGAACGCCGCCTGGCCTATGTGGGGATCACCAGAGCCATGAGAGAGCTCACCCTGACGACTGCCAGAATGCGCATGATCCGTGGGGAGACTCAGTATAATCCGGTAAGCCGGTTTGTGCGGGAAATTCCACAGGACCTGATGGATAATCGTCCTACTCCTGCACCCAAAAAAGAAGTCAGCTATCATGAGGACTCCTATGAACGAGTAGCCTTTAAGTCAAAGCCCTTCGGAGGTCTTGGCGAGAGCCGGGGAGGGGGACAGGCACAGCACACATTCGGATCCACTGGAAGCCGGGGACAGACACAGTCAGCTTCTTTTTTGTCAGAAGGAATGGGCGCTACCCGCTCCTCCAATGCGACCTTTGCCAAACCCAAGGCTGTAGCCAGACCCAAGGCCACTGCCCTGGAGAATCGGCCCTTTATCGCCAAAGGGCTGACCGGCAGCGGATTAACCAAAGGAGTCCCTGAAGGCGGAAAGCTGGAATACCAGGAAGGGGATCGGGTTAAGCATATCAAATATGGAGAAGGAACGGTAAAGGCTATTGAACCGGGACCCAGAGATCATCAGGTGACTGTGGAATTTGACTCGGTGGGACAAAAGATCATGTATGCTGCTTTTGCAAAACTGAAAAAAATTTAGGGAAATGCTGATTTGATCAACATTTCTTAGTGACTTCTTTCTGGACAGTCACAAAATATAGATTTTTTTCTGAATTTTCATACATTAAACTGTAGTAAAATCAAAATAAAAGTGGTATGATAGTAAAAAGCTAACTGTTCAGGGCAGAGCGTTCTGTTAAGGTAATGAACAGTTAGATAAGAGATTCAAGGAAAGAAGGTATCGAAGCCATGAGTAAACTTGATGAAATTTTAGAAATTGTTAGGAGTAATGCCATGAGAAAAGAAGAGAAGAAATCTTGCCCTGTAGTCTGGATCTTAGCGGTGATCGGTGCTGTAGTTGCCGTGGCTGCTATTGCTTATGCTGTATATCGTTATTTCCAGGGAGAAACGATGGATGAGTTGGAAGAGGATTTCGACGAGGACTTTGATGATGATTTTTTTGAGGATGAAGATACAGAGCCCATCGTCATTCCCAAGCAGGACAGTGAGGAAGAGGTTGCAGCAGATGCACCTACAGCAGAGGAATAAATTGATCAGAATCAAGGCTGTTGTATTTATACAACGGCCTTTTTTGTATGATGTGGGGGATGACTATTGTCTGGTCAGATTAATCCTCATGCATATCGCAAGTTTTACTTGCGATATTGCTTAAATAAATAAGAGAAAAATCTTTGATTTTTCACATTACCTCTCTCGACAAAAGGATAGATGTCCTTTTCAGGAGAGGGGAGTAAGTGTTCGCCACATCAGGATTTGGACGGATGACCTGTGCAGTCAGAAAGAAGAAAGAGAGAGTCAAAGCATGAAAAAAGGGCAGACCTATAGTGGAATTGTGGAAAGAATGGATTTTCCAAACAGAGGGATCGTAGTGGTAAATGAAGAAAGAGAAGATGGCAGCAGAGAAAAAGTGACCTGTGTAGTAAAAAATGCTCTTCCGGGGCAACGTGTGACCTTTATGGTCAATAAGCTTCGTAAGGGAAAGGCTGAAGGAAGACTTTTGGCGGTAGAAGAGCCAGCATCAAACGAGGTGGAAAGTCCCTGTACCCACTATGGAAAATGTGGCGGCTGCCTTTATCTTGCTTTTTCCTATGAAGAGCAGCTTAAAATCAAAGAAGAACAGGTGAAAAGGCTTTTGGAAAACTGCCTTACCGGCAGACAGCAGCCCTGGATCTTTGAAGGCATCAAAGTCAGTCCGGCTGTTTATGAATATCGGAACAAGATGGAGTTTTCCTTTGGGGATGAAGTTAAGGACGGCCCCCTGTCTCTGGGGATGCATAAGCGGGGCAGTTTTTATGATGTGGTTACGGTAGATGGCTGCCGTATTGTAGATGAGGATTACCGACAGATTTTATTGACTACATTAGAATTTTTCAGGGAAAAAAAGATAAGCTTTTATCATCGTCTCCGTCATGAGGGTTATCTCAGACATCTTCTGGTGAGAAAGGCAGTAAAGACGGGAGAGATCCTGGTGGCTCTGGTGACCACCTCCCAGTGGAAGGAAAAGGAGGAATGGCAGGGGCAGCTTGAAAAAGGACTGACAGGGGATGAGGAGCAATTAAGGCAGGTGACCGGATTCAAAGAAGGTAAACAGCTAAAAGAAGCAGGTGAAGTGGGTCAAGGCAGTCAGGCAGAAGAGACGGCGATCCTGCAGGAGTGGAAAGACCGGCTTCTTCGCCTTGATCTTAAAGGAAAAATCACCGGACTCCTCCACATTACCAACGACTCGGTGGCGGATGTGGTCAAAAGTGACCGGACCGATATTTTATACGGTCAGGACCATTTTTATGAAGAGCTTTTAGGGCTGAAATTCAAGATTTCTACCTTCTCCTTTTTCCAGACCAACTCTCTGGGGGCGGAGGTACTTTACCAGACAGCCAGAGACTATATTGGCGATTTGGGAACCTCCGATAAAGGAGGAGCACCGGATAAGATCGTCTATGATCTGTACAGCGGGACCGGCACTATCGCTCAGCTGATGGCTCCCGTGGCAAAGAAGGTCATCGGTGTGGAAATTGTGGAAGAAGCGGTGGAAGCAGCCAGAAAAAATGCTGCCTTAAACGGACTTTCCAACTGTGAATTTATTGCCGGAGACGTGTTAAAGGTACTGGATTCCATTGAAGAGAAGCCGGATTTTATCATTCTGGACCCACCCCGTGACGGCATCCATCCCAAGGCCCTGGAAAAGATCATTGATTACGGTGTTGACCGCCTGATCTACATCAGCTGCAAGCCTACCAGCCTGGTCAGGGATCTGGAAGCCTTTCTGGAAAACGGCTATGTGGTGGAGCGGGCCGTGGCTGTGGATCAGTTCCCCTGGACCGGGAATATTGAAGTCTGTGTAAAATTGGAACGAAGATGATGCAGATATATTTAGTCTGGAATAATTGGAAAAACAGGATGATACAAAGAAATATTGTACAGTAAATAACAGAAAGTAGATGGCATTATGGATATTAAGGATTTGATAGGCGAGGCAACAGAATATGACAAAAAATTTGCCCTTGAGGAAAGGAAGCCGAAGAGTTGGTGTAAAAGTGTAAGTGCATTTGCAAATACGTTTGGTGGTGCATTGATTTTTGGGATATCTAATGAATATAATAAAGATAAGAAGTGGAAAAGTGTAGCAGAGAAAGCCCAACGGGGAAGGAAGCCTGTCAGAACCTGAAGGAATACATGCTCTTTGTGGAGAGGATCAGGGAGTACAGTGACCAGAAAGAGCTGCCACTGGATGAGGCAGTGGACCGGGCAGTAACAGAATGTATCAAGGAGGGAATCCTGGCAGAGTTTTTAGAGGAGAACCGGAGGGAGGTAGTGTTCATGAGTATATTTGAATATGATGAAGAGAAGGAGATGCGCCTGTTTAAGGAGGCATACCTGGAAGAGGGAGAAGAAATCGGCAGAGAGTTTCAGAAAGAAAAGGATCTGAAGGTTCTGGTCAATTCCCTGAAGAAATATCTTCCCGATGCAGAGGCAGTATTTCAGGAGATAACGGCAAATGAGGAATTCAGGGACTGTACCAGGGATCAGATCATGGAATTATACGATAATTGAGTTTTTCAAGGTTCAACATATTTCAAAAACTTGAGGTCAAAAAATTTGACCTCAAGTTGGGGGCCAGATATTTGCCATTAGAGATAATGATAAAAAATACAAAACGATATGAAGACGATTCTACTTCCATCCCAATAAAATCGAAGAATATATGAAAGCAGACAGATTATACGCATTAACCCTATATTTGCTCAATCACGGAAGGACTCCTGCTTCAGAGCTGGCAAAACATTTTGAAGTATCTATACGGACGGTTCAAAGGGATATAGATACTTTGTGTCAGGCTGGCATTCCTATTTGTGCTTTTACGGGTATAAACGGCGGGTATGAAATTTTACAGGATTTTAAAATGAATAATCAGTTGGTGTCGGAAGAGGAATATGCCTATATTACAACTGCAATAAGTGGATTAAAGACGGTTACCAATAATCCGGTTGCTGATGATATTTATGAGAAAATAACAGCCATATCCAGGAAGAGTAATACGGGTATGATTCTGGATTTTTCCGCATTAAGAGAAGGCGATGATAAATTGCTTTTAATGTTGCAATCTGCGGTTAAGAATAAGCAGGTGATTAGATTTACTTATACAAATAATGGTGGAGAAACAAGAGAACATTGTGTAGAGCCGATTGCAGTGATTTACAAATGGTATGCCTGGTACATGTTGGAATATAATACGTCGAAACAGGATTATAGAACATATAAGCTTGTTCGAATGGAAAAAGTTTTCATAACAGAAGATAGATTTTCCAGGGAGCATAAGTCTGCACAGGATATTTTAAATGATCGTGATCATTCTTATCACAGAAAGAACGTATCCACAAAAGTTCGGATGCGATGCCGTGATAATGCGATACATAGAATAAAAGAATATTTAAACGGACAATTGATTGAAGCATTCGAAGATGGAACGGTCATTATGGAGATACATATTGTTGAGAATGAGCAATGGTGGATTGGTGTTGTTTTGTCACAGGGAAAAGAAGTCGAGGTTATAGAACCGGAGCATATAAAAGAGCGGATCATCAATAGTGCAAAAGATATTCTTTTTTTATATGAAAATTATGACATAGAGATGTCATAATTCGTGTGAGACAATGTTTGTGAAGCTATTTAATGCTTAACGAATTGCGATATGGAGGGTGATAAGAAGATGAGTATTGATGTGTATGAACAAATGTTAATAGGACATGATGGAACGAAGTACGATTCTTACTATATCCAGGAGGTGGTGTAAATGGCTTTTGATTATAAGAATATTTTGATTATGTGGTGCCCCCTCTGGAGGGCTTCTGGTGGCAGGAAGGTATTAAGGGTATAGATTATGCCCATAAAGAAAGGTTTAAATGGATTTCTGCCATTCGTCTTCCTGATTTTGTGACCAAAGGGGAGATTGCAACGTTAACTTGCATTTTAAATCAATAGCTAATAATATTACCAAAAAGGAAAGTAAAGGTAAATCTTATAGGGAGGATCACCAAATGGAAAGATATTCCAGTATGACCTGCGGCCTGTTACTCTTGGCTGCATTTGTAGCTCCTATCGTCGGTATTGCTTACTGCCTGTATAAAAAATCCCTGCAGAAATGGTGGATTTTTGCCCTGATCACCGGCTTTTCCGGATTTGAAGGAATGAGGCATGGCATGATCGGAATAGCTTATGATGACATATCTGATCCCAATTATGGGACCTATGGTGGCTGGACACTGACCGATTTTATTGTAAGCGATATACGCCATCTTCTGGTCTGGGCGGTGATCGCTTTCATCTGTTACCTGGGCTTTGAAAAAAGAAAAAAACTTCCTCTTGTCATAGGCCATATAATTTGTGGTTTTAGTAGTGTCGCTACTATTTTTATTTTGGTAATGATGCTCCTGGAAATAATAGCCTGGTAAATACTTTTACTCTTTTCCACCAGTAGAATGATAACATTACCAAATAGTGAACAGACAAGGATACCCTGCCAATGATAAACACTACAACCAACAACAATTCTATTAACCCCACTTTTCGTATACTTTCTGCCATTGCCATCATCCTGGTGGTGGCGGGTCACTGTGACTTCGGTATTTTTGATCTGGGGGGTCTGTTTCCTTACTATGCCTTCCATGTGGCTGTTTTTGCTTTTATCTCAGGCTACTTTTATCGGGAAGAAGCTGAGCAGCAGCCATGGGACTATTTGAAAAAGAAAGTGAAGCACCTTCTTTTGCCTTATTTTTTGTGGAATCTGTTTTATGGACTTTTTGCCGCCGGATTACGATTTGTGGGCTTTCAGATCGGGGCTGCCATAAGTATAAAAACACTTTTTCTGGAGCCTTTTTTAGGCGGTCACCAGTTCGGCTTCAATTTTGCTTCCTGGTTCGTCCCCATGCTGTTTGTCGTTGAGGTGGCTAACCTGTTCATGAGAAAAATTCTGGGCTGCCTTCATCTGAAAAAAGAATGGCTGATCTTCACCTTAAGCCTTCTTATAGGAGCGGCTGCGGTATGGCTGTCCATAGAGGGAAGAGTATGGGGCTATTATCGCACGGCAGGCTGTCTGATGCTTCTGTATCCGGCATACCAGTCAGGGCAGCTTTATAAAATTTATCTGGAAAAAAGAGATACCCTCTCTCACGGCCTCTATTTTTTTCTGGTCTGCGGCCTGGAATTTTTTCTTCTCCTGATTTGTAAAGGCCGGGTGGCCTACAGTACAGTCTGGTGCTCCGGCTTCGTAAACGGCCCTCTGGTACCCTTTCTGACGGCTTTTCTGGGAATTGCCTTCTGGCTCAGAGTGGCCCGGCTGGCAGCACCCCTGTGGCGGGAGGGAAATCTGCTGGATCGGATCGGAGCAAATACCTTTTCGGTGATGATGCATCATGTGCTGGGCTTTTTTCTTTTGAATGCCCTGCTTTATCTGCTTTCCCAAAGCCTTCTTCCGGACACCGCCTTCGACACTGAAACCTGGCTTATCAGCTATGAATACCGGTATCTTCCGGCAGGAATGGAGATGGGGAAATGGCTGTATCTTTTTGCCGGTATCCTAATCCCTCTGGGAATAAAAAGAATCTTGGAAAAAATACTTGACTTTATTCATTTAAAGCGATATAGTGAAAAAGTCGTAGTGCAAAATAAGGACAAATAGACGAAAAGATGCCGGTTTTGGCATAAGGGAGGAAAATTTAGTATGAAAATCAAAAAAGTAGCGGCCCTGTTAATGGCGGCCATCTTAACCTTTTCCATGACAGCCTGCGGAAGCAGCAGTGCAGACAGCTCTGCCAATACCCAGACTAATGCGGAGACTGAGACAGCAGCGGATGCAGCGGAAGCAACCGATACCACAGCTGCGGACGGACAGGTATACACTGTAGGTATCTGCCAGCTGGTACAGCATGAGGCATTGGATGCAGCTACTCAGGGATTCAAGGATGCCTTAACTGCAGCCCTAGGTGAGAATGTAGTATTTGACGAGCAGAATGCTTCCGGAGACTCTGCCACTTGTGCAACCATCGTCAATCAGTTCGTATCCAGCGATGTGGATCTGATCATGGCTAACGCTACCCCTGCTCTGCAGGCAGCAGTAGCTTCCACCGCGGACATCCCGATCGTAGCAACTTCCATTACCGACTATGCAACTGCTCTGGATATCAGCGACTGGACCGGAACCACTGGGATCAATGTAACCGGTACTGCTGACCTGGCACCCCTTGCAGATCAGGCAGCTATGGTGAAAGAGCTGGTTCCCGATGCAAAAAAAGTAGGTATTCTCTACTGTTCCGCAGAGCCCAACTCCAAATATCAGGCAAGTGTAGTTGGTGAAGAACTGGCGGGTATGGGCTTCGAGGTAGAAGAGTTTACCTTTGCCGATTCCAACGATATTATGCAGGTTGCCCAGACCGCAGTAGATACCTGTGACGCACTCTATGTACCTACCGACAATACAGCAGCTTCCAATGCTGAGATTCTGGGCGGTGTGTCAGAGGATGCAGGCATTCCCATTGTTGCAGGTGAAGAAGGTATCTGTAAGGGCTGCGGTATCGCTACCCTTTCCATCGATTACTACAGCATCGGTTACAGAGCCGGTGAAATGGCAGCAGATATTCTGGTAAACGGAGCAGATCCGGCAACTATGGAGATCGATTTTGCAACCGAGCTGACCAAGAAGGCTATGGTAAGCCGTTGTGAAGCTCTTGGCATTACCGTTCCTGACGGATATGAGGCAATTGCAGAATAAAATTTGTTGACCTGAACAGTAAAATATGACAGAATGGAATGGCATCTGGTGATTTTTCGCCGGGTGCCATTAATGTAGTGTAGAAGAGAAGGGAAACGAGAACGATGATTGGATTTTTAAATGCTTTGCCCGGTGCGGCTGCACAGGGGATCATTTGGGGAATTATGGCCATAGGGGTCTATATTACCTACAAAATTCTGGATATTGCAGATCTGACTGTGGATGGCAGCTTCGGTACGGGAGGAGCTACTCTGGTCATGTGTATGACCAGTGGAATGGGTATGCCCCTGTCCTTACTTATGGCCTTTCTGGCAGGCTGTGCTGCCGGATTTATTACGGGAATCTTACATACCAAATTCGGTATTCCGGCAATTTTGGCAGGTATCCTGACCCAGCTGGGGCTTTACTCCGTGAATTTGAGGATCCTTGGCGGAGCAAATCTTACCTTATCAGACCGAAAATATAAGCTTCTGGTAAATTTAAAAAATATTTATCCTTCTCTGGTAGTCTGCGTAATCTTTACGGTGATCATTATTGGTATTCTTTACTGGTTTTTCGGTACAGAGATGGGTCATTCCCTGCGTGCCACCGGCTGTAATGCTTCCATGGCCAGAGCCAACGGAATCAATACCTCCAGAAACCAGATCATTGCCATTATTCTTTCCAATGGTATTGTGGCACTTTCCGGGGCACTTTTATCCCAGTGGCAGGGCTTCGCCGACGTCAATATGGGACGTGGTGCCATCGTGATCGGTCTGGCAGCGGTGATCATCGGAGAGGTGATCTTTGGAAAAATCTTTCATAATTTTGCCCTCCGTCTGACCGGAGTGGTCTGCGGCGGAATCGTCTACTATGCGGTAATCACCTTCGTTCTTCGTCTGGGTCTGAATGCCAACGATCTGAAGCTTTTGTCCGCGGTTGTAGTGGCCGTTTTCCTTGCAGTTCCTTATTGGAAGAAGGCCTGGTCCGAAAATCGGAGCAAAGCTGTTCGGGAGGTGAAATAAGATGCTGGAGATCAAGAACGTATATAAAACCTTTAATAAGGGAACGATCAATGAGAAAAAAGCCCTGCAGAATCTGAATCTGACTCTCAATGACGGCGACTTTGTTACCGTTATCGGCGGTAATGGTGCAGGAAAATCTACTATGTTAAATATGATCGCAGGTGTTTATCCGGTGGACAGCGGTATGATCACCATCAATGGTACCGATGTTACGGGAATGAAGGAGCATATCCGGGCACAGTTTCTGGGAAGAGTTTTTCAGGATCCCATGATGGGAACAGCGGCGGATATGTGGATCGAAGAAAACATGGCTTTAGCCGGAAGAAGAGGGCAGAAACGGGGACTTCGGTGGGCCATTACCCATAAGGAAAGAGAAGAGTTCAAGGAAAAATTGAAGGAGCTGGAGCTGGGATTGGAAAACCGCCTTTCCACCAAGGTAGGCCTCCTTTCCGGAGGGCAGAGACAGGCCCTTACCCTTTTGATGGCTACCATGAAACGCCCTGATCTGCTGCTTCTGGATGAGCATACGGCAGCCCTGGATCCCAAGACGGCAGCCAAGGTGCTGGAGCTGACGGATAAGCTGATCGAGGAAGAGGGACTTACGGCCCTGATGATCACCCACAATATGCGGGATGCCATCCATTATGGCAACCGGCTGATCATGATGAACGAAGGACAGATTATTCTGGATGTCAGCGGTGAGGAGAAAAAAAAGCTGACGGTAGAAGATCTTCTGGCCGCCTTCAGCCGTTTAAGTGGAAGTGAATTTGCAAACGACAGGGCACTACTGTCGAAGTAGATATTAAATAAGGTAAAAGAGGGACTGCTGAAGAATTCTATATCAAGCTTCCTGTTTATCCATTTGTACGCATTTGCGGAGACATTGTATTCCAAAGAGCGGACTTTAGTCCGATATTTGGATACAATGTCCGTAGCAACAAGCGAACAAAGGATAACAGTAAGCAAAGAAAGAATTTTTCAGCAGTCCCTCTTTTTATTCTGTAAACTCCTTTTCCTTGAAAGTCTGCTCTTTGGCATAAGAAAACGATTTTTTCCCTTTTTAATAGAAGAAGAAAAAGGATATCCGTGAATAATTATGCTTGCATAGAGATAAAATTTGGTGTATAAGTGAAAATAGTCCGTCCGGGGAAAGGCGGAAAATAAGGGAGTGAATCCCTTTAAGCTGGTATTGGAGGAAGAAATGGCAAAGTATTTAGTAATTGTGGAATCCCCTGCAAAGGTAAAAACCATAAAGAAATTTCTGGGGGCCAATTATGAAGTCATGGCCAGTAACGGTCATGTGCGTGATCTGCCCAAAAGCCGTCTGGGAATAGATGTGGATAAGGATTATGAACCCAAATATATTACCATACGGGGAAAGGGAGATATTTTAGCCAGTCTTCGTAAAGAGGTAAAAAAAGCGGATAAGATCTACCTGGCAACAGACCCTGACCGGGAGGGAGAGGCAATCTCCTGGCATCTGTATAAGGCCCTGAAGCTGGAGGAGAAAAAGGTCTATCGGATCACCTTTAATGAAATTACCAAAACGGCTGTTAAAGAATCCTTAAAACATGCCAACCAGATCAATATGAATCTGGTAGATGCCCAGCAGGCCAGACGATGTCTGGATCGTATGGTGGGTTATCGGATCTCTCCTCTTTTGTGGGCCAAGATCAAACGGGGCTTAAGTGCCGGCAGAGTACAGTCGGTGGCCCTGAGGATCATCTGTGACAGAGAAGCGGAAATTGATGCATTCATTCCGGAGGAATACTGGACTTTGGATGCGGCTCTCGTGGCCAGGGGAGAAAAGAAGCCTATGGTGGCAAAATTCCATGGTACCCGGGAAGGCAAGCTGGAGTTGAAATCCAGGGCAGATGTAGAAAAGATCGAGAAGGAAATTGCCGGTGCCCGGTTCGTTGTGCAGGAAGTGAAGAAGGGAGAACGGCATAAAAAAGCACCCCTGCCCTTTACTACCTCAACCTTACAGCAGGAGGCAAGTAAAACCTTAAATTTTTCCACCCAGAAAACCATGCGCCTGGCTCAGCAGCTTTATGAAGGAATCGACATTAAGGGAGAGGGAACGGTAGGTATCATCACCTATCTGCGTACAGACTCTACCCGTATCTCCCAGGAGGCAGTAAACCAGGCCAGAGAATATATTGTAAGCCAGTATGGTGAGGCCTATGCCGGTGCAGTAGAGGCAGATAAGAAAGAAGCAAAGAAGATTCAGGATGCCCATGAAGCTATTCGTCCTACTGACATTAGCAGAACACCGGTAATGCTGAAGGAATCTCTTTCCCGGGATCAGTTCAGGCTGTATCAGCTGATCTGGAAGCGCTTCGTTGCCAGCCGGATGACGGAAGCAGTATATGAGACCGTGGCCATAAAGGTGGAAGTGGCAGATTATCGTTTCAGCCTGTCTGCAGGAAAGCTGAAGTTTGAAGGCTTCCGCAGTGTGTATATTCAGGATGAAGAAGAGAAAGAGAATAGTAACCTGCTGGTAAAGCATCTGGAAAAGGGGGATGAGCTGACCTTATCTGAATTGACCTCAAAACAGCATTTCACCCAGCCGGTACCCCACTATACAGAGGCATCCCTGGTCAGTGCCCTGGAGGAATTGGGAATAGGCCGTCCCAGTACCTATGCACCTACCATCTCCACCATTCTGGCCCGCAGATATGTGGTAAAGGAAAATAAAAATCTGTATGTGACCGAGCTGGGAGAGGTAGTCAACCAGATGATGAAGGAAGCTTTTCCCTCTATTGTGGATGTGCATTTTACCGCCAATATGGAAATGCTTCTGGATGGAGTAGAGGATGGAGCAGTCAACTGGAAGACCATTATTGAAAACTTCTATCCGGATCTGGAAGAAGCAGTCCAGAGGGCTGAGAAAGAGCTGGAGGAAGTGGAAATCAAGGAGGAATATTCCGGAGAAGACTGTGAGCTCTGTGGCCGCCCCATGTATATTAAATACGGTCCCCACGGTCGGTTTCAGGCCTGTTCCGGTTTTCCCCAATGCCGCAATACCAAGCCCTATTATGAAAAGATCGGAACTGAATGTCCCAAGTGCGGCAAGGATATCGTCCTGAAAAAAACGAAAAAGGGAAGAAAGTACTACGGTTGTATCGATAATCCGGAATGTGATTTTATGGTATGGCAGAAGCCCTCTGGCTTAAAGTGCGAAAAGTGTGGCAGTATTTTGCTGGAAAAGGGGCAAAAGCTGGTTTGTGCCAATGAGAATTGCGGAAATATTCTGGACAAAAAATAGAGATTTAATTAATTTACAGATAATTTCAGAAATTAATTGCGATTTCACAAATTGTGTGCTATAATGTCCGCATATAGGCAAGAGTTTTGTCTTTGGAGGATGAGAGAGATGAGCAGCATACAATTACTGGACAAGACACGGAAGATCGGAGAGTTGTTGCACAACAACTGCTCCAGTAAGGTAGTATTCAACGATATCTGCAGAGTGATGAAGGATATCCTTGGATCCAATGTATTGGTACTTAGCCGTAAAGGAAAGGTTCTGGGAGTGGACTACTGCCCGGATGTGGATCCTATCCAGGAGCTGGTCAGTGATAAAGTGGGAGGATTTATCGACCCACTGCTGAATGAGAGAATGCTGGCTGTTTTGTCCACCAAGGAGAATGTGAATCTGGCGACTCTGGGATTTGAATATACAGATATGGAAAAGTACACAGCCATTATCGCCCCCATTGAAATCGCAGGTGAGCGTCTGGGCACTCTGTTTTTATATAAGGCAGGCAGGTTCTATGATATTGATGACATTATTCTGTGTGAGTACGGAACTACTGTGGTCGGTCTGGAGATGCTAAGGGCAGTAAACGAGGAAAGTGCAGAGGAGAACCGGAAGGTTGCGGTGATCCATTCTGCTATTGGAACCTTATCTTATTCTGAGATGGAGGCCATTGTTCATATTTTTGAAGAGCTGGACGGTATGGAAGGAATTCTGGTAGCCAGTAAGATTGCAGACCGGGTAGGGATTACTCGTTCCGTGATCGTGAATGCTCTGCGTAAGTTTGAAAGTGCAGGAGTTATCGAATCCCGTTCCTCGGGAATGAAGGGAACCTATATTAAGGTATTGAATGACTCTGTGTATGAAGAAATTGATAAGTTGAGAGAAAAAATCAAAAAAGGATAAGGAGACTGAAGAATCCGGCGCATACACCCCATGGATGGAAGAATAAGAGCTTTCGAAATGGGGTGTTTTTATTTCTGTAAAAAAGGAAAATATAAAAAAATTTGGTAGTTTCTGTAATTTTATGTCGAAAACAGCTTGTTTTTTTGTATAAATAAACTATAATAGAAGTTAATGTGAAATCATATTTAATCTGGTGATATTATTTCCCGATTAAGGAATGGAGGCTGAAATGATACAGACGAATGCATTTGATTACATCAACGTTTTGGATAAGGCGGCAGATGCTGCATGGCTGCGAAATGACGCTATTTCCAATAATATTGCCAATGTGGATACTCCCGGCTACAAGAGGCAGGATGTCAACTTTGAGGTACAGCTGGAAAGAGCCATTAAGAGCAATCGCTATGAGACCATTGATGATAAGGTGGAGAATGTGAATCTGAATCGATTGAATCCGGTGACCTACAGAGATCATTCCGGTTTTTCCTATCGTCTGGACGGCAACAATGTGGATATCGATACTGAGAATGTGGAATTGGCTTCCAACCAGATCCGTTATCAGGGACTGATGACCAGTATAAGCCAGGAATTTGCTAATCTGCAGGCGGTAATGAAATAGGAGGAATAGACTATGGGAATGTTTGATGCTTTTGATATTAATGCAAGTGGTATGACGGCCCAGCGTTTTCGTATGGATATTATTTCTCAGAACGTGGCCAATGCCAATACGACAAGAACGGCTGACGGCTCGCCTTATGTAAGGAAAGTGGTGACCTTCGTGGAGAAGGATTCTCAGACTCCTTTTCATCATGTGCTGAATGAGGCAACGGATCGGTATTCCGGCAAGGGGGTCAAGATTAACGGCGTTTATGAGGATAAGGAAACGGAGATGAATATGGTTTATGATCCTTCTCATCCGGATGCAGATGAGAATGGTTATGTTACCTATCCTAATGTAAATATCATTACCGAAATGACCAACCTGATCGATGCCAGCAGAAGCTATGAGGCTAATGCAACGGCTTTCAGTGCCAGCAAATCCATTGCTGTGCAGGGGTTGAACATCGGTAAGTAAAATACATAAAACAAAGGGGCTGCGACAGAAAGCGCAGTACTTTGCAGAGGGCGGAATAAATCAATACTAAGGAGAAAATAAATGGATATTTCATCGCTTTACAACGTTAATTCAGATCTGATCAAAACCGCGGCCTATGCTCAGGAGACCCAGGCGGCAGAAGCGGCCGGAACTACGGTTGGAGCTGGCAATTCTTTTTCGTATATCCTCAACTCGGCAATTGATAATATTAATCTTACCAATTCCTATTTGTCCGACATGGAGAATGAGGAATTGAAATTTGCCATGGGCGAAACGGACAATACCCATGATCTGGTGATCGCCATGAACAAAGCGTCTACGGCTTTGCAGTATACTGTGGCAATCAGAGACAAGTTCCTGGAAAGCTATAAGGAACTGATGAATATGCAGATTTAGAAACGGGTAAGGGAAGATGGTAGAAAAATTAAAACAAATTCCGGCAAAAATACTGGAATGGTGGAATAAATATACATCAAAACAGAAAACGATCATCGTTTCCGTCTCGGCGGGAGTTCTGGTTGCACTGGCGATCCTGATCACTTTTTTAAGCAGAACAAAGTATGAAGTGCTTGCGGTCTGTGAAACGACGAAGGAAGCGGCAACGGTGACGGAGCTTTTGGACGGTGCAGAAATACCCTATCGGGTATCGGATGACGGATATCGGATCGAGGTGGAAGAAAGTCAGGTCGGACCGGCTAACCTTTTGCTTGGCGCGAATAATATCCCCACTACTGCCTTTGATATCAGTAATGTGACCAGTGGAGGCTTAAGCACCACGGAATCCGACAAGGTAAAGCTCTACAGAGTGTATCTGGAAAGCCAGATGGAAAGCCATCTGGAAAGTCTGGAGAATGTGGCTGATGCATGGGTACAGTTGAATATTCCCGAAGATGACGGAACCATGATTGCCCAGGAGAAGGATTCCTCCGCCAGTATTATTCTGAAACTGAATGATGCCCTGACGGATGATCAGGCTACCAGTATTGCGCAGTATGTCAAGACGGCACTGGGAAATGATAATATCCAGACCATTACGATCATGGATACAGAAGGAAAACTGCTTTTCTCCGGAGAAGACAGTTATTCCATTACCGGTACTGCCAGCAGTCAGCTGAATGTAAAACAGCAGACGGAAGAGGTGCTGCAGAGCAATATTAAAAAGGTGCTTTTGGGTACTAATGAATACAATCTGGTAGAGGTGTCCAGTAATCTGCAGTTGGATTTTTCCAGCGTAGAAGATGTTACCCATCTGTTCTATGCACCTGACGGACAGGTGCAGGGGGTTCTCAGCCATGAGGATATCTATGAGTCTGAATCTACCGGAACCACAGGTGGAGTGCCTGGAACGGATTCCAATAATGAGGATAATACCGACTATGTCATCAGTGATTATGAGGACAGCAGTTCTACCGTGTCGGAGATCTCCCGTGATTATCTCCCTAATGAGAAAATGACGACCACGACCATTCCTCCGGGACTTATTAAGTATGGCGAGTCCTCGCTGTCGGTTGCGGCCATTAAGTACCGTGTATTGAAGGAAGAGGATGCTGAAAGTCAGGGGCTTCTGGATGGAATAACCTGGGATGATTATAAAGCGCAGAATCAGGACAGGGTTAAACTGGAAGTGGATGAGGATATTGTGGATCTGGTAGCCAAGGCTTCCGGTATCAGCAGTGAGAATATCTCCTTTATTGCTTACGAAGAGCCTATGTACATCGATGCAGAAGGACTGGCAGTTAGTCCTACTGACATTCTGCAGATCGTTCTGATCGTATTGATTCTGGCGCTTTTGGCCTTCGTGATTATCCGCAGCATGAGAGCGGACAAGGAGAGTGTGGAAGAGGAAGAGGTTTCTGTGGAAAGTCTGCTGCAGTCTACCCAGGACAGTGGCCTGGAAGATATCGAAGTGGAAGCAAAATCGGAAACCAGAAAGCTTATCGAGAAGTTTGTCAATGAAAATCCGGAAGCGGCAGCAAATCTGCTGCGCAACTGGCTGCAGGAGGACTGGGGTTAAGTTCTCTTGAAATAGTAAGGCAGCATTGACAAGGAGGGAAACTATGTCACGTACGGGAGAGGACAAGCTGTCCGGGCTGCAGAAATCAGCGATTTTGCTGATCAGCCTGGGACCGGAAAAGTCCGCCAATATATTCAAACACCTAAAAGAAGAAGAAATAGAAGAATTGACATTGGAAATTGCCAATACCCGAAATGTTACCACTCAGATGAAGGAAGAGGTTATCGGCGAGTTTTATCAGCTCTGTCTGGCACAGCAGTATATCGCCGAAGGTGGTATCGGTTATGCGAAGGAGCTTTTGGAAAAAGCTCTGGGAAGCGAAAAGGCGGTATCGGTAATCAGCAAGCTGACGGCTTCGCTGCAGGTAAAGCCTTTCGAGTTTGTAAGAAAGACGGATGCATCTCAGCTTCTCAACTTTATTCAGGACGAGCATCCTCAGACGATTGCGTTGATCTTGTCTTATATGTCACCGGGACAGGCATCTATGATTATTTCAGCGCTGCCTCCGGAGCGGCAGGCTGATGTGGCTAAGAGGGTAGCGATGATGGATAGAACGAGTCCGGATATTATCAAAGAAGTGGAGAAGATTCTGGAATCCAAGCTGGCAAGCCTGGTAAATCAGGACTACACCATTATCGGTGGTGTGGATGCTGTGGTTGAAATCCTGAATGCGGTAGACCGTGGTACAGAAAAACATATCATGGAAACTCTGGAAATTGAAGAGCCTGAACTGGCAGATGAAATCCGTAAGAAGATGTTCGTATTCGAAGACATTCTCCTGCTGGACGACCGTGCGATTCAAAGAGTGCTGCGTGATGTGGATAATAATGACCTTGCTGTGGCACTTAAAGGTGCAAATGAAAATGTTCAGACGGCTATCTTTAACAATCTGTCCAAGCGTTTGTCTGCCATGATCAAGGAAGATATGGAGTTTATGGGCCCTGTTCGTATGAAGGATGTTGAAGAAGCGCAACAGAAGATTGTAAATATCATCAGAAAACTGGAAGATTCAGGAGAAATTGTAATCTCCAGAGGTGGAGGAGACGAGATTGTTGTCTAGAGGTCTGATAAAGGCGAATCAGGTGATTTTAAAGGAAGAAGAGATAAGAGTGATCGATTCCAACAGCCTGGTTGCTGAAAAAATGGAAAAGATACACTCCCGGCTTTTACAGGGAAGTGAAGCGGGAGGCTTTCAGAGCGGCTTGAATGCTGCACAGGTAGAAACAATCCTGAATGAGGAGGGTCTTCCGGAAGGAGAGGCCTATTCGGAAGGTTTTGTTCCCATGGATCCTTCGGCAATGACACAGATTCAGGAACCTGTATATACAGGCCCTTCACCTGAGGAATTGATTGCGGAGGCGGAGAGTCAGATTGAAGAAATGAAGCTTGAGGCTCGACAGGAACTGGAATCCATGCGGGAATATACCATGGAGGAATGGCGTCAGCAGGGTTTTAGAGAAGGGCAGAAGCAGGCCGTAGAAGAGCTGGAAAAGGAAAAGGCTGTTTTAAAGCAGCAGGCAGCGAAGCTGGAGGCTGAGTATCAGGAGAAGATCAATAGATTAGAGCCTGAATTTATTGAAGTACTGACCGGTATATATGAACAGATTTTCAAGGTTGAACTCAAAGATTACAAACCAATTCTTGTTCATGCCATTACCAATTCTATCCGTAACATTGAGGGCGGAAAAGATTTTATTGTCCATGTCAGCAAGGGAGATTATCCGGAAGTCAGCAAGGCAAAACAGGATATTTTTGCAGGACTGGCGACCACATCTGCCTCTTTGGAGATTATCGAGGATATGACTCTTGGCCCTAACGAGTGCATGATCGAGACCAGTAACGGCATCTATGACTGCGGCATCGGAAGTCAGCTGGAAGAGCTGACCAGAAGACTTCGTCTTCTGTCTTACGAAAGATAAAAGAGGCGTAAATACAAATGGTGGAAATGACCATTGATTATGGAAAATACAATAGAATATTCGACGAAACCCTGATCAAGAAAAAAGGAAAGATCGTCAATGTGGTAGGCCTTACCCTGGAATCGGCAGGGCCGGACGCAAAATTGGGAGATATTTGTTATATTTATCCAAATGGAGAAGGTTCTGCACCTATCATGGCTGAAGTGGTGGGCTTTAAGGATGGGAAAACCCAGCTCATGCCCTATGAGGTCACAGATGGGATTGCCTCCGGCAATATTGTGGAGAATAGCGGTGAACCCTTAAAGGTGTGGGTAGGCGAAGAGCTTCTGGGAAAATGTCTGGATGGTCTGGGAAGGCCGATTGATGACGTACAGATTTCCGGGGGGCAGGCTTATAGCGTTGAGTCATTGCCGCCGGATCCCATGAGCCGGATTATCATTAGCGACATTCTTCCCTTGGGGGTCAGAGCCGTGGATGGCCTGATCACCATTGGCAAAGGACAGAGAATCGGTATTTTTGCCGGCTCCGGAGTGGGAAAATCCACTCTGATGGGTATGTTTGCCCGCAATACCAAAGCGGATATCAATGTAATCGGCCTGGTTGGTGAGCGTGGAAGAGAGGTACGGGAGTTTATCGAACGCGACCTGGGCGAGGAAGGAATGAAGCGTTCCGTTGTAGTTGTGGCCACTTCAGACCGGCCGGCCCTGGAAAGAAATAAAGCTGCTAAAACGGCTACGGCAATTGCGGAATATTTCCGTGATCAGGGCAAGGATGTTCTTTTAATGATGGATTCCCTGACCCGTTTTTGTATGGCGCAGAGAGAAATCGGCCTTGCCAGTGGAGAACCACCTGTTTCCAGGGGTTATCCCCCCAGCGTATATTCTGAGATGCCTAAGCTTTTGGAGCGTGCAGGTAATTCTGCCAGGGGCTCCATCACCGGTTTATACACGGTATTGGTGGACGGTGACGATTTCAATGAGCCGATTACTGATACGGCCAGAAGTATTCTGGATGGACATGTTATGCTGAGCAGAAAGCTGGGACATAAAAATCACTATCCGGCCATCGATATTTTACAGAGCATATCCCGTTGCATGAGTCAGATTGCCGGCAAAGAGCATAAGCAGGCGGCAGGAAAGCTGAAAAATGTAATGGCAACCTATAGTGAAGCGGAAGATTTGATCAATATCGGTGCTTATAAAAAAGGAAGCAATGCGGGTATTGATTATGCCATAGAAAAGATTGATGCAGTAAATGAGTTTTTGATGCAGGATGTGGACGAAAAGGTCTCCATGGAGGAATGCCTGGAGCATCTGAAACGATTGTTTGAAGATTAACAGATAACTGCGGAATAAGAGGGAATTATGGCAAAATTTATTTACCGCATGCAGAACATCCTTAATATTAAATATAAGCTGGAAGACCAGGCGAAAAATGAATTTATGATTGCCAACCGGGTCCTGCAGGAAGAGGAAGAAAAGAAAAAACGGCTTCAGGACAGAAAGACCGGTTATCAGGAAGAAGGCAAGCGGCTGCTTATGCAGAAGCTGGACATGTTCAAGATCATGGAGAATAAGGAAGCTATTCTTCGGATGGAGGAATATATTAAGGAGCAGGATGCGGTTATTTTAAAAGCCAGAAAAAAGGTCGAGGAAAAGGCGGCAAAACTGGCTGAACTCAGACAGGAAAGAAAGGCGCAGGAAAAATTGCGTGAGAAAGCCTTTGAACTCTTTATCCAGGAAGAAAATTCCAGGGAGAGTAAAGAGATCGACGAATTGGTAAGCTTCACTTACGGAAGAAAACAGAAGGAAAATTCCAAGGGATAAACGAACTATGGCAGATGAAATTATTTTTGATCAGGCAGCGGAGAAAAAGCGAATAAAAGAAGAAAAGAAGAGGCTGAAGGCAGAACAGAAGGCACAAAAAAAAGAAGCGAGACAAAAAGCAAGAGAGCTTTCTGATCAGGAGTCCGATCTTGAGCAGGAAGGGAGCAATCTCCCTATCTTTTTTACCACTGTGGCAATTGTATGTATCTGGCTTGCCATTCTCTGTGTGTTAATTAAGCTGGATGTAGGAGGATTTGGTTCCAATGTATTGACACCGGTGCTTAAGGATGTTCCAGTAGTGAATAAGATTCTGCCCGGCACCAAAACCGTGAGCGAAAGTGTCTCCGATGGTGCAGAGGAGTCTTATTCAGGCTATGACAGTCTGAAGGAAGCGGTAGAGCAGATCAAGGTATTGGAGCTGCAGCTGGAGCAGGCGGATTTAAAAACGGATACGCTGGAAGAGGAGAATCAGAAGCTTAAAGACGAAATAGCACGTCTGGAGACCTTTGAAGACAGCCAGGTGGAATTTGAACGGATAAAAACCCAGTTTTACGAAGAGGTTATTTATGCGGATAATGGTCCTGGTGTAGAGGCATATCAGGAATATTATGAAGCCATCGACCCGGCAACTGCAGAATTTTTGTATAAGCAGGTTGTGGGACAGATAGAGGAAAGCAAGGAAGTACAGGACTATGCCCAGGCTTATTCAGAAATGAAGCCGAAACAGGCGGCCGGTATCTTTGAAGAGATGACCAATAATCTCGATCTTGCAGCCAGAATATTAAAGGAAATGGATGCCGAGTCGAGAGGGGATATTCTGGGGGTTATGGACCCTGTTATCGCGGCTAAACTGACGAAGATCATGGAGCCCGATTCTTAATTTGATTCATTTTTTTGTCGATATATTTTACGAGCCCATTTTGTGTTTGTAGGTTTTACGGACTCACCATGGGCTCAACATGTACATGGAAATGAAAATACAAAAGAAAGGAGGAAAGAGATGAGTAGTGCGTCAATCAAGGAAATCGCTTCTTACTATATTGGAAATGTAGGAAGTGACAGTTCCAGAACAGCAGTAGGCACAGGCCAGGATAATTTCTCTCAGGTGTTCCAGAAGACTAATGCTGCGGGAAGTGGAGATACTTCAGGAGCTAAGACCGGCAGATCGGATGCAGACAGCATTCAGAATCATGCTAATATCCAGAAGAAGAACACTCCCGACCGACTGCAGGAAAAACAGCAGGTAGCTGAACAGATGGCAGAGGATGAACGTATGCTGGAAGCAGCTGAAGAAGCCGGTGCACAGATGGTGGAAGAGGTTGCCAAAACCTTCAACGTAACAGTAGAGGAGGTTGAGACGGTCATGGAGGAACTGGGGCTTGTTCCCATGGATCTTCTAAACGGAGAGAAGCTGACACAGCTTGTGTTAGGATTAAATCCGGAAGCCGATTACATGACCATCGTCACCAATGAGCAGCTTTTTGCTGATCTTAAAGGCTTGATGAATACTGCCCAGGATCTGATGAATCAGATGGCTCAGGAATTCCAGATGAGCAATGAGCAGCTGACAGATATGCTTGCTGCATTGCAGGAAGCAGAAGCTTCAGTGGGTGAGCTGGTTGCTGAGGGTGTTGAAGAGCTGCAGGTTGAAGCTGAAGTAACAGAAGAACCGCAGGTTGATGTAGAGACCGAAGGGCTGTATGGAAAGAGCCTTAGCAAGGATGCAGATGGACAGACTCAGACGGTGGAAACGGCAGCAAAGCCGGTAGACAATCAGACTGAAAAGAGTCAGAGTGAGGCCGGAGCTGGAAACCGGGATCATGCCAAAGGTCAGAATGGCGGAGAATCCTTTGCAGCCAATATGCTGAATCAGTTGAGCCAGGCGGTAGAGAATACTGCCGGAGGTGAAACAACAAGCTATGGAGTGAATGGACAGGATATTATCAATCAGATCACGGAACAGATCAAAATTCTCGTAAAGGCAGATACCACAGAGATGGAGCTGCAGTTAAATCCTGCCAGCCTGGGAAGTCTGAAGGTGCAGATTGCCAGCAAGTCCGGCGTTTTAACGGCAACCTTTACTACAGAAAATGAAGCAGTAAAGGCGGCTTTGGAAGGACAGCTTGTCCAACTGAAGGAGAATTTTGAACAGCAGGGACTGAAAGTAGAGTCTGTGGAAGTGAATGTTCAGACCCGTGGCTTTGAACGTGGGCTGGATCAGCAGGATCGGGAACAGAATGGGTTCCAGGAAGAAAAAAAGAAGTCCGGACGCAGGATCAGCCTGAGTGGTCTGGAGGAAGCCGGTGAAGAGCTTCCGGAAGAAGAGTTATCTGAAGGCGATAAAATCGTAGCCGATATGATGATTCGAAACGGTAATAGCGTAGATTATACCGTATAACGTCTGATAAAGACAGAAAGGAGAAACATATGAGTGTAATTGCACAAGTAAAAGACGGGCAGCTCGTTGAATCTGCAACTACCAGTTCGGATAAGGATAAAAAAGTTAATTCCAGTCTGGATAAGGATGCATTTTTGCAGCTTCTGGTAGCACAGATGAAGTATCAGGATCCTTTGGAGCCTACCTCCAATACGGAATACATTTCCCAGCTGGCAACCTTCTCTGAACTGGAAGAAATGCAGAACCTGAACAGTGCCATGACCTTACAGAGAGCATCCCAGCTGGTTGGACAGTATGTGTATATGAAGGTGACCGATTCCAGCGGCAATACCACCTATCCTGAAGGAACCGTGGATTATGTGGTTTACGAAAATGGAAAAGCCTACCTCGCCATTGAGGAAAATCTTTATTCCATTGATGATCTGCAGACTGTGGCAGATGCAACCTATACCATTGCTGTTAAGGCGGCAGAAAGCTTTGTAGAATCCATAAATAAACTGCCTAATTATAAGTATGTGAGCAGAAGTGACGGAGAGGCGATTGGTGATGTTGTTATTGCTTATGAAAGCATGACCGATTATGAAAAGAGCTTCTTGAGTGATGAGACCCTTGAACTTTATTCTAACTATCTTGCCAAGTATCAGGAGTTGATCGTAACTCCCATCAGTACCTTTATCACCAACGTAGAAGGTATGGATATAGAAAATCTCACTGCTGAGGATATGACGCAGCTGGAGAGTGTAATCGGTACCTATAAGGACTTTACCGCTTATCAGAGATCTTTGATCGGCTCTGATACCCTGGAGCTTTACGATCAGCTTAAGGCAAAATATGAGGAACTGAAGGCGGCAGAGGAAGAAACAGAGACCGGTGCGGAAAGTACGGAGGAAAACAGTACAGAAGCCGTAGAGGAAACCGATGCGGGAACACCTGCCGGGGAAGAAGCGGCGACGGAATAGGTTAACTTAAGGGGGAAGGCATATGAATATTCAAAGAAGCCAATTCCTTTCCATAAATGAGCTGCAGGATCAGTACCTGAATAAACAACCCGTAAAGAATGAGGCACAAACCAATGACAAGGGGTTGACCTTCGAGGCAATCTGGAAGGAAAAAACAGGACAGCTGGATGAGGGACTTCGTTTTTCCAAGCATGCGACTAATCGTCTGGCAGACAGGAGTATTACCTTATCCGACAGTCAGCTTGACCGGTTAACCGAAGGGACCAGAAAAGCAGGAGAGAAAGGAATCAGGGAATCATTGGTCATGGTGGACCAGCTTGCATTTATCGTCAATGTGCCGAATCAGACGGTGATTACGGCCATGGATCAGTCCCAGACCGATGAAAACATTTTTACCAATATTGATGGAGCTGTAATCGTATAGCCGGACCAAAACGGAGGCTTGGATCCCTGAACGACAGAAGGGATCATTACAGCGTAAATACTTAGGAGGTCATTTCGTTATGATGAGATCAATGTACTCTGGTGTGGCAGGTTTAAGAACACACCAGACCAAGATGGACGTTATCGGTAACAATATCGCTAACGTAAATACCGTAGGCTATAAGTCTATGAATGTAACCTTTAATGAATTGATGTACCAGACAACCCAGCAGGCATCCGGACCCAATGCACAGACCAACCGTGGTGGTGTAAATGCAAGACAGATTGGTCTCGGTGTTAAGATGGGTGCGATCAATACCAACATCAGCCAACAGGGAGCTACCCAGACCACCAACAATCCTTTTGACATCCAGATTACCGGTGATGCCTTCTTTATCGTAAACAACGGACAGGAAAACTTCTTTACCAGAGATGGTTCCTTCTATGTGGATGCAGCGGGAAACCTGTGTATGACCAGTAACGGTTATCTGGTGCAGGGCTGGCTGCCTGATCCTGATGATCCAAACAGCATTTTGCAGACCGATGTAACCAAATTACAGATCATGGCACCGGAAAATCTTACCTATGCACCGGAAGCAACCACCCTGGGCTATGTCAGCGGAATTGTGGACAAGAATGATCCTTCCGTAAACAGTACCTCCGGTAAATTGCTGAATCTACAAATTTATGATGCGGCAGGTTACCCTTATACTGCCAAGCTGAAGGTAAAAGCAACCGATGATGAGGGAATATTCAGTCTGGAGCTGTCCAGCATCAATGATTCCAATAATCTGCCCATCGACCTGGCAGGCTTGACCTTTGGTGCACTTACCTCCGTAAACAGGACTACTGAGTTGAATCTGAGTACTGCTTATACGTGGAATGCTGATGAGTTAAAAGATAATGCAACAGGAGATACAGTATGTACTGTTGCCGATATTAAAGCATATCTTGCGGATGCCACAACGGCCCTGGCAGATCCTGATATTGCAGCAAATCTGCAGAATTTAGCTGAAGCTTATGGATACGACAGTATTGAGGAACTGGACAACCTGAAGGTTTCCTACGTGGCTAATGCGGATACAGGGGCGAAACAGTATGTCAGCGTGTTAGATGTTTTGGCAGGTACCGATGTCAGCGTCACACCGGCGGGTGGAGGAGCTGCGGCTGATCAAAATATCCGTGACATCCTGGGGCTTAACCAGGCTGATTTAAATCTCCCCATCACCTCGGATGCCGTAGATTTCCAGGGTTATACCGTACAGTACGACCCTACTACCGGTCTCTTTACCGGAATTGACGGTATAAGCGATACCATTACCCTGGAGCTGAGCAGCCTGACTACACCGCCGGAAACCACCGACGGCCCCAGCCGTTTTGAAGATGTTGTAGTGGATTTCTCTACTTCTACCATGTGGAACAACAGTGGTACCTCTACACTCAATGCTACCAACGGTGACGTGGAAGGTTTGGGAAGCGGTAGAAAAAGAGGTCTGATGATCGGCATATCCATCGATACCAGTGGTATGATCTACGGTACCTACGACAATGGTATGACCAAGCTTCTGGGCCAGATCGCAGTGGCTGAATTTGCCAATGCCTCCGGTCTGCAGAAGGAAGGGGACAACCTCTACTCTGATACCTTGAACTCCGGTGAGTTTAACGGAATCGGTGTGGACATTACTGCCAATGGTGGTTATATGAATACCGGTGTTCTGGAAATGAGTAACGTGGATCTTTCCCAGGAATTTACGGAAATGATCACTACCCAGAGAGGCTTCCAGGCTAACAGCCGTATCATTACCGTATCCGATACCTTATTGGAAGAATTAGTTAACTTAAAACGTTAAACTGACAGCTTAAATACTGAGTGTACATCAGCAGCTGCCTAAAGCAGCTGCTGATGTTTTGTCGACAGGTGTCGTTTTTTGCAAAAAGAAAGTAGACAAGAGAAGAAATGTTTAGTAGAATAATAACTAAGGGTTGGAGAAAAAGTGCCCTTATCATTAAACTAAAGAGAAGAGGGTGAGAGCTGTGGATATAGCATCATTAGTGGGAATTATACTCTGTTTTGGAATGGTTATTTTCGGAATTATCACCGGCGGCGGTGTGAGTGCTCTGGGGAATTTTATTGATCCCGGCTCTGCATTGATCACAATTGGTGGTAGTTTCTGTGCGGTTCTGGCACAGTATACTATGCCGGAGTTCATTAAGGCGATCAAAAGTTTTACCCTGATCTTCAAGCTTTCTGAATTTGATCTTCCTGAAGTGATCCGCAAAATCATCGATTTGTCCAACATTGCTCGTAAGGAAGGTCTTTTGGCTTTGGAAGAAGCTTCTTCGGAGCTGGACGATGAGTTTTTGAAAAAAGGTGTCCTGCTGATTGTGGATGGTACAGATCCGGAACTGGTTCGAGGGATTCTGGAGACGGAGATGGGAAGCATCGAGAGCCGTCATAAAAGGAACGTGGGGTTCTGGAACGATCTGGCAGGTATGGGTCCTGCCTGGGGTATGATCGGTACCCTGATTGGTCTGATCAACATGTTGAAGGATTTGAATGACCCTACGACTATCGGACCGGCTATGGCGCTTGCGTTGATTACTACTTTATATGGTTCCATGCTGGCCAACTGGATCGCCACTCCTATAGCAGGCAAGCTGAACTCCAAGAACAGCACAGAAATGGTGATCAAAGAGGTGATGATTGAGGGTCTTCTGTCTATCCAGGCAGGAGAGAATCCCCGTGTAATAGAGGAGAAGCTGAAATCCTTCCTGTCTCCACTGGAAAAGGAAGAGATGGAGGGAGCTGGGGGTGAAGTAGATGTCTAAGAGGCGGAGTCAGGAACTGCCGAAACCTTCCAAGGAATGGATGAATACCTTCGCTGACCTGATGAATCTTTTGCTTTGCTTTTTTGTTTTGCTTTTTTCCATGTCCACTGTGGATGCGCAGAAGTTTGAGCTGATCGCGGCCTCCTTTTCTGAGACCTTCAGCATTTTCACTGCCGGCTCAACGGCCATTGGAGATGGTGTACTGATTAGCAATGGTGTAAGTCAGCTGAATAATCTCGATAAATACATATACAGTATGGGGAAGACGGCTGAGAATGACGAGCTTTCTGATCAGTTGGATGAAATTCAGCAGATCCTGGAAGAAGAGATGCTTTCCCGATCAGAACAGCTTGCAGAAAAAATCCAGGAGGCTCTGGAAGAAAATCAAATGGAAAATGATGTTGAGGTAGATTTTACTTCTCAATATGTTCAGCTTACATTGAAGGGAGCGATACTTTTCGACTCCGGAAGTGCTTCTTTGAAAGAAGAGGCTATGCCTACGGTTGAGAAGGTTGCCCTTATTCTGGAAAGATATGCTGAGAATACTATTGAGATTGAAGGACACACAGATAATGTACCGATCAGCACCAGTCGTTTTGCGAACAACAATGAGCTGAGCAGTGCAAGAGCATTGTCTATGTTTGATTATCTGGTTGAAAACACTTCTTTGCAGCCGGCACAGATCAAACATTCCGGCCGGGGAGAGTATATGCCTATAGCGGATAACTCTACACCGGAGGGGAGAGCAAAAAACCGACGGATCGAGATTAGAATCTACAACGATTTAAGCGGGGAATAAAGGAGAATACGAATGAAAAAGAACATGATATCCATTCTGATTTTGGCTTTGTTGGTCGTTAACATTGTCTTGACGGCAATCATGATGTTTTCCGTGGTGGGTACAGCCAGAAAGACATCAGCCCTGATTGATGATATTACATCGGCGATCAATCTTGAACTGGATAACCAGAGAGGGACCTCGACAGAAGCTACTGTGATTGATGTTCCTATTGAAAACATTGAGGTTTACAAGATTGAAGAGGAGCTGACAATTCCTCTTACCATCGGTGCGGACGGCAAGAGCCACTACTTTCTCGTAGGCGTTGCCCTTTCCCTGAATACGAAGGACAGCGACTATAAGAAATTGAAGGATACTATTGCTGACAGAGAAGAGTTAATTAAAGGTGAGATCATCAGTGTAATCGGAAGTTATACTGTCGAAGAACTGCAAGAGGGAACGGATGGTGCCCGTATGGAAGTTTTAAGTAGAATACAGAAACTTTTTGGTTCTGAATTTATTTTCAATGTTACCTTTACCAAAAGCTTACCGCAGTAATGATTAAGAAAAAGACAGTATTAGACAGGAGGTGAGCCTGCTTGGGAGAGATATTATCTCAAAGTGAGATAGATAATTTGCTGAAGGCCATGAGTACCGGTGAACTCGACACGGATAAGATTGCGCATCAGGATGAAAAACAGGTAAAGAACTATGATTTTGCCCGGCCTGCCAAGTTTTCCAAGGAACATTTGAGAACACTGGAATTTATCTTCGAACATTACGGGAGATTATTATCCACCACATTGCCGGTTTATGTCAGAAAACATGTTCAGGTATCGGTTGTAAGCTCGGAAACAGTAGTATTCTCTGAATTTTCCAATGCTTTGATCAATCCGGTAATTCTGGGAGTTGTAAACTTTAATCCGTTGCCCGGTACGGTGATCATTGATCTGGCATCCAATCTTGGATTTGCCATGATTGACAGAATGCTGGGCGGCCAGGGAGTTCCTTTAAAAAAGGGACGGGATTTTTCAGAAATTGAATTGACGATTATTGAAAAGATAATCACCATATGTATGCAGCTGATGCGAGAACCCTGGAAGAGTGTAGTAGAGATAGATCCTTTTCTGGAGAAGGTGGAGACTAATCCACAGTTTGCCCAGCTTATTTCGCCGACAGACATGATTGCTATCGTCACTCTCAATATTAAAATCGGGGATGTGGAAGGCTTGATGAATATGTGTCTGCCATACTTCACTTTGGAGGATGTAATCGATAAGCTGAATACGAAGTACTGGTTTTCTACGATTAAGGATTCTTCTGAAGAAGACTTCCAGCAGTATGTGGAGATGATGATACGAAAAGTTGATGTACCTGTTAAAGTGCAGCTTGGAACGAATACCATTACGGTAAATGATTTCAGCAATCTTCAGTGTGGTGATATAATCAGACTGGACACCAAAACGGATTCAGAGTTATCTGTATACGTAGGAAATATAAAGAAATTTACAGCCTTGCCAGGAACCAGTGATGACAAGTATGCGGTTCGTGTTACGTCTGTAATTAGAGAGGAGGAATAAACGCATGGATGGAATGTTATCTCAGGACGAAATCAATGCCCTGTTAAGCGGCGACCCGATGGGTGATACTTCCGAAGAAGTGGCTCAGGATAATACAGCACCTGCAGGAGAAGAATTATTGACTGAGGCTGAACAGGATGCCATTGGTGAAGTCGCCAATATCAGTATGGGTACCTCCGCAACCACGCTTTATTCACTGGTTAATCGAAAAGTAGATATCACAACTCCGGTTGTAAAGCTTGCTGTATGGCAGGATGTCCTGGATTATTATGAAAAGCCTTGTGTATTTATTCAGATTAAATATACTACAGGCCTGGACGGGCATAATATTCTGATTTTAAAAGAACATGATGTAAAGGTTATCGCTGATCTGATGATGGGTGGTGACGGTACAAATACAGAAGGGGAATTGGGTGAGCTGCATTTAAGTGCCATTTCTGAGGCGATGAATCAGATGATGGGTTCAGCGGCCACCAGTCTTTCTCAGATGCTGGGGACCACCATCGATATCAGTCCCCCGGAAGCTTCTCTTCTGGATTTGCTTGACTTTAAACAGGGAGAAGAGATCTCTCCCTTCCTTGGCGGAACCTTTGTAAAGATTGCTTTCAGAATGCAGATCGGAGATCTGGTTGACAGCAATATCCTACAGCTTTATCCTATTGATTTTGCCAAGAAACTGGTAGACACCTTCATTGAAGGAATGAGTGGAGGTGGTGGATCTGCAGCAGCTCCGGCTCCGGCAGCTGCTCCTGAG
>JAFSIS010000010.1 GCA_017439665.1 Lachnospiraceae bacterium
GTGACATCGCTGACTGATGACAACACCGCAGATGTTGTCATAGACAGTACTGTTATATTGATTATCAATGTGTCAGTACACTAGGTATAAGGATAAGCTCTTTCGCTTTATCTTCAACCACAACAAGGAGTGGCTGTTAAGCCTGTATAATGCACTGAATGATACTCACTACACCGATCCGGAGGAGTTGACCATCACCACCCTGGAGGATGTGATCTATATCAAAATGAAAAACGACATCTCCCTGCTGTTGGACAGTGAGATGAATCTGTATGAGCATCAGAGCAGCTGGAATCCCAACATGCCTTTACGGGGACTGTTCTATTTTTCCACCCTGTACAAAGCCTATTTGTCTGCTCTGGAAAAAGACCTCTATGGGAAGGTACTGATTAAGATTCCGTCCCCCAGATATGTGGTCTTCTATAATGGTGATAGGAAGACAGGGGATGTGGTGAAACTGAGGCTGTCAGATGCTTTTGAGAAAGAGGATGAGTCCGGAGAATTCCAGTGGACGGCCACCCTGTACAACATCAACCGGGGGCATAACAGGACCCTGCTGGATAGCTGTATGGCCCTTAAGCATTATTCCATTTATGTGGATAAGGTAAAACGCAAGTTGCAGCAGGGCTGTCACTTGAAGATGCGGTATCGGAGGCGGTAAAGGAAGCCATAGAGGAGAACCTGCTGGATGGATTTTTTAAAAAGCATGAGAAGGGGGTGCTGGATATGACGTTAACGGAATATAATGAAGAGGAATTTATCCGGAATCGTAAGGAAGAGGGTAAGTATGAGGCAATGATCAATATGGCAAGACGCTCGTTAAGGCGGGGGATCTCTGAAGACCTCATTATTTCTGATCTTCAGGAAGAATTATCCTTAAGCTGTGAAGGGGCCAGGGAACTTTTTGAAAAGGAAGTCGCCTGTCTGGCATGAACATCAAAAATCCACTGCATATTTCGCCGAAGAGCGAACTGCGCAGTGGATTTTTTAGTAAATCAGGAATAAAGATGAGAAAGATTAATTCGATAGGTTGTTCTTTTTCCGGCCCCTAATTACTGCCCCCAGAACATTGGTAAGAGCACCATAGATGAGGGCTGAAATGGGCCAGATGAGCCAGGAAATATGCCAGTTATTCTGTGAAAAGCTGATGCCCAGATAGAGGGCGGTAATGATACACCAGTAGGCACCGGAAAGCATATCGTTGATGCTTTTGTTCTCCGGCTTATATTCACCGATCTGCAGGAGTACTGAGAAAGAATCTTCTGTCATGCCGGCGATAATGAAGCGGGGAACAGCAAAAGCAATGATCACCAGAAGAAAGGCCACACAGGCTACCATTAAGCCCTCATTGCCAAAGGCAAGGGCAAGAAACATAGGGATTACTGCCAGAATGCACATTACCGTTCCAATGGCAATGTTGGCACGAAACTGGGGTGCGAAGTCTTCTTTTGCCTGAAGGATCTCTTCTGCCAGGGGCTTTTCCAAGAGGAAGGCTTCTTTTTCCAGGTAGTCATATTTTTCCAGCTGCATTCCATAGATAATAAACAGGCTGACGGCGATGGCAATCATCACAAACATGATACTCATACCGATGCCTGAAGCCATATTTTCTGTAAGGGCAAGTCCCATAAGCTGTTTTCCGTTTTCAGAAAAATAGCTTAAAAAGATCAGGCAGATAGGGGAGAGGATACACAGGGAGGTACCCAGGGCAATATATCGGGAGGCAAGCTTTCTTATGTTCAGATAGCTGTATATCTCATCAGAGGCAATTTTTTTCAGGGGTTTTTGGGGTTGTTTTACAGGAGAAGATCCGGCATCGTCAGAGGAAAGGGACCCTGCCATTATCTCCTGTTCATTTTTTAACAGATAGTCAGTACTTACACCAAAAAGCTCGCTTAGACGGATGATCTTATCCAGCTCCGGCGTAGATGCACCGCTTTCCCATTTGGAAACGGCTTGTCTGGAAATATCCAATCGGTCAGCCAGTTCTTCCTGGGACCAGCCCATCTGCTTTCTTAATAAAGTGATTTTTTCTTCTAAAGTCATTTGTTCTCCTCCTCATTCGTATGTATATTGTAGTGGAAATTTCCTGTTTTGGCAAAGGCCTTCCCAGGATGGCGAAAGTATTACTATTTACGCTGTTCAAGGTAACACTAAATGTCGATATTGATACTTGCATTATAGGTTTTTTTGTGGTTGACAACTACCAAGTGCGGCTTGAAGTTTGTCAACCAGGGGTTGCATTCCCGGAACGGACAGAAAAAATTGCAAATTTCTGTCTGTTAAAAACATTTCTTAAGATTTTATGAATAGGCTTGTAGGGAAAAAATGGGAGTGCTATTTTAATATGAGTAATTACCTTGAATTCCAAACATGATTTGGTAACTACACAGTAACTGATCTCGTTTTTTATAGGCTGCCTAACTGCCTGTAAAGCCTTGTTTTATAGGGAATTCTGGTGATTTGACACTGTACATTTTCAGGCAAATCTGATA
>JAFSIS010000051.1 GCA_017439665.1 Lachnospiraceae bacterium
ATGCCAGAAGATTGGTCTGGCTGGTGATATTGATGATATCCTCCGTTAAAGCATCAATCTTTTCTACTGCCTTGGACTTCTCAATCTTCTCATTCATGATGTCAGCCATTTCCCTGGCCTGGATTCTTGCCTTCTGCTGTTGATTAACTGCATCTTCATGGATCTCCTCGGCCCTGCTCATGATCTGATTGGAAGAATTCCTACCATCTTCTGCACTTTGGGAAATGGTTTCGATGGCATCATAAACCATATCCACAGAGGTACTTACCTGGTTGATGGATGCACTTGTTTCTTCCATCGCTGCACTCATCTCTTCCATGGTAGCAGAAACATCGGTTATTCCCGTCTCTGCGAGAGACAAATGCTGTACCACATTCTGTGAAGACTGATTCAGCTCCTCAGAATTTCCTACAATATTGATCATAATGGTACGGATATATTCCAACAGACTGTTGATATTGTCTGCAATTAATTCCAATTCATCCCCGGAGCGGATATTCAGCTTCTGGGTCAGATCCCCTTCGTTATGTACCAGATCGTAAAGCTTGGCATCTACCTTGCGCAGGCCTCTGCAGGTTGCACTGATGATAAGTCCCAGAACTACCAGCGCGATCACCATACAGATTATGGTGATCATTACGATCTGCTGTGTGATTTCATCCAGGTGAGCAATTACACTGGTAGCATCATAATCGCTTCCCAAAATGGCCACTACCTCGCCCTTACTGTTGCGAATGGGCTCATATACGGAAATCACATCTCCATATTCAGAGTAATCGATATAGTCCTGTACATAGGCTTCACCCTGCAAAACGCCTTTGAGCATATCATAGTCTTTTTCAAAAGCCTTTCCCACATACGCCTGTGAACTCGATTTATCCGTGTCCACACCGTAGTAGAGACTGGTTCCCTCTGCATACACCGTGTACAGATATAAAATATTGTATTCTTCCTGTACTTCCCGAAGAGCCGCCAGAATCTCCTGATAATTTTGTGTACTCTCACAGCCCGGCTCCAGCCTGGCGATGGCATCACCATCAGCCGAATTCAAGGCAATCTTCGCTGCCATCTGAGCTTCTTCCACACCCATGGCAATCATGCCTTCGTGGCTGCTGGTGTAGGCTTCCATACCCAGTGCCACACAAACCAGTAACAGAATAACACTTGTCGGCAATAGTATCTTCATCCGGATACTTAATCGTCTTGTCTTTTGTCTCATGAAAATAACCCCCTTGCTGTCTGTAAAATACTATTTTGCCCTTTATAATGATTCAGTTCATTTGACCTTACACGTCTAATTTTAGCACAATAAATAGATTTTTCAAGAATTTGAAGGAGGTTTTTCCCATGCTGTTTTCCTTATTTAGTTTTTATCTTCCTGTATTTCTTTGCCGGAACCTATTGTTTTTAATCAACTTTCTCTGATTATGCCGGGAGCAGACGGCCTATTGTGACGAGAATGCTGAATGCCAGGTTAATGACCAGTCCTGCTATGGAAACGAGAAATCCGGCTATTGCGATCTTCTTTCCTTCCCTGCGTTGGGCAAGGACTGATGATTCCGCTGATCAGACCCACCGCAGCCAACATAACAGATACATAAATCGCCGGGATAGATATCAATGATATAATTCCAAAAACCAGGGAGTTTACAGAAAGGTTACTGTTCTTTTTCTTTTCCTCCTGCTTCTGTTCTCCGACAATGATTACCGGCTTTTTCTGCCCGGTACTATCGCAGTTTTTATCCTTTTCATATTCTGTCCCCATCAGCATTCTCCTAATACAGAGCGTATACGAGCACAAAGACCAATATAATCTGAATCACCGTACACATAATAAAATCTCCGATTATCGCCTTCGTACTCCCCGCCTCCAGGGCTTTCTTTGCATAAGATTTACTGAAGCAGGCACCGATGAGCAGTCCGATCACACCTGCCATGACAAAACCGCCTATACAGCTGATTCCCATATAAACGTTTACTCCACTGGGCATATAATTTAGAGGCGTATATGCTTCTCCACTGCCCAAAAAGACACCATCCACTGCCAGGTCTACCTTATTTCCAACTGCTACTACTCTGATCTCCTGTCCATCAATCTGAATAGGATAATCGATCATATTCAGATACCAGTTCTTGGATTTCACTTTATATTTCTCACCATTTACACTGATCTTTACACCCATTCCTGCACTGTATTCAATCTTATGTACAGTATCATTTACCTTTACGTCCCATGTTTTTTCATCGTCCTTTTTCTTCTCCTTTTTCTATTCCGGAGCCGGACCTTCCACACTGGCTACCGTCTCAGCCACCGGTACAATCTCCGGACTGCCTGAAGGGGCCTGTGCATTATCTGCCACCTCTGTAGGATCCTCATATTCCTTCTTCTCTTCATCCTCCCAGAGAGAATCATGCTCTTCTCTTTCCTTCTCTCTCACCATGGCCCCTATATTCTTGGCAGACTGGTACAGCTCCATACTGTATTCCATCAGCTTCTTTTCATCTGTAGGAGGCACGATATCACCTTTCATGATCCGTCTGGCTACCTCCATGATCTTTCCCAGATCCTCAACATATTCCTTAGCTGCTTCTCCTTGCTGCTTAGCCGAAACCATATTGGCAGTAGCTGCCCATTTTAATCCCAGCTGCTCCATATACTTCTGGTACTCTTCCTGCTTTTTATTTACTGCTTCCAGAGTAAGCTCCAGCACTGCTGCTTCATTGGCATAAATGCTCTTTCCATTGGGATCGGCATTCATTTTCTTTTCCAGTTCCTGCTTTTCTTTAGTCAGTGCCGCCTGTTTCTCACGATATTCTGCTATCTGCGAATGATAAATCTGCCTTGCCTCTGCTATCTTCATTTTTTCCCCTCCTTGTGGCTATAAAGATACATCCGTGTATCCGTTTTCCTTGATCAGTATCTATAGCTTATATCGGAGATTTGGGAAAAATAGCTTAATTCATCAGTCAAAAAGTCTTTATTCCGCAAATGAAGAGTTGTATTGATCGATACACCTGGAAAGAACCTCTTCAATATGGATAATTCCTCCCAGAGCTTCACTGCCCGGGTCTGAAATAGGTCTTTGCTCGTCCACGATTTTGATCATCCATTCCACAGACTGAACAAGGCTTTTCATACTGTTGATCGGATCCCCCGCAAGAGACTCCAGCATTAACTGGTTAGGGTCGTTAACTGCCTTCTCATAATTTTCTGCAGTAGTGACAAGCTCTTCATACAGCGGTCTGATATTGGTCAGATCCAGTTCAATGATATTGTCATCATATATCCCCTGGGCATAGCACTCATTAAGTATCTGCTCGACTACCGTAATTGCATGGCTGGAATTGTAAATAATATGCAGACCATCATCCAGCATTTCCTGCTCAGCCGCCAGGACACGTTCTGTAGCGATAATCTCCAGCTCGTCCATAAACAGATAAGCCAGCTCTTCAAACTGATCTACATTTGCCTGAATGGACGCATGATACTCCTTCGCCTTGGCATACTGATTTTCTGAAAAATCATAGGAGTCGCTGATCAGAGAAAAGGCTTCCATCAGGTTTCTCATCGGCTCTGCGATTTCCACAACCAACTCGTCCATTTCCGGAAATTCCGGTTCCATTTCCACCATAGCCAGTGCTTCATCAATGATTTCAGGGTTCAGGGAATAAATATTGTGCTTGTAAGGTAAATTGCTGTCCGGTACAAAAGCAAATTCATCTGCATACTCTACTACCAGATAATAATTATCCAGATTTTCCAGAACCTCTACCATATAGTTGTTCAGCTCTACATAAGTATTATACTTGATTCGCTCCATGGTCTCAGGGTTCACATCGGGCTGCGTTTCTTCTTCCTCTTCTGTCTCTTTAACTTCAGACTGAGGTTCCTTGGCAGTTGAGTTTGCCGTTTCCTTTTTATTGCTGTCTGACTCTGCCCTGGATGAATCCGAGCAGCCCATGGCCAAAAGCAATAAACAGATGGTTAACAGGATAGTGGTAATTTTCTTTTTCATTTTTTTCTCCTTTGCATTTTTACTCAGCACATCTCCGTCTTTATTCAAGAACTCCCTCATCATTTTTTTGTGCTTATCTACTACCTTATCCTATTTTTCTCCTCCAGGCAATCCTTCTGCAGCTTTTATTGATAAAATTCCTCCACATTTCGCTTAAACAGCTTTGCCGGACGAAATCCCTCTCCTTCTACAACCTCATCGGTTTCCACCACATAGTCATTGATCTTTCTTCTGAAATTGGGCGTCAGCAGTTTTTGATCCAGAACCAGCTCAAAGGTGCTTTGAAGACCCGTCAGCGTAAATGTCCCAGGCATCAGATCAAAACCGATCCGCAGATCATTTTTCAGACTTTTCCGTAAAAAAAGCAGGGTATGAAGAATCAGCTTCCCATGATCGAAAGCAAGCTGATCACTCTCCAGGATCTCGTAATATACGGTCTCATGATAGTGTTTAAACTGCTGCCGTTCCCTGATCTTTGCAGCCAGAGATATTCCCGTTTCCTCATGGGACAACAATAAGGTATATTCGGTCTCGATCTCTGCCGTCTCTTCTGTGACCTCCTTCTTGATTTCCTTCCGCCTGGTTTCTATGGTGAACCATTTAGCCTCCCAGGCATCCGTTCCTGCCCGAAGCTCGCAGGTATCAGCATCGATCAGGGATAAAAAGGTATTGGAAATGATCCACCCCCTGGGATCTCTTCCGATATCCCCAAATACTCCTGCCAGTTCCAGATATGCTGCTTCTACATTAGTCTCCTCATAGAGCTCACGCTTTGCCGTTTCATAAATGCTTTCATCCGGCCGGCAGAAGCCGCCCGGCAGAGCCCAGCAATCCTTGTAGGGATAGGAAGCCCTCTTGATCAGCAGGATTTTGAGGGCTTTGGGAGGGAGCTTACGGAAATTTTCCCGTCGTCCCTCCTCCATAATGGAATAGATTGCCATATCCGCAGCCACCGAAGGCCGTTCAAAGTCGGAAATATCATACCGACTTAAAAATTGTTTTTCCTCTTCATTCATTTGATATCGTTTCATACTTCCCCATTCTCCGACAGTATTTCCCCTTCTGCCAATGTGCCGATGATCAGCCGCCAGTACACCCCTATCTTAGCCCAACACCTGTATGTCCGGATTAAAAGCAGGCATCAGCTCCAGCTTGAACAGATTCCTCTGATGTATCTCATCAATCTTTTTCCGAATATCCTCATCCTCACAGATTCCTTCCCGGATATAACGATCCAGGATTTCATAGGTGAAGCCCAGATTCTCTTCATCCGTTTTCCCGCTGAGCCCGTCAATGGGCACCTTTTCTACCAGTTCCACAGGCAGTCCTGCCTCCTGCCCTATGGCTTTTACCTCGGCAACCGTCAGATGGGACAGAGGACTGAAATCTCCCGCATTGTCTCCGTATCTGGTGGAATAACCCACCCAGTCCTCTGAGAGATTACAGGTGTTCACTACCCGGCCATTCATACTCTGACTGACCGCATACAGGGTTGACATCCGGATCCTGGCCGGGAGATTCGTTGTAGTCTGCCTGCTTACCTGAATCTCTGACAGTTCTCCCAGAATACCCTCTACCGCATTTTTAATATTGATCTCATAGCTGCGAATATCCAGATGCTTTACCAGCTTTCTTGCCATATCAATATCTGCCTGTTCTCCACAGGGCATTAATACACCGATCACTCTTTCTTTTCCCAGCGCTTCAACACAGAGAGCTGCTGCCACAGAGCTGTCCTTACCGCCTGAAATTCCCACCACAGCATTACAGTCTTTTCCGTTTTTCTCGAACCAGTCTCTGATCCACTCCACACAACGATCCTTAATCTCTTTTACATCAAAACTATACATTTTTATCTCCTCTCTCAACCCTTTTATTTTAAATTATTCAGTACTTCTTTATTCCTGTCAGGCTTCTCCCAGAATCTCTACCTGACACATCTTCATCGTCAGCAGTGCCGCCCTGTGGCTCTCTGGTGTCACCCCCGCACAGCAGGCTGCATCTACCGCAACCCTGATCTCCGGATACAGCGCCTTGATGATCAGGGCATTGGATACCACACAGATATCCGTACATAAACCGATAAGCTCTACTTCCTCCAGATCATAGTTTTTCCAGTCCGGATAACCGAAGTTAGGCTTATCCACATAAATTGCTCCGGGTACCTCCAGCCCTTCCCAGACCATCCAGCCAGCTGTCCCTTCCACACAATGCTCCACTGGCAGATACTTTCCTTCATTGCTGTTCAGATAATCCTCGTGATGGGTATCTCTGGTAAAAATAATCTCCCCACCGGTCTCCTGATACTCTTTAATTTTTTCCTTTACTCTGGGAACAATGGCAACCGCCTCCTTCGTTCCCAATGCTCCATCAATAAAGTCCTTCTGCATATCCACTACGATCAACGTTTTTTTCATGATACTCCTTCCTACTATGATAAATATGTGCACTTGAATCGGCTCGAAGCATTTTGTGCTGAGAGCTTAGATATTATCTTTTTGATAATATCTTTTGTTGTTTTTTAATATATTATCTTTTTGATAATATGTCAAGAGATTTTTTAATGTTTGCTCGAAATAATTACAAAGTGAGAAAAATATTTAATCTTACAAGAAAAAACTCTCCATAGATAAAAAGGGCTGTTATCGTAACAGCCCCAATACAGAATCGTTTCTTTGATTTGCCTGTGCAAGCATGACCTGCCCCACCTGCAGCAAAATATACAATACCAACAGCTTCTCATTGGTTCCCATAACCGTTTTCGCAATCGCAACCTTTTTTTCCACCAATAATGCCTGTCTTAACAATTCATATGCTTTTTCAGCTCCGGTCTCTGGAATTGCATAGTAATCCTTTTCATAATAAATCATATTGACTTCCGACATTTTGGCAAACTGGAGGATATGGATGGTCTTATCCTTCTTTGTCTTAATGCGCTCCAGTTCATCATCCGTCATGACTACATACTTGTCCTTCTCATATTCATACCCTTTGATGATGTCCTTTGCTGCCACCTCTTTTCCACAATGGCTGCAATATTTCTTATACTTTATCCGTGCTTTGCTCTCCTTCTCCAACTGATTAAAGTGGATATCGTTATCTACTGTTGTTTTATACAATCCTATGGGAATCAACACCATTCCCATGGATATGGAACCCTTATGCGCTACTGCCATGTCAATCACCTCTCCTGGAGTCTAGTATCTTCAGAAAAGCCCATTTCATACAAAAACACTGCAAAGTCGAGCCCCGCAGTGTTTCCCTAATGATTATCTCAAAGCCTATTCCTCCAAAAGCTGTACAGCCTCATATAAGTAACCATACGCTTCCAATTTCTGCTTTTTCATCTTGTTCAAACCCTTATACTTTTTATCCGCAATATTACAATCAATATAATTTTCCGGCTTTTCTATTTTTATGTATTCTTTTCCCTTTAACAGGCACGTCGCAAAATACATTACCTGGCAGGCCTGACACATCGCAACCTCACCGGAATAATTCATCGCTAATATATGCGTATCAACAGACTTAATTCCCTTGATATCTTCTGCATAATCCTGGCTATCAATACTACCTCTGCTTATAATGCTTAAACATGTCTGAATCGTATCCTGAAGGACATCCTCTTTCAGAATCTTCAATCCGCGATAAGCCAGTTCCTCTGCTACAACCTTATCATATGTCTTTTGCACAACGGACTGATTTTCCATTTCCATAAGCAAGACAGCCACATCAAACAGCTGCTTTGCTATCTCCAATGCCTTACCCACACCTAATGGAATCCCTGTTGTATGTGGTGCAAAGGCAGTAAGCTTATCTCCCAAAATGCATTCTATACTGGGAACCGTTACAAATATCTTTGGTTCTTCCACTATAATGAGGTCATTTTTTATTTCTTTCTGCACAGCTTCTACATAAGGCACTTCTGCAAAAAGAATATCCAGTAATATATAAAATACTCTTTTCTGCAGCGGAGACTGATAAATAAACTTGAAATGCCGTTTCTCAATTTTATTCCATCCTACACGAATCTGTTCCTCACAGCTGATAAATGGAAAAACTTTTCCCGCCTCTTCAATATACTTCTCTATGTCGGTTCCCGGTTCAACAATAATATCAATATCAGTGGATAATCTCATAGGATGCTCCAGCAATAACATAAGACTCGTTCCACCTTTAAATACAAAAGGCAATCCCACCCGGACTAACGCTTCTAACAATCCAAATGCGTACAGCACCCTTTCCAACAATGCCGGATCTTTCCGGTACTTACCTTGTAATTCTCTCAAATAATCAAGTTCAAAGTTTCTTCTGTTTAACATGTTTTTCTTCCGTATGCAACTGTATATTCGTTTCCTGCTTAATAAAATCTCTGATTTTGGTTTCTAAATTTCTTCTTCGTGCATAACGCATCAATTTTATTTCATCAATATAAAATTTACTGAAAGCCTCTTCAAAAACCATGAGATACTCAGCCTGCTGAATCAACTGCCCCGTCAATTTATTACAAAATAAGTCCACCAATAGTTTTTCCAAACGGGAACTTTTCGTTCCCTGTATCGGTTTTGGTGCTTCTGTCAGAAGTTTCTGTACGACTATCATGTTCTCTTGAAAATAAGTATAAAATAATTCCTGATTCGGGCAAAGCAAAACCCTTGGATAATATTCTGACAATAGATTAAATATCGGTTCCTCAAGCATGCGCTCTACTTCTACGAAAATTACATTTTTTCCTATTAAATGGTTTACAAATTCATTTAGCTGTATGAACTCCCATACTTGAAAATCAACCAAAGGATATTCTTTTTCTATCCTTTTTACTATTTCTTTCACAAGCTCAGAATGTTCATAAGCATATTCCCATTTTTTTCTTTTGTTATTGCAGACTGTATATATTCCTCTGCCTGTCTTTTTTATAATTCCTCTCTGCTGAAGTCTTCTTAGTTGCCAATATATGGCATCCTGGCTATATTCCGGACTGAATTGATATACCATTTTCTCATATTCTCTTTTTGTTATCTGCGTATCAGGTTTTAATGCATCTGCTATTTCTTCTATCTTCATTCTAATCCCCATACATATCGAAAGTTTTACTTGCGATACTGCTTAATATAGAAAAAATGTAACTATTCAGGACAGGCTCGAAAATCCTTTGGATTTCCTCGCTTTAGAGATCCATCCAATAGAAATATTTAAAAATAGTCCTTTGAAAGTAAACTTTCACGTCCTATTTTTAAATATTTCTGCTGTCCTGAATAGTTAAAAAAATAAAGTTTTGGCAATATTTTTTATTTTTGCTGTTACTTTAGATTATTGTGAACTATTAATATTCATTTGTCAATCGGGGGTACGGCACTTTTTTATTTTTTTGCTGTAAACTTTAATTATATGGTTACGAATAAATATCTTCATTTATTTATAACGACTTACTATCTGCACCTTACCTCCAATCCATCCAGCTTCAGCCCCGGCAGTCCTACCAGATACCAGTCATCTGCCATTTCCACACGTGCCGATACCCAGATATCGTTCAGTTTAAACTCAAATACTTCTCCGCAGTGGATACCGCCATAGTCACACTCATCCTCATCATCATCTTTGTAATGAAAATCGTATCTTCCACTGCCTTTGTCATAAAATAATCTACCCTGCTTCATCATTTCTCCTCCTGCTATCCTTTTACTAAATAAAGATACAGCCACCTGTTTTTTACTTGATTTTTCTTCTGCGCCAAATCTCCTTAGCTCCTTCTTTGCATAAAAATCTGTGTCGAATAAGGTATACCTTTAGAGATGCAAAACTTATCTTGGAAAGAATCTCTGTTTTTTATAATCCAAAACCTCCTCTTTTCGTATGTATTTGAGCACCTCCTTTTTATCCGTAATAAGTGCCGGATACGGCACAAGATAGCAGATTTCTTTTGGAAGGTTTTGTTACTTTTGTCAAAAGTAACGCAAAAGCACTTTTGACAGCTACGCCATCAAAAATGCAGACCCGCAAGCGGGTTTTGCGCTCCTCGCCGGAGTGGCTATACGGCTCTGCGGGCCGAATAATACTCCCTAGTGAAAACAGTTCACCACATCATGTAATA
>JAFSIS010000052.1 GCA_017439665.1 Lachnospiraceae bacterium
GGGCTTTACGCCAGGAGAGCTGCCAGAGGGAGGCCAACTGCCGGAGGGCTTTACGCCGGGAGAAATGCCGGAGGGATTTACCCCCGGAGAACTACCGGAAGGGAATCAACGTCCTGAGAATGGAGCAACCGGAAACGGAACCAGACCAAACCGGCAAGGAGGGACAGGTAAATGAAGCAATTGAAAAAGAAAGAGCAAAACAAAAAGCCCCTCAGCAGGAAGAAGAAAAGGCTGATCATGATTATTGCGGCGGGAAGCCTTCTGGTTCTGGCAGCCGGATATACGGTTTTCATTGCACCATTATTGGAAAAGGAACAGTGGATTTATAAGGAAGAAGTGGTGGAGCGGGGCACCTTGAAAGTAGGTGTGTCTGAAAGTGGTTCCCTGGAGTATGGAATTACCTCCATAATATATGATTTGGATCTGGATGTAAGTACAGATGATGAGGATGATGAGGAAGAAGACGAGGAAGATGTGGTACAAAAATATCTGAAGATTGAGGAGGTATATGTAAAAAGCGGTCAGAGAATTTCAGAGGGTGATCTTCTCTACAAGTTCACAGAGGACAGCGTGTCCGATGTGCGGATGCTTTTGCAGAGTGCCGCAGTAGAAGCACAGTCAGAGTATGCACAGGCTCAGGCGGAGTATAATCTGTCTGCACTGGAGGCCAAGGCGGAATATGAAAGTCAGAAACTGGCAGGAGAGTATGCTTCCTCCATTTATCAGAATGAGAAAGAATCTGTGGAGAATGAGATCACAGCCATACAGGTGGAAATCAATCAGCGTACTGCCAATATATCCTCCCTGCAGGAGCAGCTTGATGAAGCAACTGAAAATTATAACGAAATCTGGGCTGAATTTAAAGATGTCGAAAAACCATCCATAGAAAATGATAGCAACACGGTAAATTTCATGATCATGCAGAAATCCTATCTGAACCTGCAGACTCAGTATGAAAATGCAAAAAGTGCATTAAGCAGGGCACAGCAGTCTCTGGAGGAAAATGCAGCTGAAATTGAGTCCCTGAAAAAGGAAATGTCGGTACTGGCTGCAAAAAAAACAGTCAGCAAGCTGGATGCAGAGGCTACTTATCAGAAAAATAAAATCAGCGGAGAAAATGCCCAGATCACATATGATGCCCAGATGGAAAGCTTAAAGGAGACCCTTAAAGAGGCAGCAGAAGAAAAGGATAAGATTACAGAACAGCTGGAAGCCTTTGAGGTCTTTGTGGGAGAAGACGGATGTTTATATGCAGACGGAACCGGAATTGTTACACAGGTTTCCTACGAGGCTGGCGACCGTCTGCGAAATACGGGAAACATGGTTTCCTATGCCACACCTGCTGATATGACGATTTCCGTGGATGTGACCCAGGAGGATATCGTGGATCTGAAGGTAGGAGACAAGGTGGATATTACCTTTACCGCTTATGAAGATACGTCCTATGAGGGTAGTATTCAGTCTATCAATACCACAGCAACATCCACAGAAAGCAATACGGTAAGCTATACGGTGGTTATTGCTGTGGAAGGGGATACTTCACAGCTTTATGGAGGAATGACAGCAGATA
>JAFSIS010000053.1 GCA_017439665.1 Lachnospiraceae bacterium
ATCCCTTTAAACACAGGCTGCCTGAGTGCATCCATAGTATTAGGCATATACTCTACGGTTCCCATATACTCTGGTTTACACCAGATCACTTTATCTTTCCCCTGCGGCATTGTTGCAAACGGGCAAGGACCTTTTTTTAAAATAAGGGTAATCTCTCGTCTCACTCCCATGGTAACCGTTCCGGCATATACCAAGGCTCCCTCCTGATATTCCCCCAATATAAGGCTGGTCATCTGCCCCAACTCATATCCACAAATCACAAATTCTTTATCTGCCATACGTTTGAACTTGATCCAGTCCTTTGTCCGCTTTCCCTGGAAATACAGACTATTCTTGCGTTTTGCAACCACACCCTCTAATTCTTTTTGCACTGTCAGTTCATAAAGCTCTGTTCCTTTTTCCTCAATATATCTGGATATCGCAATTCTCTCATTTTCCTGAACCAGCTCCTGTAGTATTGCTTTCCGTTCCATAAGCGGTGTATTCAAAAGAATTCTGTCATTTACCTGCAGGCAGTCATATGCTACAAGTGATGCCGATAAAAGTCCGGCAGCCATAGATATCTTTACCGGGTTTGTCATCAATGTCCTTTTCTGCAGTTCATAAAACTCTGGTACACCATTTACCATTACCACCAGTTCTCCGTCCAGAATGCATCTATCCTTCACGGAAGTATGAATATCCTTCATCTCCGGGAATCGGGGCAACAGTTCCATATTCCGCTTATTCCGCAGAACGGTCCTGTCCTTTTCCAAATAAGCAATACACCTGCACCCGTCCAGCTTCAGCTCATAGATCCAGTCCGGATCATTAAAAGGGGGCTGCATCTGCGCAATTAACATTGGGGCAACAGTTCTCTCTGTAAACAGATCCATCATGCCGTTCCCCGCTTATTTTTTGATCCTGAGGGATCCTTTTTCGTCATATCCAGACTTTTCTTCAACGCTTCCATCAGGTCAATCACATTATCCGGACCGCTGGTATCCGCCGTAACAATTTCCTGTCCTTGTATCTTTTTCATGATAGCATCCCGCAGCCTTGCCTGATATTCATCTCGATATTCTTCTGCGTCAAAGGCTTTCGTCATATTCTGGATTAGAAGCTTCGCCATTTCCAGCTCCTGTTCTTCCAGTTTCATTTTGGGAACCTGTTTCGGCACAGAAGCAATTTCATCATTATAAAACAAGGTCTTAACAATCATTCCGTCTTTCATAGGATACAACACCAATAGCTTTTCATTGGTACCCATGACCGTTTTTGCGATAGCCACCTTCTTCTCAGATAATAATGCCTGCCGAAGCAATTCATATGCTTTTTCTGCTCCGTTTTCCGGAATGGCATAATAATCTTTTTCATAATAAATCATATTTACTTCTGACATTTTTGCAAACTGCAGAATGTGAATGGTCTTATCCTTCTTGGTCTTAATCTTTTCCAGTTCTTCATCCGTCATGACCACGTACTGATTTTTAGAAAACTCATATCCCTTTACGATATCTTCCGGCTTTACCTCTTTTCCACAGTGACTGCAGTATTTTTTATACTTAATACGTGCTTTACTCTCCTTCTCCAGCTGGTTGAAATGTATATCATTATCTACGGTTGTTTTATAAAGCCCAATCGGGATTAATACCATTCCCATAGAAATGGATCCTTTATGTGCTACTGCCATGTTAAATCACTCCTCTCTGACCATATTATCTGCCAGAAAAAAATTTCAATGCACCTTATGCTACGATAAATAAAAGAAGCCATCCGACTTAGGACAGCTTTCTTTACCATTTCATCTAAACATTATATTTTTAAAACAACTTATTCACATCTTCTATTGTATTTGTAAACATATCGAAAATGCCGACTTCTGCAATATTTAAGAAT
>JAFSIS010000054.1 GCA_017439665.1 Lachnospiraceae bacterium
GCCTGTACCTGCGGAATCTATGATGCTCCGGTAGCCACCAAGGCCAATGAACGGGCAGTCATTGACTACGCCTTTGCCCATGACCTGGTTAAGCCCCGTATTCCCAAGGTGAGAACGGGAAAAAAAGTGGCCGTTATCGGCAGCGGCCCGGCAGGGCTGGCGGCAGCAGACCAGTTGAATCAGAGAGGGCATCTGGTCACCGTTTATGAGAGAAAAGACAGACCCGGAGGACTGTTGATGTACGGAATTCCGAATATGAAGCTGGAAAAGGAAACCATTTTCAGAAGGATCCGGCTGATGGAGGAAGAGGGAATCCGGTTTTTGTGCAATCAGGATGTAGGAAAGGATATTTGCGCAGAGGAACTGCTTCAGGAATACGACAGAGTGATCCTGGCCTGTGGGGCTTCTGAGCCCAGAGACATCCGGGTTCCCGGAAGGGAGGTAGAAGGAATCTGTTTTGCCGTGGACTTTTTAAGCCAGGTGACCAAAAGCCTTCTGGACAGTGAAGGAAAGAAGCTGCCTTATGAGATGGTTAAGGGAAAAAAGGTTCTCGTCATCGGCGGCGGAGACACCGGCAATGACTGCGTAGGTACCTCTATCCGTCTGGGAGCTGAAAGTGTTATCCAGCTGGAAATGATGCCAAAGGCCCCGGATAAACGGGCAGAAAGCAATCCCTGGCCCCAGTGGCCCAGGATCTTAAAAACGGACTATGGTCAGCAGGAAGCCATTGCAGAGTGGGGAGAGGATCCCCGGGTATATGAGACCACCGTTACAGAGTTTATCCCGGATGATGCCGGAAAAGTCCGGGCAGCAAAGGTGGTGGAGCTGGAGGCAAAAAAAGAGGAAGGTACGGGCAGAATGCAGCTTCTTCCTAAGGCGGGAAGCGAAAGGGAGATTGCTGTGGATCTGGTGCTCATCGCCGCAGGCTTTTTGGGCTCCCAGGCTTACATTCGGGAAGCCTTTGATGTAGAATGTAATGAGAGAACCAATGTAAAGACCCCGGCAGATTCTTACGCCACTACCAGAGACAGAGTTTTTGCAGCCGGAGATATGCGAAGAGGCCAGTCTCTGGTGGTCTGGGCCATTGCAGAAGGACGCAGAGCTGCCAGAGAGGCAGATGAATCCATGATGGGGTACAGCCACCTATGAAAAAAAGGAGAGCAGGGATGAAAACGAAGGAAGATATTTTAGCTTTACTGGAAGAAGAGGATGTGGAGTTTATCCGTCTGCAGTTTACGGATATGTTCGGTAATCTGAAAAACACAGCCGTAACGGCCAGGCAGCTGGAGAAGGTAATAGACCATGACTATGCCTTTGACAGCTGTGCCATGTTCGGCCAGGACGGTGGGAAAGGCGAGGATATCTATCTGAAGCCGGATCTGGATACCTTTGTGATCCTGCCCTGGAGGCCCCAGCAGGGAAAGGTGGCAAGACTGCTTTGTGATGTCTATACAGAGGACGGCCAGCCCTTTGAAATGAGTTCCCGCAGGATTCTGATGAAGGTCATTGAGCAGGCAAAGCAGAAGGGCTATACTTTTTTTGTGGATCCGGAATGCGAATTTTTCCTTTTTCATACGGACGAGAACGGAATGCCCACAGCCCTTACCCATGAGCAGGCAGGCTATATGGATGTAGGGCCTGTGGATCTGGGGGAAAATGCCAGGAGAGACATGGTACTGACCCTGGAGGAAATGGGCTTTGAGATTGAATCCTCCCACCATGAAACTGCACCGGGGCAGCATGAGATCGATTTTGAGGAAGCAGAGGCACTGACCATGGCCGATTCCATCGTCACCTTCAAGTCCGCCATCCGTTCCATTGCCAGACGCTTCGGCCTCCATGTGACCTTCATGCCCAAACCCAGGTCTGGAGTGGCAGGAAGCGGACTCCATCTGAATTTTTCTTTATTTAAAGAAGGAAAAAATCTGTTTTCCCTGGAGGAAACGGGAGAGCTCAGTAAAGAGGCCCTTTGGTTTATGGGAGGGATCATGGCCCATGCCAAAGCCATCTGTGCTGTATCCAATCCGCTGGTAAATTCCTACAAAAGACTGATCACCGGCTTTGATGCTCCACTGGAAATGCTGTGGACAGCAAAGAACCGAAATGCCATGCTGCGGCTTCGCAACCGGAAGGGGGAAAATACGAAGATCGAGCTTCGTTTTCCGGATCCTTCCTCCAATCCTTATCTGGTTATTGCTCTGGCTCTGGCTGCCGGAATGGATGGTATTGAAAAGCAGCTGGATCCCGGTAAAGAGGCAGATACAGAAAGAGAAAAAAGTACAGCAGTGGAGACCCTCCCCATGTCTCTCAGGGAAGCAGTGGGCCATCTGAAACAGGATGAGCTTCTTTGCCGTGTTTTGGGAGAGGAGTTTACCAGGCGGTATTGTGCGGCAAAGATGAAGGAGTGGAATACCTATATGGCACAGGTATCCGACTGGGAAGTCGCCACATATTTACACAGAGTATAGGAGCAGCTTATGGGCAGTATCATTATCGCATTGCCCAAACTTTCCGATGGAAAGCATATTCGTGAGCTGCTGGCCCGCCATGGACTGGAAACGGCCAGGGTCTGTACTACAGCATCCCAGGTGCTTGCAGAGGTACACCAGCTGGACAGCGGAGTGGTGATCACCGGCTGCCGCCTGCCGGACATGTATTACCGCCAGCTGGCAGAGTATTTGCCGGATTATTTTGAACTGCTGCTTCTGGCGACTCCCGCTAACCTGGCAGGGAAACCGGTCGGAATGATGGGGCTTGCCATGCCTCTTAAGGCCATAGAGCTGGCCGGTACGGTGGAGATGATGCTGATCCAGCTGTCTAGGAGGATAAAAAAGGAAAAATCCGGGCCAAAGAAACGGACCAAAGCAGAACAGGAGCTGATCACCGGGGCAAAGCTTTTGCTGATGGAGAGAAATCATCTGACAGAGGAGGAAGCCTTCCGTTATTTACAAAAGACCAGTATGGATTCCGGCACCAACCTGGTGGAAACGGCGGAGATGGTGCTATTGATGATGAAAGAATAAGAGGATGTTGCTGAAGAATTTTGCAACAGACTCATTGTCTTTTGTTTAAAGCAAGGGCAGTCAGGCAGGTTTGAATATGCAGCATACAGAAAGGAAAGGGCAGAAGAAATCATGTATACCATAAATGAACATTATTTGAAATTGCAGGGAAGCTATCTTTTTTCTACTATTGCAAAAAAGGTAGCGGATTATCAACAAAGCCATCCTGAGGCCCGGATCATTCGTCTGGGAATAGGGGATGTGACCAGACCTCTGGTTCCCGCCATTATAGAGGCTCTGCATAAGGCAGTGGAGGAAATGGGGACGGCAGAGGACTTTCACGGCTACGGTCCGGAGCAGGGCTACGCTTTTTTACGGGAGTGCATCGCCAGACATGACTATCTGAGCAGAGGCTGTGCTGTCAGTGCAGAGGAAATCTTCGTTTCTGACGGAGCCAAGCAGGATGTGGGAAATATTCAGGAGATTTTCGGATTAAACAATAAAGTGGCGGTCTGCGATCCTGTATATCCGGTTTATGTGGATACCAATGTGATGGCCGGGAGGACAGGGGCTTTTTCAGAAAAAAACGGAGGCTACGAGGGTCTGATCTATTTAAAATGCAGGGAGGAAAATGGATTTGCTCCTGAGCTTCCCGAAGAGAGGCCGGATCTGATCTATCTTTGTTTTCCCAATAATCCCACGGGAATGACGATCACAAAGGAGGATCTGCAGAAGTGGGTGGACTATGCCAATGCACAGGGTTCTGTCATTCTCTATGATGCGGCCTATGAGGCCTATATTACGGAGGAAGGAATTCCACACAGCATCTATGAATGTGAGGGTGCAAAGCGCTGTGCCATTGAGTTTCACAGCTTTTCCAAAAATGCCGGCTTCACCGGCCTGAGGCTGGGCTATACGGTGGTTCCAAGGGAGCTTGTCTGCAATGGGGTAAGTCCCCATGAGTTATGGAACAGAAGGCATGGTACAAAATATAACGGGGCACCCTATATTGTACAGCGGGCGGGAGAAGCGGTGTACTCCAAAGAAGGACAGGCCCAGCTTAAAGAGCAGGTGGCCTATTATATGGAAAATGCCCGTCTCATCCGGGAAGGGCTTAAAGAGGCTGGCTTCACAGTGTATGGCGGTGTAAATGCTCCCTATATTTGGCTGAAGGTTCCTTCAGGAAGGAGCAGCTGGGAATTTTTCGATGATCTTCTGGAAAAGGTCCAGGTAGTAGGCACACCCGGTACAGGCTTCGGACAGGCAGGCGAGGGCTATTTCAGGCTGACGGCTTTCGGCACCAGGGAAAATACCCTGAAAGCTTTGGAGAGGATCAGAGGCCTGAAAGCTGGGGATTAAAAAATCGAATTTTTACTAGACCTTCAATCAAAAAAAGAGTATAATCATAACAATAAGTATTTTTCGATATACGAAAGAGAAGATTGGGGGAAGTACCATGGGGAAAAATGTAAATCAGAAAAATGGTAATAGGGAAATGCGTAAGGCCTTTCTGTCAAAGCTGGGAGCCATCATTGTTTCCATCGTGCTGTTGTTTGTTGTCATCGTCGTTTCCATGATCCTCATTGTGGCGGAAGACCGTAAGATGGAGGAATATACGGACAGGCAGAGTCGTTTTCTATCTGCACAGGCAGCCCACTATAAATGGGGGATGAATCTGGCCGATTCTCTTTTGAATAAAACAGAGTTCACCGGTCAGATGGATCCGACCAAGTGTGATTTTGGCCAGTTTTTGTACAGTGAAGATGTGCAGAATTCAGAAGAATTACAGGCTTTTTACAATAAGGTAGAGGAGATTCACCGGCAGCTGCATGAATCAGCAGAAAGCATTAATGAATATAGCCAAACAGATTCGAATCTGGCCCAGCAGATCTGGGAGGAGCAGGTGTCCACAAAGATCAGCTCTCTGGTAACCATTCTTGAAGAAGAAACGGTTGCTCTCGAAGAACCCATTCAGGAGATCAGATTTATTCTGAACATAACCTATATTTTGGTCGTTTTGATCTGTATGATCGTTCTGGCAATTATTTTCATTAACCTGTACAAGGTATATCAATATGTACAACAGGAGATTACCCTGCCTATCTACCAGCTGAAGGAAGAAACAGCCAAGCTGGCACAGGGACAGCTGGATCTGGATTACAGCGTAGATACGGAAAACGAACTTAATGATTTGGCCCAGTCTATCCAGACAGCCATTGATGAGATCAAGCAGTATATTAGTGCGATTGAGTTTGGAATGTCCTCTTTCTCAGCAGGAGACTTTACCTGCAGCTGTCCGATCACCTTTATCGGAGATTTTGCACCGATCCAGACTTCTATCGAATCCTTCCAGGATAAAATCAACGGTATTCTGTTAGAGATCAGTCAGGTATCCCACCAGGTGGATGCCGGTGCAGAGGATATTGCCGGTGGAGCAACCGATCTGGCTACCGGTGCAGAACAGCAGGCCAACAGCATTCATGATCTGTCCAACATTGTAGGCCAGGTATCCCAGCAGATTCATAACAGTGCACAGTATGCGAAAGAAGCAGATACCTATGGTGTAAAGACCGGAGAAGAGATTGAGAAGAGCAGAGCGGAGATGGGGCAGCTGATGGAAGCGATCACCAAAATTGGTGCGGTTTCCACAGATATCAGCAACATCGTTATGACTATTGATGAAATTGCTTCCCAGACCAATCTTCTGGCACTGAATGCTTCTATTGAAGCGGCAAGAGCCGGAGCAGCAGGAAAGGGCTTTGCCGTGGTTGCCGATGAGATCGGTAAGCTGGCCCAGCAGTCTTCAGAGGCTTCCCAGGATATTGCAGCCCTGATCGAGCAGTCCTTAAGCTATATTAATGCAGGACAGGATTCTGCAGATCAGATGAATAAGGGCTTTGAGATTGTGGCAGACAGCTCCCATAAGATTCTGGAGATGGTGGGACAGATTGCGGAAGAGTCTCAGGAACAGGCTGAGGCAGTGGAGAGAATTTCCCGCAATATTGAAGAGATTTCCGGAATTGTGGCAACCAATTCTGCTACCTCTCAGGAAAGCTCGGCAGCCAGTGAAGAATTGAGCAGCCAGGCAACGGTACTGAACAGTTTACTTGGACAGTTCCAGTTTAAGATGTAAAGAATAATCTTGACAAAAAAGGTGTAGTTGTATATAGTATACATAGTTAAATAAAAAGTCTTCAGGGCAGGGTGAGATTCCCTACCGGTGGTATAGCCCACGAGCCGTAAGGCATGATTCGGTGTAACTCCGAAGCCGACAGTATAGTCTGGATGGAAGAAGATTATGATTACGAGACAGATGGTTGATTTTTCAGTTATGCTTTGGAAGAGGCAGAAGCTGGGATTGATGTTCCTGTCTGCTGTATGGAATAATTGCTCTGGAATGTGAATCATTCCGGAGCTTTTTTTGCAAGATGACTTGCTGTAGTTATGTTTTGCCCTGAACGGTTTTTGACTGGTTCAGGGCTTTTTTTCATCTTTCCTGGGAGCATTTTATTATTGTCTGCCCGGCGGAAGAGATTTCCTGGAAGGAAGAGGACAGGAGGTAAAACATTGAATGACATCCAATATATGAAGCTGGCTCTGGAGCTGGCTAAAAAGGGAAGGGGGAGGACAGCTCCCAATCCCATGGTGGGAGCCGTGATCGTCAAAAATGGAGAGATTATTGCAGAAGGGTATCATGAGCGTTATGGTCAGCTTCATGCGGAGCGAAATGCTCTGGCAGCCTGCACCGATTCACCGGAAGGAGCTACCATGTATGTTACCCTTGAACCCTGCAGCCACTATGGCAAACAGCCTCCCTGTGTGGAAGCCATCCTGGAGGCAGGAATCAGCCGGGTGGTAGTAGGCTGTGGTGACCCTAATCCTCTGGTCAGTGGATGGGGAATAAGCATATTGCGGGAAAAGGGAGTAGAGGTTACTGAAAACGTTCTTCAGGAAGAATGTGAAGCCTTAAATAAAATCTTTTTCCATTATATACGGACAAAGACACCTTACGTAGTGATGAAATATGCCATGACCATGGATGGGAAGATTGCCACCCATACCGGGGCATCCAAGTGGATCACAGGGGAAGTTGCCAGGGAGCATGTTCAGAAAACCCGGAATGAGCTGACGGCAATTATGGTGGGAGTAGGCACCGTACTGGAGGATGATCCTCTGCTTACCTGCCGTATTCCGGGAGGGAAGAATCCTATACGTATCATCTGTGATACCCGCCTTCGCACCCCTTTAACGGCTCAGTTGGTGACTACAGCAGGAGAGATACCTACCATAATCGCTACCTGTTGTGAAGAAAAAGGGCGCCAGGCAGAATATGAAAAAGCAGGCTGCCGTATCCTTCAGGTAGGAGAGAAACAGGGACGGGTGGATCTGCAAGAATTAATGCAAAGGCTTGGAGAAGAGCAGATAGACAGTATTTTGCTGGAAGGAGGAAGTACGTTGAACTGGTCCGCTCTGGAGAGTGGAATCGTTCAAAAGGTACAGACCTATATTGCACCAAAGCTGTTTGGCGGCTGGGAGGCAAAGACGCCTGTAGGAGGAGAAGGAGTCGGACTTCCCTCAGAGGCTTACAGACTGCAGAATATGACGATTACCTCTTTGGGGGAAGACATTCTGCTGGAAAGCGAGGTGATAATGAATGTTCACGGGAATTGTTGAAGAAATCGGAACTTTGGAAAAAATTCAAAAAGGAACTCACTCAGCCATATTGACCATAAAAGCCCATAAGGTTTTGGAAGATACAAAAATAGGGGACAGTATTGCAGTAAACGGAATCTGTTTGACGGTAACCACCCTGCCTGCAGGATGCTTTACGGCAGACGTCATGCATGAGACCTTAAACCGGTCATCTTTGGCCGGCCTGAGTCAGGGAAGTCAGGTGAATCTGGAGCGGGCAATGGCAGCAGACAGCCGCTTTGGCGGCCATATCGTTTCCGGCCATGTGGATGGTATCGGCAAGATTTCGGGAATACAGAAGGACGATAATGCCATCTGGTATACCATAGAAGCAAAGCCGGAAATCCTGCGCTATGTCGTGGAAAAAGGCTCTATCACCATAGATGGCATCAGCCTTACGGTAGCCAGAGTAAATCAAAACAGCTTTTCGATTTCTGCCATCCCCCATACAGTGGCTCAGACCATATTAAAGGAGAAAAAAATGGGAGATGTGGTCAATCTGGAAACGGATATCATCGGAAAGTATGTGGAAAAGCTGCTTGGTCAGGCACCGGCTGTACAGAGCCGGGAAAGTACTATAACGAGAGACTTTCTGACGAAATATGGGTTCTAAAGATGCCAGGGGCAAAAGCCTGAAAGCACGATGTGCTTGCACATGAGTGATTTCATGGCTTTGTGGCCCGCCCCGATATGAGGATAAAAGTGGGGCGTAAGCACCACGATATCCGAATATCGGGCAGGATTGTGGGAGCGCGAAGCGCGGAGCAATCCGTAAGGCATCTTTTGCCCCAATATCACACAAATATCTAAGGATTAAAAAGTTGCCTTTGGCAGCAAAAGGAGGAAGAGATGTTTCAATTCAGTACCGTTGAAGAAGCACTGGAGGAATTAAAACAGGGGAAGATCATTCTGGTGACGGATGATGAAGACAGGGAGAATGAGGGAGATTTTATCTGTGCTGCAGAATTTGCCACACCGGCCAATATTAACTTCATGGCCACCCATGGAAGGGGGCTGATTTGTATGCCCATGTCGGAGGAGTATATCCAGAAGTTGAAGATTCCCCAGATGGTTCAGCAGAATACGGATAACCATGAGACGGCTTTTACCGTATCCATTGACCATGTAAATACTACCACAGGTATTTCGGCAGCAGAGCGTTCCATTACGGCTCTGGCCTGTGTGGATGATGATGCCAGGCCGGAGGATTTCAGAAGGCCGGGCCATATGTTCCCTCTGCTGGCAAAGAAAAATGGTGTTCTGGTACGGAATGGGCATACTGAGGCAACGGTGGATCTGTGCCGTCTGGCAGGATTGAAGGAATGTGGTCTTTGCTGTGAGATTATGGGTGAGGATGGCACCATGATGCGTACTCCCCAGCTAATTGAGCTGGCACAGCGTTTTGACATGAAGTTTATTACGATTAAAGCACTTCAAAATTATCGCAAATGCCACGATAAACTGGTGGATCAGGAAACGGTTACCAAAATGCCTACCAAATACGGTGATTTTGTGGCTTACGGATTTGTTAACCGGATAAACGGAGAGCATCATGTGGCTCTGGTCAAGGGAGAGATCGGTGACGGCAAGGATGTACTCTGCCGTGTCCATTCAGAATGTCTTACAGGAGATACCTTCGGTTCCCTGCGCTGTGACTGCGGTCAGCAGTTTGCAGCAGCCATGACTCAGATTGAAGAGGCGGGCCGTGGAATCCTTCTCTATATGCGCCAGGAAGGTCGTGGAATCGGCCTGATCAACAAGCTTCGCGCCTATGAGCTGCAGGAGCAGGGCATGGATACCCTGGAAGCCAACCTGGCCCTGGGCTTTGAAGGAGACCATAGAGAATATTATATTGGTGCACAGATCCTCAGAGAACTGGGGGTAAAAAGCATGCAGCTGCTTACCAACAACCCGGATAAGGTGTATCAGCTCTCAGAATTTGGGATTGAAATCACTGAACGTGTGCCCATCCAGATGGATGCCACCCCCCATGACTTATACTATCTGAAAACGAAACAGAAACGCATGGGTCATATTTTGAAATATGAATAACCTGCTTCAATCAAAAAAATTCAGCATGAATAAAAAAACAGAAAATAAATAAAAACAAAAAAGGAGACGAAAATGAGAACATTTGAAGGAAAACTGGTATCAAAAGAGATCAAGGTAGGTATTGTGGCAGCTCGTTTTAACGAGTTTATCACTTCCAAGCTGTTGAGCGGAGCAATGGATGGACTTCTCCGCCATGATGTACAGGAAGAAAATGTAGATGTAGCCTGGGTACCCGGTGCCTTTGAGATTCCTCTGATCGCAGGAAAAATGGCAAACAGCGGTAAGTATGATGCAGTTATCTGTCTGGGAGCGGTGATCCGTGGTTCAACCACCCATTACGACTATGTCTGCAGCGAGGTATCTAAAGGAATCGCCTCCGTCTCCCTGCAAAGTGGTGTGCCCGTAATGTTCGGTGTAGTGACCACCGAAAACATTGAGCAGGCCATCGAGAGAGCCGGAACCAAGGCCGGAAATAAGGGCTATGACTGTGCTCTTGGAGCCATTGAGATGGTGAACCTGATCCGTGAGATTGAAAAATAAATCCGGTTATTTTTACCTTGCTTTTCATAGGAAGGGAATGATAGTTAATTTTTGAAAGAGGGGTGCGAAGATTCGCACTCCTTTTTTGCAGACCAAACTTACGGGATCGTTTCTGCACGGCTGAAGGCTTACCAGGCATTAACGAAATAGGGATGTTGTGATAAAAATGATGAAAGCGGCTCTTTTCTTTTTTGATTGGGCATATACAAAAAAATAGAAGTATAATGCCCCGCCTAGACGACTGTTTGGGGTATAGCCAGCAAAAAAATCTCCATATGCCCAGCAAGCTGATTTTAAGGAAAAAAACAGGGCTTTTCTTACTGTCTACTGAAAAAATGGGGCAGAGAAGACTGTTTTTTTAGCCTATGCCCCATTAAGGAGTAACATTTCAGCAGATGGCTGAGCGGTTGCGTAGTTATCATAGAATTGATGAAAAAAAGGTATATAAATCTGCAACAGCTCCTTTTTATACGGATAAAAGGATTTACAGTCTGCAGATATCTACCAGGGAAACTGAGTCCGCAGTATAGTCACGGGCCAGAATATCAGCCAGACTGGAGGCTGTGTCCAGACTGGTCAGACAGGGGATACCCAGCTCCACACTTTTCCGGCGGACCTTGACACTGTCTCTGGCAGGAAGGCGGCCCTTGGCAGAGGTGGAAATGATGTAGTTGACTTTACCACTTTCCAGTAAGACAAGGGTGTTCTGGTCAGACTCATGGATCTTGTGTACCAGAGTAACCTCCAGACCATAGTCCCGCAGCACTTCGGCAGTTCCCGACGTGGCATAGAGTCTGAAGCCCAGGTGGGCAAATTTTTCCGCCAGCGGGCAGACCTCCTCCTTATCGCTGTCTCTTACAGTAATGAAGATGCCGCCTTTTTTGGTAAACCGGTAGCCCGCGCCCAGAAGTCCTTTATACAGGGCTTCTGTCATCGTGGGAGCGATACCCAGTACCTCTCCTGTGGATTTCATTTCCGGACCCAGCATGGTATCCAGACCGGAAAGCTTTTCAAAGGAAAAGACGGGAACCTTTACGGCAGTGTGGGGAGCCTGGGGAGCCAGTCCGGTTCCATAGGAAAGATCCTTTAGTTTTTTCCCTAACATCACCTGGGTGGCAATGTCGATCATGGGAATACCGGTGACTTTGCTTAAGTAGGGTACGGTCCGGGAGGAGCGGGGATTAACCTCAATTGCATATATTTGTTTTTCATGAACCACATACTGAATATTGATCAGTCCTTTGGTATTCAGGGCAAGGGCCAGGCGGGTGGAGTAGTCGATGATCCTTGCTGTCTGGGAGGCTGACAGGTTCCAGGCAGGATAAACGGCGATGGAATCACCGGAATGGATACCGGCCCGGTCAATATGCTCCATTATACCGGGAAGAAGGACGTCTTCACCGTCACAGATGGCATCCACTTCCAGCTCTGTCCCCTGCATATACTTATCAATCAGCACCAGATTATTTTCCATTTGAGCGAGGATAATCTTCATATATTCTTCCACGTCTGCATCGGAAAAAGCGATGATCATATTCTGGCCGCCCAGCACATAGGAAGGGCGGAGAAGAACAGGATAACCCAATTTTCCGGCAGCCGAAAGGGCCTCCTCAGTAGTGGTTACAGTAAAGCCCTTGGGCTGACGAATCTTCAGCTCCTGCAAAAGGGCTTCAAATCGTCCTCTGTCCTCTGCCCGGTCTATGCTGTCTGCACAGGTACCCAGGAGAGGAATATGATTTTCAGACAGCCATTGGGTCAGCCGGATAGCGGTCTGACCGCCGAAGGCCACTACCACAGCCTCCGGTTTTTCCAGAGCGATGACAGGGGCCACATCCTCCGGTGTAAGGGGCTCAAAATAGAGCCGGTCGGCAGTATTGAAATCGGTGGACACGGTTTCCGGGTTATTGTTGATGATGACTACCTCATAACCCGCCTTCTGCAGAGCCCATACGCAGTGGACGGAAGCGTAGTCGAATTCGATTCCCTGTCCGATACGGATGGGACCGCTTCCCAGAACCAGAATCACCGGTTTTGGATTTTCTCTGCTTTCCAGATAGGCTTTGGCTTCATCCTCCTCTCCATAAGTGGAATAGAAGTAGGGAGTCCGGGCGGAAAATTCACCACCACAGGTGTCCACCATTTTATAAGAATAGGGAGGACAATTGTCCAGGGAGGCCAGAGTAGCAGTTTCAGTATGGCCAGAGGCTGCTTCGGTAGAGGATAAGACATCCATATTCCTTGAAGCAGGAGCTGTCTTTTCATGCAGATTACCATGGGCTTCCTCCCACAGAGCCTGAATGGTTTTGGTCAAAAAGCCGTTTGCTTTCAATTCATGGACCAGTTCTTCCATCATGGGCTGGGTACGGATTTTTTTCTCCAGGAGACATAAATGCAGGATCTTTTCCAAAAACCAGGGGTCGATTCCTGTGAGCCGGTGGAGATCATTCACAGACCAGCCACGGTAGAGGGCTTCATAGACAGCAAAGAGTCTTTGATCATCTCTGGCCTGGATCTTAGCAAGAAGGGCTTCCTTACTCAGTCCGCGGATCTGTTTATCCATCAGACAGTCATGGGAGATTTCTGCCCCTCTGAGAGCCTTCATCAGGGCAAATTCAAAGCTTCTTCCTATAGCCATAACCTCTCCGGTGGCCTTCATCTGGGTGCTTAAGGTACGGGAGGCATAGACAAATTTATCAAAGGGAAATTTAGGGAATTTCACCACCACATAGTCCAGGGCAGGTTCAAAACAGGCCTTTGTCTGCCCAGTGATCTCATTTTCAATTTCCTCCAGGGTATAGCCTATGGCAATCTTGGTGGCTACCCGGGCAATGGGGTAGCCGGTGGCCTTACTGGCCAGGGCGGAGGAACGGGATACTCTGGGATTTACTTCGATCACGGCATAGGCAAAGCTTTCAGGATGGAGGGCAAATTGGACATTACAGCCACCTTCTACTCCCATGGCATCAATAATGTGCAGGGCTGCGCTGCGAAGCATCTGGTACTCCTTATCGGCCAGGGTAAGGGCGGGAGCAACCACGATGGAGTCACCTGTGTGAATGCCTACGGGATCCAGATTTTCCATAGAGCAGACGGTGATCACGTTTCCGGCAGAGTCCCGCATAACCTCAAATTCAATCTCTTTCCATCCGGCAATGGATTTTTCCACCAAAATCTGGGTAATGGGGGAGAGACGAAGACCGGCAGAGGCAATTTCCCGAAGAGCTTCCTCGTTTTCAGCAATTCCACCGCCGCTTCCGCCTAGGGTAAAAGCAGGGCGGACGATCACAGGATAACCTTCTCTTCGGGCAAAGGCAAGAGCACCCTCAAGGGTGTGGGTGATCACCGAAGGAATAACCGGCTCCCGGATGGCTTCCATAGTGGATTTAAAGCTCTGCCGGTCTTCTGCCCGGTGGATGGTTTCCGGGTCGGCACCCAGCAGGGTCACTCCGTGGGCAGCGAGAAAGCCTTCCTTTGCCAGCTCCATGGAGAGAGTAAGGCCGGTCTGCCCACCCAGAGTCGATAAAAGACTGTCCGGTTTTTCCTGTTCAATGATCCGTTTCACAAAATCCAGGGTAAGAGGTTCAATATAAACATGGTCGGCCATGGTGGTATCGGTCATAATGGTGGCCGGATTGGAATTGATCAGGACTACCTCCAGACCCTCTTCTTTCAGGGCACGACAGGCCTGGGTACCAGCGTAGTCAAATTCGGCAGCCTGTCCGATGACGATGGGGCCGGAGCCGATGACCATTATTTTTTTCAGACGGGGATTTAAGGGCATAGTTGATTTCTCCTTTCCATCATTTGGATAAATTCTTGAAACAGGTATTCCGTATCCTGGGGGCCGCCGCAGGCCTCCGGGTGAAACTGAACGGATAAACCGGGGAAATCCAGATAACGGATTCCCTCACAGCTATGGTCATTCAGGTTGATAAAGGCCAGTTCGGCATTTTCGGGAAGGCTGTCATTGATCACACTGTAACCATGATTCTGGCTGGTGATATAAATGCGTCCCGAGCGCAGGTCCTTTACCGGCTGGTTAGCACCCCGATGGCCGAACTTTAATTTTTCGGTTTTGGCACCGTTTGCCAGAGCCAGAAGCTGATGACCAAGACAGATACCAGAAAGAGGAATATGGGTTTTACAGAGAGAAGAAAGCTGATGAATGATCTCGGGATTGTCTTTCGGATCACCGGGACCGTTTGAGAGCATGATGCCGTCGGGATTGAGGGCAAGAATCTCACTGGCCGGATAAGAGGCAGGGACAATGGTAAGCTTACAGCCCAGAGAGTGCAGCTTGCGGAGAATGTTTTTCTTGGCCCCGAAGTCCATGAGCACTACATGGTGTCGCCATGCTCCATTTTCCATAAGATAAGGGGCAGAGCAGGTAACCTGAGAGACAGAATTGGTAAGTCTGTGTTTTTTCAGCAAAATAGCATCATCGAAGGAAGGCGGTGTAGAAGTAAGCCGGGCATTCATGGCTCCCTGTTCCCGGATCTTTTTGGTTAAAGCCCGGGTATCGACACCATAAATTCCGGGAATGTTTTTTTGCTTCAGCAGGGAATGGAGATTCTGCTGACTGCGAAAATTAGAAGGAGTATGGCAGCATTCATGGGCAATGTAGGCACTCATATGAATGGTACTGCTTTCAAAATCCCCGGGATTGACACCATAGTTTCCCATCAGGGGAAAGGTCTGCAGTACCATCTGGCCGTAATAGCTGGGATCGGTAAGGGTTTCCACATATCCGGTCATGGCTGTGGTAAAGACCATCTCAGCAATCACCTCTTTTCTGAGAGTGGCACCAAAGGCTTTGCCTTTATAACAGCTCCCATCCTCCAGTTGTAAATAAATGGTTTCGTCCATAGCTTCCTCCTTATTCTGCTTAAAAAAATCATAAAAGACATTGTGAAAAGCATAAAAAAAGGCGTCCATAAAAGACGACTGCGACGGCAGTATCTTCTACGAACACCTTTGTCCTTCCAAGCATTGTAGCACTAAGCTCTGTGCCGGTCAAGCAGAATTTTTTCTGTAAAGGGTGAGTGCTTCTATAGGCTTTCAGAATCTTCTCCCACTTTTGTCAGCAGTAAAATTGCCGCATACAGAGGCAGGCAGTAGACCAAATGGTAGGCATATCTGAATTCCGTGGCCACCGGAGTAGCGATCAGCAGTGTAGCGATAACGGCCAGATTGGGTATCCAGGGAATAACCGGTATAAGGAAAGCAGCCGGACTTTTTTTAGAGCCGGATCCTGCGCCATCCGGGGACGCGGAAGGGCAGGAAAGAAGCAGGGCCAAAGTAAGGAGAGTAAGCCACAGAACAGAACCCATACTCCAGAAAGCTCCGTATAAGGGAATCAGGGTATGAAGCTTAAGCAGGATCTCTCTGGCTTTCAAAAGGATCTTGCCTCCAATCAGATATTCACCGTAAAGTCCCGTATCGTTGTCGATCACACCTTCCACGTCGGCAACGGCATAGACTGCAGAAGGAGAGTAATAGCCTCTTGTCTGCTGGATATAAGCATCCAGGTAGACATCCGGGTAGGTGAGTCCCAGCTTAAGCCACAGCTTTAAATATTCCCCCTTATGTTCTTCCAGATACTGAGGATTTCCGGCCCGTACCAGCTCCTTCATATTGTCGGAGATATATTCCGTATACAGATCATCAATATAGGAGATGTCCATGATCTTTCCCAGCAGCTCTTCCTGATCCGGGAGCAGCTCCTTTCCCACAGCTACCACCCGGCAGACCTGCTGTAAGGGAATGGAGATGGATTCCACAAAATCCGGCTGCTCTACCTCATAATGATTCATGACCGGCCCTTTTACCACGAGTACCACTGCCAGGATCATCAGATGGAGGGGAAGAAAAATTCTTCTTTTTTTCCAGAATCCTATCAGTAAAAAGGGCAGACTGATGAGAAAGGCATACCAGCCATTGGAGCGGTAAAGGCAGAGCAGGCAGCCGGAAAGAAAATAGATGGCCAGGGACAGACGGGGAAGAGCACCTGTCTGCTCCTTTAGCAAGTGGAATAACGCACTGCAGAAAAACAGTACCGTTCCCGCAAACAGTACATCCTTCCAGATGCAGATGGCCATTACATTATTGTAGGGCATCAGGGCATAGAAGCCGATAATACCCAGATGTAAAGGAAGGCAGGCAGTGTATCGGCGGATCACCCATACCAGATAGGCCACAGCCAAAGCCATGAAGCAGATCTGGAACAGGGTATAGAAAACAAAGGCAGTATTTACGGAAGAGGTAAACAGACTGCCCAGATGATAAAACAGCGAGATGGTCAGCGTGTGTACCCAGGGATGGTGATTGCTGAAGCTTTGCATGCCGATCACCTGTTCAAACTGGTTGATGCTGTCGGGAGTCATGATACCCGGCCAGGAATAGAGCAGAAAGGGCAGGCGGCAGAGAACACAGGCAAGAAAGGCCAGCAGAGGTAAGCGGGAAAACCAGCCTTCTTTTTGCTTTCCTTTTTGGGTGGAAGAAGGGGAGAAAGACCAGCGCGCAAAGAGGCACATCAGGTAAAGTACGGCTTTGGAAAAAAGAAAAAATAATCCCAGTGCAGTTATAATCAGCAGGACTGCCTTAAACAGAAGATTATCCAGATCCTGTACCAGTTCGAGGTAAATATCGGATAAATAAAAGCAGGTAAAGAGCAGGCCCAGTCCGGCAGACAATCTTTTTTTTACCGGCAGCAGCAACGGTGCTGTGCGGGCTATTTCTTTGTTTACCGTAAGAAAGAAAACCAGACATAAAAAAAAGAAAAGAAAGGCAATGACATCCATGGAGGCCAGGCCGCTGATCCTCATGATGGCCCAGGCTGCCAGAAAACTTTGTCCGGTTAATGTGGTTTTGGCAAATCGATTATTCATCAGGAAATTCCTCCGTTCTTTCATGAGAATTGTATAGGAAAACCCTGTGTTGTGCAAGAGTAAAGGGGAAGTGGTCAAACAGGAAGTAAATCACGGTGAGTGGAAAAGGGCTAAGAAGGGACTGGAAAAATATGCTTGACAGTTTTTCTGTCTCCATGCTATTTTGTAACTGTTCAGGACAACAGAAATAGCGAAAACAGGCCGTGAAAGTTTGCTTTCTAAGGATTGTTTTAAGCTATTTCTATTGGATGGATTTCTAAAGCGAGGAAATCCGAAGGATTTTCGAGCTTGTCCTGAATAGTCGTCACGATAAATCACTATAATACCGCGATTGAGTTCGCAAAAAAGGGGTCGCACAAAGGGGTGCGGCAAATAGGTAATACGCGGATACGGCAGTTATTCGTCCTATTTCAGGACGGGTAGCTGCTTTTTTGATTCTCAAAAGGGCTGATTGCTTTAAAGCAGCAGGCTTACAAAAATGGAGGAAAGACTATTTGCTCAATATTGTGTTATGCAGGAAAAGATATGGAAAAACAGCTTTGGGAAGAAAGTCTGGCAAAGACCACCATGCGGGGACCTGATGCCAGCCAGGTAGTGGAAACCGAATTTGGGTACTTGGGATTTGCCCGCCTGGCCATCATGGGACTTACCGAAGAGGGGATGCAGCCCTTTAAGCAGGGAGAAAACTGGGTGGTCTGTAACGGTGAAATCTACGGCTTCCGCAAGCTGAAAAGGGAGCTGGAGGAGAGAGGCTACACCTTCCATAGCGGTTCCGACTGTGAGGTGCTTCTGCCCCTGTATCAGGAATATGGTCTGGAAATGTTTTCCCATCTGGATGCAGAATATGCCTGCGTGATCTATGATGGTAAGAGAAAGACCCTTCTGGCAGCCAGAGATCCTATTGGAATACGACCTCTTTTCTACGGTTATTCGGAAAGTGGAAACATTGCCTTTGCCAGTGAACCGAAAGCATTGATGGGCAGGGTGAAGGAGATATTTCCCTTTCCACCGGGACATTACTACTTTAAAGGGGAATTCATTCCCTATGAAAAAATTGATGAGGTTCACGGATATGTGCATGAGGATTTGGAAACCATAACTACAAAAATCCATGACAAGCTGGTAAAGGGCGTAGAAAAACGGCTGGATGCAGATGCACCTCTGGGCTTTCTTTTATCCGGAGGTCTGGATTCCAGTCTGGTCTGTGCCATTGCCGCAAATATCCTGAAACGGCCCATCAGAACCTTTGCTATCGGTATGGATGTGGATGCCATCGATCTGAAATATGCCAGACAGGCGGCGGATTTTATCGGAGCCCATCACACAGAGGTGATCATGACCAGAGCCCAGGTGCTGGAGGCATTGGAAACCGTTATTGAAGCACTTGCCACCTACGACATCACCACTATCCGGGCCAGTATGGGAATGTATCTGGTCTGCAAGGCCATTCATGAAACCACGGATATCAAGGTGCTCTTGACAGGAGAAATCTCCGATGAGCTGTTTGGTTATAAATATACGGATTTTGCACCTGATGCAGAAGCTTTCCAGAAGGAGGCTGCCAAACGTCTGCGAGAGCTGCACTATTATGATGTGCTCCGGGCAGACCGCTGTCTGGCAGCCAACAGCCTGGAAGCCAGGGTTCCCTTTGGGGATCTGGAGTTTGTCCGCTACGTCATGTCCATTGATCCGGCAAAAAAGCTGAATACTTATGGAAAGGGAAAGTACCTCTTAAGAAAAGCCTTTGAGTCGGACGAAATCCTGCCGGAAGAGATTTTATGGAGAGAAAAGGCAGCCTTTTCCGATGCCGTGGGACACAGTATGGTGGACGACCTGAAGGAATATGCCGAAGGTCTGTACAGCGATGAGGAATTCGAGAAGCTTCGCCGGGCATATGACTTTGCCACACCCTTCACTAAGGAAAGCCTTCTCTATCGGGAGATTTTCGAGAAATATTATCCCGGACAGGCTCACACGGTTCCGGATTTCTGGATGCCGAATAAGGAATGGGAGGGCTGTAACGTGGATGATCCCAGTGCCAGGGTTTTGACAAATTATGGTGACAGCGGTCGGTAAAATGTGATACACTATGGGGCGTGAGAATTTGGGAAACGCTGTCTGGTACAATGAATAGACCTAAAAGGCAATATTCTCTGTACCCGGAAAGCACATAGAAGCAGGAATGCTTCCTTAAACAATGGAGGATGAAATGAGAACAGATATTTACCAAAGCCCCTTGTCAGAACGCTATGCCAGTAAGGAGATGCAGTATATTTTTTCTCCGGATATGAAGTTTCGAACCTGGAGACGGCTGTGGATCGCTCTGGCAGAAACCGAAAAAGAGCTGGGGCTCAGCCAGAATGGCAAGCCGGTCATCACCCAGGAACAGATCGATGAGCTGAAAAGCCATGTGGAAGATATCAATTATGATGTGGCAAAAGCCAGGGAAAAGGAAGTCCGTCATGACGTCATGAGCCATGTCTATGCCTACGGACAGCAGTGCCCGAAGGCCGCAGGGATCATCCATCTGGGAGCCACCTCCTGCTATGTGGGTGACAATACGGACATTATCGTCATGACTGAGGGACTTAAGCTGGTAAAAAAGAAGCTAATCAATGTGATGAAAGAGTTGGCGGATTTTGCTGAAGAATATAAGGCACAGCCCACCCTGGCCTTCACCCATTTTCAGCCCGCACAGCCTACCACAGTAGGAAAAAGAGCTACCCTCTGGCTGCAGGAATTTTTCCTGGATCTGGAGGATTTACAACATGTACTGGATTCCATGAAGCTTTTAGGCTCCAAGGGAACTACCGGAACTCAGGCCTCTTTTCTGGAGCTTTTTGACGGGGATCAGGAGACTATTGATAAGATCGATCCCATGATCGCTGAAAAGATGGGCTTTAAGGAGTGTTATCCTGTATCGGGACAGACCTACTCCCGTAAGGTAGATACCCGCGTGGCCAATGTACTGGCAGGGATTGCAGCCAGTGCCCATAAGATGAGCAACGACATCCGCCTTTTGCAGCATCTTAAGGAAGTGGAAGAGCCCTTTGAAAAGAGCCAGATCGGTTCCTCTGCCATGGCCTATAAACGTAATCCCATGCGCAGTGAGCGGATCGCTTCTCTGGCCCGTTACGTGATGGTAGATGCCTTAAATCCTGCGATCACCTCTGCTACCCAGTGGTTTGAGAGGACTCTGGATGACTCAGCCAATAAGAGACTGTCCATTCCCGAAGGCTTTCTGGCAGTAGACGGCATCCTGGATCTGTGTCTGAATGTGGTGGATGGTCTGGTGGTCTATCCTAAGGTGATCGAAAAACGGCTGATGAGCGAGCTGCCTTTTATGGCAACGGAAAATATTATGATGGATGCAGTGAAAAACGGAGGCAACCGTCAGGAGCTCCATGAACGTATTCGTGAGCTGTCCATGGAGGCCGGAAAACGGGTAAAGGTGGAAGGTAAGGAGAATAACCTGCTGGAGCTGATCGCAGCAGATCCTGCCTTTAATATGAGTATGGAAGAGCTGGAAAAAACCATGGATCCGGCAAAATATGTGGGACGCAGTAAAGAGCAGGTAGAGCGCTTCTTAACAGAAGTGATCCGTCCCCTTCTGGAGGCCAACAAGGAGCTGTTGGGCATGACGGCGGAAATAAATGTATAAACGGATAGAAAGAAACGGAGAGGTTTATCATGGTAAATGCAATTGTAGGTGCTAACTGGGGCGATGAAGGAAAAGGAAAAATTACGGACATGCTGGCAGGAGAGGCAGACATTATCGTCCGCTTTCAGGGAGGAGCCAATGCAGGCCATACCATCGTAAACAAGTATGGTAAATTTGCCCTGCACATCGTGCCTTCCGGTATTTTTTACGACCACACCACCAGCATCATCGGCAATGGAGTGGCCTTAAATGTACCCAAGCTTTTTGAAGAGCTGGAGGATTTAAAGGCAAAGGGTGTTCCTTCACCCAGGATTTTGGTTTCCGACAGAGCTCAGATGGTGATGAGCTACCATATTCTTTTTGACCAGTATGAGGAAGAGCGTCTGGGAAAACATTCCTTTGGTTCCACCAAATCGGGAATTGCCCCTTTTTACTCCGACAAATTTGCCAAGATCGGTTTTCAGGTCAGTGAGCTTTTTGAGGAAGACTCCCTGATGGAAAAGATCGAAAGAGTCTGCGATACCAAAAATGTGATCCTGGAGCACCTGTATCATAAGCCCCTTTTGGATCCGAAGGAGATTTACCGGGAATTGATGGGCTATAAGGAGATGGTTGCTCCCTATGTCTGTGATGTATCTTTATTTTTATGGAATGCCATTCAGGAGGGGAAAAATATTCTGCTGGAGGGACAGCTGGGCTCCTTGAAGGACCCTGACCATGGAATCTATCCCATGGTAACCTCCTCCTCCACACTGGCTGCCTATGGGGCCATTGGTGCAGGTATTCCTCCCTATGAGATAGGGAAGATCATTACCGTATGTAAGGCCTATTCCAGTGCGGTAGGTGCAGGAGCCTTCGTCTCGGAAATCTTCGGAGAGGAAGCGGATGAGCTGAGAAGACGGGGAGGAGACGGCGGTGAGTACGGTGCCACTACAGGACGTCCCAGACGAATGGGCTGGTTTGATGTTGTGGCTTCCAAATACGGCTGCCGGATTCAGGGAACTACGGATGTGGCTTTTACGGTTCTGGACGTATTGGGTTATCTGGATAAGATTCCGGTCTGTGTGGGCTACGAGATCGATGGAAAGGTGACCACCGATTTTCCCACCACCAGCCTTTTGAATAAGGCAAAGCCCGTTCTGGAAACTTTGCCGGGCTGGAAATGCGATATCAGGGGGATCAGGGAGTATGAAGAGCTTCCTGAAAACTGCCGGAAATATATTGAATTTGTAGAAGAGCGGATCGGCTTTCCCATTACCATGATCTCCAATGGACCGGGCAGAGACGATATTATCTTTCGTAAAAAATAAGAAGGAAAAGTGACTGTTTTCTATCCATTATAAAGTGAAAAAGGTATCCGGATCCATGCAGGTATCCGGATACCTTTTTTGTCGGCAGAACAGGATACGTTCTTTGGCTATGCAAGACGGATACGGTATTTTTCCAGCCAGTAATTGATCTGGAGAAGGTAGGCAGTCATCTGTGGACCGGCCATCAGTTGACCATACCAGGGTTTTCCATAATCTGAGGGGCTATCCAGAAAGGCATGCACCTTTTGGATGTCCAGAAGCTCTCTGACAGGGGCAGAAGGAGTGGTCAAAACCTCCTTCAGCTGCCGGCTCAGGAGTTTTTCATAGGTGGGATCGTAGGTTTTGGGATAGGGGCTTTTTTTCCTCCACAGGATGCTCTCAGGAAGATGCTTCTTTCCCGCATGACGGAGCAGACCTTTGACGATGCCGTCAGGACATTTCATGGTCCATGGAATATTGAATACATATTCTACGATGCGGTGGTCAGCAAAGGGAACACGGGCTTCCAGGCCGCTGTGCATGCTGGTTCTGTCCATGCGGTCCAGCAGGGTGGTCATGAACCAACGTAAATTCAACCAGGCTATTTCCCGACGGCGTTGTTCCACTGCAGGCTCCCCCGGAAGCAGGGGAGTTTCCTGAATCGTTTTTTCATAGGCAGCCCTGGCATACTCTTCTAAAGGGAGCTGAGAAAGTAGCTCGTCGGAGAGGAGTGCCTTTCTGGGGCTCATATCCCGTGACCAGGGAAAGGCGGCTGTTTCAAAAGCCTCTTTGGAGTGAAACCAGGGATAACCGCCAAAAATCTCATCGGCACATTCACCGGTCAGTGTTACCGTATTGTGGGTTTTTACCAGCTCGCAGAAATACAGCATGGAGGATTCCACATCGGCCATGCAGGGCAGATCTCTGGCATCCACAGCTTTATAGAGATAATCTATCTGTTTTTTATTGTCACATTCCAGATAAAAATGCCGGGTAGAGCAGAAATCTACCATTTCCTCCACAAAGGGACGATCCTCACTGGGTTGAAAGGAGTTGGCATGAAAATATTGATGGTTATTTTCAAAATCAAAGGAAAAGGTATTTAGCTGCTTTCCCTCCCGGTGCAGTTTTTTGGCACAGATTGCAGTGATCAGACTGCTATCGATACCTCCTGAGAGAAAGGTGCTTATGGGAATGTCGGAGAGCATCTGCCGGCTGACAGCGTCCTCCAAAAGCCAGGTGGTTTTTTCCAGGGTTTGGGCAAAGGACTCCTCATGAGGGCGGCTCTCAAGCCTCCAGTAGGCAGTAACATTGAGTCTTCCCTGGCTATAGGTGAGATGATGGCCGGGAAGCAGTTCCCGGATATTCTTAAATACACCCTTTCCATAGGTTTTGGCAGGGCCCAGGGCAAAAATCTCGCAAAGACCCTCCTGGTCCAGAATGGGATGCACACCGGGATAAGCCAGAATACCCTTTAATTCAGAGGAAAAGATCAGAGTGTCTTCCTTTAGTGTATAGAATAGTGGTTTCACACCCAGCCGGTCGCGGAAAAGATGGAGGCATTGGGAAGAGGAATCCCACAGGGCAATAGCAAAGATGCCGTTCATTCGTTGTATATATTCACTTCCATGGAGCATGAAGCCGGCCAGAATTACTTCGGTATCACTGGCAGTCTGAAACACTGTACCCTGGGAGAGCAGTTCATCCTTCAATTCTTTCATATTGTAGATTTCTCCATTGAATACAATGGCACACTCACGGGTATTTTCCTTCTTTATCATGGGCTGATGACCGTTGACCAGATCGATGATTTTTAATCGTACATGGGCCAGCCCGCATTCGGGGCGCAGAAAGGTCCCTTCATCATCAGGTCCCCGATGCTTTTGAATCCGATTCATCTCGTTCAGAATATTTTGCCATTTGGCTTCTTCGTGGGCATATCGTCCATGAGGACTACTAAAGCCGGCAATTCCACACATTTTTCCTCCATTCTGCTGTGCTGACAGCATGTTTATTTTGCAAGAAGAACAGGCTGCAGCTGTCTGCCTTCCAGAGAAGCCTCAAGGGCTGGAAGTAAAAGCTCACTATGGGAAATCATAGAGTTTGGCTTATTTTGGGGATCATCCTGACCAAATGGGATGAAATAGATATTTTTGGTGTTCATCAGAAGACCAATATTTTTCATGTTCATCCCTAGGGCATCGTTGGTGGAAAGTGAGAGCAAAAGGGGTCTGTTGTTTCTCAAATGGGCTTTTGCAGCCATCAGTACAGGGCTGTCGGTGATGCCATTGGCCAGTTTCGCCAGCGTATTGCCGGTACAGGGAAAGATCACCAGAATATCCAGAAGCTTTCCGGGACCTATAGGTTCTGCATCGGGAATAGTGAGTATGGGCTTTTTACCAGTGATCTCTTCGGCGGCAGCCAAAAAATCGTTTGCTTTTCCGAAGCGGCTGTCCATGCCGGAAGAGGCAGAGGAAAAAATAGTCTGGATGACAGAACCCTCTTCAGCCAGCTTCTTCAATTCCAAAAAGGCTTTTTCATAGGTACAGAAGGAGCCGGTGAAAGCGACTCCTATGCGTTTTCCTTTTAATGACATTTTCATTACTCCTTTAACATGGTTTCAATGGTTGTTTTGATTCCTCGGGCAGAGGAGGCAGGGGAATATTTCCCGGGGAGACCAAGGGCTGATCTGGCAGTAAGATTCAGTTTTTTGGCGGCCTCATAGTCCACACCACCGGGGGCAGAGGCAATGTCAATGATGGTTACCCGGGGATCAGCTTTTTCAAGCAGGGAAGCAGTAAGGATCAAAGCAGGAACAGTATTGAAAATAAAATCATAGTCCGGGAGCAGTCTTTCCATATGGGAAAGCGTTCCCGTCCGGTGGGCAGCTAAAGAGGCCTGTGCCTGTTCCGTGGTATCGTCAGTAAGAATATCCAGGTGACAGAACATTCCTTTCAGATATTGGGCAAGAGCCTTACCGCATTTGCCATATCCCAGAATCAGACAATGGCTTTGGTGCAGGTTGACGGGACTGGCAATGATGGCTTCACAAATTGCACCCTCTGCAGTGGCCAGTGTATTGAACCAGGCCAGAGCGGGATCCTCCATCAGGTCATGGCAGCAGATGCCTCTGTCTTGGGCTGCCGCATGGAAATCCTCAGGAATGGAACCGGCAAAAAAATGCTGATCCGGATGAAACTGGTCAAGAAGCTGGCTGAGCGAGAGTTTCTCTGCTACTCCGTTCTGGTTCAGGGTAAGCCCGTTTCGACTCAGAGGGATGGGGCAGACGATGTTCCGGGAGCTTTGGCAAACTTCGGAAAGTGAGGCTGCTTTAGTCAGGGAAGCAGAAGGAGAACAGCGTTTTTTTTCCGGCTCCCGACAAAGTGCGTAATAGCAAAGACGGCTATAAGGACGGGCGAGTTCCTCCACAAGGAAGACCTGCCTGGGATCACCGCCAATAACGGCAAAATCACAAAGCTGTGCTTGCATGAAAAACTCCTGTTTGGTCAGTTGATTTATGGTATGTAAAAAATGAAGAAAGGTGACGTCAACAAAAGAAAAGTGAAAGAAGAAAAGGAGCTGACACCTGAACAATGGCTTTCCTTTTTTGATAAAATGTGCTAAAATAGAATAGCTTGTGAGGGTTTCAATAAAAATAATCTGACAAAACGGTAATAAATTAGTTTTTGTCCGGATACACAGAGAGGTTTTTATTGTGAATTTAAAACAGTTATCCTGGTTCGTGGAATTGGTAAAAAGTGGAAATTTCACGAAAGCAGCAAAAAAGATGTATATTGATCAGTCGACCTTGAGCAAGGGGATCAAGGCCATGGAAAAGGATATGGGGATTCCCCTGATTGATCGTACTGCCAACTGCTTTCGTCTTACGCCGGAAGGAGAGATATTATATCAGCTGGGAGGGGAAACCCTGAAAAATATTGAAGGGCAGCTGGAGCATCTTCGGGACAGGGTGAATGAAGATCGGGGAGGAAAGGTAAGAGTGGGAATTCCCCCGGTTATTGATACCGCCTACTTTGCAGATATTATTCCTAAATTTGAAAAGGAATGTCCGAATATCAAGCTGGAGGTAATGGAGATCGGAGCCAATATCGTCAGAGATAAGGTGGATTCGGGTGAGGTTGATGTGGGAGTAGTCATTCTGCCTCTTGCCTCCGATGATTATGATATTCTTCCTGTTTTTAAAAATGATAATGTGCTTGTAGTGAATAAAGATCATCCTTTGGCCGGTAAGGATTCCGTCACCTTTAAGGAATTGGAACATGAGCCGCTGCTCTCACTTGACAGCTCTTATATGTTGTACAATCGAACACTTTCTCTTTGTTTTGCGGCAGGCTTTGAACCGAAGTTTAAGCTGCTGAGTCCCCAATGGGATATGCTGGCCAGATTGTGTGAGCTGAACTATGGGGTAGGGATTCTGCCAAGGCCGATCATGTCTTATTTCCGTTCAAATAAGATCAAACTTTTATCCTTGACAGAGCCGGAGTTTCCATGGAATATCGCATTGATCGTCAGGAAGGATAAATACCTGAGCAACCCCATTCGAAGGTTCAGGGAATTTGTAAAACGATGTGGAGATATCGGGGATGCAGAAGGGATAAAGGAATAGTTTTTCAAAAGGGCCGGTTTTGTACCGGTTCTTTTTTTGTTTATAGAAATATTTTAAAATCTTACAAAATTTATCAAGTATGAATTGTAGGAATTGCATATAAGAAAATAATTCATAGTAAAATACTGTGAATTATTTTCATGAAAAAGATGAAAAAAACACATTTTACTTATGCATAACGACGGTTCAAAATAAAGGTGTAAGAATAATTGCACTGCACCCGGTGCAATATGCCGCATCAGAAGGATTGAAAAAATGTGGAAGCAACAAACAAAAGACGAAGGAGGATAATAAAATGGGGAAAATCAATATTAAAGTGGGGGACACCTATGAATTCAGCAAGAAGGTTAGCAATGAGGATGTTTTTTCCTTCGCAGAAGTGAGTGGGGACAAGAATCCTCTGCATCTGGATGATGAATATGCCAAGAATACCATGTTCGGTGGACGTATTGCTCACGGAATGATCGGAGCAGGTGTGATTTCTGCAGCTATTGGAATGGGAATGCCTGGTGTGGGAACTACTTATCTGGGACAGACTCTTAAGTTTAAGAAGGCAGTAAGAATTGATGACACCTTAACAGTAGAACTGGAAGTTACCAGTATCACTGAGAAGGAAAAATTCGATATCGCAACAATGAAGACAATTTGTAAGAATCAGGATGGAGATGTTGTTATCGAAGGAGAAGCAACAGTAATTCCCCCCAGAGTATAACGGATAAAGAGAAGTAAAAGTAAAATAAAGAAAAAAGGAGGAAGGAAAGCATGAACAAACTGATCAGTGCCCGGGAGGCAGTGAAGTGCATTAAGGATGGAGATACCATCGGCATTAATGGCTTTGCTTTTGGCTATGGCTTTGCCGAAGAAGTTTTCCAGGCTTTGGAAGAACGTTTTCTGGAGGAAGGACATCCCAGAGATCTTACCCTTTTATTTGCTTCCGGCTGTGGTAACGGCGGCAAGCAGGAAGGAACCTTCGGACTTGACCATGTTGCTCATGAAGGCCTGGTAAAACGTGTAATTGCAGGTCATGTGGGACTGGCTCCCAGACTCAGCGGAATGATCAATGAAAATAAGATCGCTGCTTACAATTTCCCTCAGGGTGTGGTTGCTCATTTATTCCGTGCCATCGCAGGAAATAAACCGGGTGTGATCACCAGAGTGGGTCTGAAGACCTTTGCTGACCCCAGACTTGAAGGCGGAAGAATGAATGAGGCGGCAAAAGCAGACAGCTTTGTAGAAGTGATCAACATTAATGGAGAAGATTTCTTATTTTATCGTTCCATTCCGATCAATGTGGGAATCGTAAGAGGAACCGTAGGTGATGAAAGCGGAAATATGACCGTGACTAAAGAAGGTGTATTACTGGAAACCTTACATATTGCAGAAGCTGCAAAGAATTCAGGAGGAGTGGTGATCGGTCAGGTAAAAGAAGTGGCTCAGACAGGAACCCTTCATCCTCAGGACATTTATATTCCTGGAATCATGGTGGATCATCTGGTACATGCAAAGCCGGAGAACCACAAGATGACCTGCTCCACCGTTTACGATCCGGCTTATACCGGCGAAGTAAAGGTTCCTGTGAGCAGTCTTCCACCCATGGAAATGGGCCCCAGAAAAATTATTGCCAAACGTTGTGCAAAAGAACTTTCCCTGGATACGACCATCAATCTGGGTATTGGTGTTCCCGAAGGAGTGGCATCCATCGCTTTGGAAGAGGGAATTGCAGATCGTCTGACCATGACCATTGAAGCCGGTGCCATCGGAGGTATACCCGGAAGCGGACATCTGTTAGGAGGAGCAGCCAACGTAGAAGTTCTCATCGGCCAGCCTAATCTTTTCGACTACTATGATGGAGGCGGTCTGGATATTACCTATCTGGGACTGGCCCAGGCAGATGAGAAAGGAAATATCAACGTAAGTAAATTCAACGGTCGTATGGTAGGTTGTGGCGGCTTCGTTAATATTTCCCAGAATACAAAGCAGGTAGTGTTCTGCGGAACCTTTACCGCAGGAAAATCTGTTATCGAGGTAAAGGACAACAAATTAAATATTATTGAAGACGGTAAGTTCTGTAAGTTTGTTCCTCAGGTAGAGCAGGTAACCTTCAGTGGAGATTATGCAAGAGAAACCGGACAGAGGGTACTCTATGTTACCGAACGTGCAGTATTTGAACTGACAGAGGAAGGCTTTACGCTGACCGAGATTGCTCCCGGAGTGGATCTTCAGAAGCATATTCTGGACAAAATGGAATTTAAGCCTGTGATTTCCAAGAATCTGCGTGAAATGGATGCGAACATCTTCGAAGATGTTGTAATGGGCTTGAAAGGAGAATAAAGTATGTTAGGATTATTTGGTATGTTATTGGGGCTTGCCGTTTTGATTGTGCTGGCCTATAAAGGACAGTCAATGATGTGGGTAGGCCCTGTGGCGGCTTTGACGGTTGCTCTGCTGGGTGGTCTGGAACTGCTTCCGGCCTATACCAGCACCTATATGAGCGGTCTGGTAGGCTTCGTTTCCTCCTGGTTCCCCATGTTCATGCTGGGAGCCATGTTCGGAAAGATCATGGAGGTGACGGGTTCGGCGCATGCGATTGCAAGGAAGCTGTCCGGCCTGATCGGTGCTGAAAGAGCCATCATCGCAGTGGTTATCAGCTGTGGTCTTCTGGTTTATGGCGGTATTTCCCTCTTCGTTGTAGTGTTTGCCATCTATCCCATTGCAATTTCTCTATTTAGAGAAGCAAACCTTCCCAGACGACTGATTCCCGGCTGTATTGCCTGTGGAGCATTTACTTTCTCCATGACGGCTTTCCCCGGAAATCCTCAGTTAAATAACATCATCCCTACCAGATACTTTGGAACCAATGCCATGTCCGGTGCCATTCTGGGTATCGTAGGTGGTCTGATCATGATGGTGGGTGGTATTGCCTGGCTGACCTATCGTTCTAAAAAGATGGTTGCTGCCGGTGAGCATTTTGATGAGCCTGCAGATTTAAAGGAAGCTTCCGCAGAAGAAGAGCCTAATGTGGTTATGGCTATTCTGCCTCTGATCGTGGTAGTTCTGGTACTGAACGTACTGCCTATGTTTGTGGCTTTCCCCGATGATATGAAGTCTACATATTCTATCATTATCGCTCTGCTTTGCGGTATTGCTCTTGCAGCAGCATTCAACTTTGGAAGAATTAAGGATGTATTAAAAGCTATTAACGACGGTGCAAGCAGCTCTGTTCCTGCCATTATGAATACTTCCGCTGTAGTAGGTTTTGGTTCCGTAGTAAAAGCAGTCCCTGCCTTTGCGATTCTGACCGAAATGGTATTGTCAATTCAGGCAAGTCCTCTGATTTCCCTGGCGCTTTCCGTAACCCTGTTGGCAGGTGCCACCGGTTCTTCCTCAGGTGGTATGGGAATCGCTCTGGAAGCACTTGGTGCTAACTATATGGATCTTGCCGCTACCATGAACATTGATCCCGGTGCTTATCATAGAATCGCTTCTATCGCTTCCGGTGGTCTGGACTCCTTACCTCACTGTGGTGCAGTTATCACCCTGCTTGCCGTTACCGGTATGAACCATAAGAAATCTTATGCAGACATCGGTATGGTTACGGTTGTCATTCCTTGTATTGCAACAGTTGTAGTTGTAGCTCTTGGTATGATGGGAATCGTTTAATCCTATAGTTCCATAGATTCAATAGATATTACATAAATAGAAACAGAGATATCCTTATAGGCAGTAAATCACAGGATTTTGCTGAAGGATATCTCTGTTTTTGGTTTTGCAAATAAGAAAAGGGTATGCTATAATACTCAAATGTGGACTGAAATTGTGGACTTAAAAGAAGCAGGAAATTACGTCCGGGAGGATAAGGATGTTACAGTCAAAAACCGTAGTTTTAGGAATCAGTGGCAGCATTGCCGCCTATAAAACGGCTTCTCTGGCAAGTGCCCTAAAGAAGCTGAATGCAGATGTACATGTGATCATGACCTCCAATGCTACCAATTTCATCAACCCGATCACCTTTGAAGCACTGACGGGAAATAAGTGCCTGGTGGATACCTTTGACCGGAATTTTCAGTTTCAGGTGGAGCATGTTTCCCTGGCTAAAAAGGCAGACCTGGTTATGGTGGCACCGGCCAGTGCCAATGTGATCGGCAAAATTGCCCATGGAATTGCAGATGATATGCTGACCACTACCCTCATGGCCTGTAAGTGTCCTGTGTTTCTGGCCCCGGCTATGAATACCCGTATGTTTGAAAATCCTATTGTACAGGAGAATATCCGGGTATTGAAGCAATACGGCTACAGGGTAATAGAACCGGCAGCAGGCTATCTGGCCTGCGGAGATACCGGTGCAGGCAAGATGCCTGAGCCGGAGGTGCTTCTTTCCTATATCACCCAGGAAATTGCCTGCAAAAAAGATCTGTTGGGAAAAAAGATACTGATCACGGCAGGGCCTACCAGAGAGGCTATCGATCCGGTAAGGTATATTACCAATCATTCTTCGGGGAAAATGGGCTACGCTCTGGCAGAGCGGGCCTCTATGCGGGGGGCAGAGGTTACTCTGGTAACAGGGCAGACCTCACTGACACCGCCTCCCTTTGTGAAGGTGGTAAAGATTACTTCGGCCCGGGAGATGTTTGATGCTGTTACGGCGGTCAGCCATGAGCAGGATATGATCATCAAGGCAGCAGCCGTGGCAGATTATCGTCCGGCCCAGGTCAGTGACCATAAAATGAAAAAAAAGGACGGTCAGCTGGTTTTGGAGCTGTCCAGAACGCAGGATATTCTGCAGTATCTGGGTGAGCATAAGAGAGAGGGTCAGCTCCTTTGCGGATTTGCCATGGAAACGGAGAATTTGATTTCCAACGCAAGGGCAAAGCTGGAGAAGAAAAATCTGGACATGATCGCAGCCAATAATCTAAAGGTAGAGGGAGCGGGATTTCAGACGGATACCAACGTATTGACGCTGATTACCCGGAATGAAGAAGTATCACTCGATAAAATGTCTAAAGAGGATGCATCCGAGATCATTCTGAATAAGCTGCTCACTCTGCAAACAAATGATTAACTGTTGGGAATACGAACAGTAATAAAATGGGTAACTATCCGGTGGGCCTGATGATCCCTTCAGGCTTCCGGCAGTTATAAAAAACTGTACTGCATCTCATAAGAGAGCGGCAACAAGGAGGAAAAAATGAATAAGATGAAAAAAGACACTCGTTGGATGGTTACGACAGCCCTGATGATGGCGATCGTGATCTTGCTGGCTAATACGCCTCTGGGACTGATTCAGCTTCCGATTATCAAAGCCACTACGGTACATATTCCGGTAATCGTGGGAGCCATCGTTCTGGGTCCCCTGGCAGGAGGTATCCTGGGAGCCACCTTTGGCGTATGCTCGATGATCAGCAATACCATGGCGCCCACCCTGCTGTCCTTTGCCTTTTCACCCTTTTTAAGTACCACGGGACTTGGTGGAGCAGCAAAGGCAGTATGGATATCTATCGGCTGTCGTACTTTACTGGGTATAGCAGCGGGCTGGTTCTGGATCCTGTTAAAAAAGGTGAACCTGAATCAGAACATTGCGCTTCCGGTGACCGGCTTCGTGGCATCCATGTTCCATACTCTGGTGGTAATGGGCAGCATATTTGTTTTACTGGCAAATCAGTATGCCGAGGCCAGAGAGGTGGCAGAGAGTGCGGTTTTTGGGCTGATCATGACCACCGTTTTTGCTTCCGGGGTACCGGAGGCTATTGCAGCGGCAATCCTGGTTTTTGCCCTGGGTAAGGTACTGATAAAAATCTACAAAGCAAAATAAGGATGAAGGGATCTGCCAAGGTGCAGAAAGGCAAGAAAATGATACTGGCAATAGACATTGGTAATACCAATATTGTAATCGGTTGTTTGAGCAGGGAAAAAACCTGTTTTGTCGAACGGCTTTCCACCGTCCGGACGAAAACGGAGCTGGAGTATGCAAGAGATATCAAGACGGTTCTGGATATCTATCATATCAGCGCAAAGGAGATCGAGGGGGGAATCATTTCCTCCGTCGTTCCTCAGATCACCAACGGGGTTAAGCTGGCAGCGGAAAAAATCCTGAAAAAGGAGGTACTGGTTTTAGGCCCCGGTATTAAGACCGGGCTGAACATTCTGATGGATCAGCCGGGACAGCTGGGTGCAGACCTGGTAGCCGATGCTGTGGCCGGTATAGCGCAGTATCCGGTTCCTCTTATCGTTATCGATATGGGAACCGCGACTACTGCCTTCGTTATCGACGAAAAGAAGAACTATATCGGAGGTATGATCCTGCCCGGAGTACGCATTGCTCTGGATGCCCTGGTTTCCCGTGCTTCACAGCTTTCCGGGATCAGCATAGATGAACCTAAACGGGTGATCGGGAAAAATACCATTGAATGTATGAAAAGTGGTGTGCTGTACAGTAATGCGGGATCCATTGATGGAATTATCGACCGGATGGAAGAAGAGCTGGGACAGAAGACTACGGTAGTGGCTACCGGAGGTCTGGCCAGCAAGATCGTTCCTTTCTGTAAGAGACAGATTCTTTTGGATGAGGATCTGTTGCTGAAGGGGCTTCTGATCATCTATGAAAAGAATAAAGGAATTCACCATGAAGGAAAATAGGTGGGGGATCAGTGGAAACGGACTGAAATGGATCGCGCTGATCACTATGCTGATCGATCACGTTGGTGCGGTGATCGTTATCCGTATGCTGAATCTGGAACAGTTTGACAGGGCCTTCTGGCTGCAGATCTATTCTCCGTTAAGAAGTATAGGCAGAGTGGCCTTTCCTATTTTCCTCTTTCTGCTGGTGGAAGGCTTTCTTCATACCAGAAATGTAGGAAAATATTTAGGACGATTGCTGATTTTTGCGGTAATTTCCGAGATTCCGTTCAATCTGGCCATTGCCGGAAGCGTCTGGAGCCTGAAATACCAGAATGTATACTGGGAGCTGGCTCTTGGGCTTGTAGTGATCTGGCTGGTGAGAATAGTGGGGGAAAAGCCTCTTCATTTCAGTATTCAGGTTGTTTTGAAGCTATTGATCCTTACGGCGGGAATGGTTCTGGCTGAGGTTCTGGCGCTGGATTACGGATTATATGGAATGATCAGTATTTTCGTTATTTATCAGGCCAGAGACAATCGGTTCAGGCAGGCAGCCCTGGGAGCTGCAACCTTTCTTTGGGAAAATCCTGCGCCCCTGGCCTTTCTTCCCATTCTTTGTTACAACGGAAAACGGGGAAGAGGGCTAAAATTTGCTTTCTATGTTTTTTATCCGGCACATTTATTGGTTTTATACCTAATTGCAAGGGCAATCGGCTGTCCTTATTAACGAAAAAATGGCGAATATTCGCATATTATTGCATTCCTGGCGATGGGTGGCACTTGTAAGAGATATCCTTTATCTACTATAATTTGTCACAAGAAGGGGAAGAAGGCAATCTGTCCTTCTTCCCCTTTACTAATTATTCAGGAAAGGAAGTAGGTCATGGAAAAGGTGAAGGTAACGACTACAAACGACAGTGAAAGAATGTTTAAAATACTCAGTGATTTAATGAATACCAATAAAGAATTCCATATCAATATTATTGTGCCGGGAAAAGAAAACGGAGAGGAACGTGAAGAGGAGAGCTGTTTTTTTACTACTCCGCCGATCAACGTAAAAACAGAAATGAAACCGGAGCATGATCTGGAGCAGGATGTAACCGATATGATCCATGAGATCGGTGTACCAGCCCATATTAAGGGTTACCAGTATCTGCGGGAGGCTATTATGATGGCAGTAGAAGATATGGATATGCTGAATTCCATTACCAAAGTACTTTATCCCACCATTGCCAAAAAATTTATGACCACGCCCAGTCGGGTTGAGCGGGCCATCCGTCATGCTATTGAGGTGGCCTGGAGCAGAGGAAGGATGGAGACACTGGATGCCCTCTTTGGATATACGGTAAATACTGGAAAGGGAAAACCTACCAATTCTGAGTTTATCGCGTTGATTGCGGACAGAATCAGGCTTCAATACCGCTAATTTTATCTTTCAATAAAAGGCCGGTTGGTGTATAATAATTCTTAAGTTGCAATGTAGAATATAAGAAAGTGAGGAATTGCAGTGAAGAAGATATTATTTGTTGCATCGGAAGGTGTACCGTTTATCAAAACAGGCGGACTGGCTGACGTAGTAGGTTCCTTACCCAAATGTATTGACAAGGAATATTACGATGTAAGAGTGATCATTCCCAAATATACCTGCATGAAACAGGAATGGAAGGATAAGCTGATCTATAAGAACCATTTTTATATGGATTTTCATTGGAGAAACGTCTATGTGGGTATTCTTGAGGCCGAGGTGGATGGTATTACCTACTACTTTATTGATAACGAGGGTTATTTCGGTGGATTCCGCCCCTATGGAGATGACGTTTTGTATGAAATTGAGAAGTTTGCTTTCTTTTCCAAAGCGGCACTTTCTGCACTTCCCGTTATTGGCTTTAAGCCGGATCTGATCCACTGCCATGACTGGCAGACCGGTCTGATTCCTGTTTATCTGAAGGAGCGCTTTGAAAACGGAGAATTTTTCCGGGGAATCAAAACGGTAATGACCATACATAATCTGAAATTCCAGGGAAGATGGAATGTGAAGGACGTCAAGGAGATTACCGGCCTTCCGGACTATTTCTTCACTGCAGATAAGCTGGAATGCTATAAGGATGCCAACCTGTTAAAGGGTGGCCTGGTGTATGCGGATGCCATTACCACGGTAAGCAGTACCTATGCAGAAGAGATCAAGACAGACTTTTACGGAGAAGGTCTGAACGGTCTGTTGAATGCCAGAAGCAAGGATCTGAGAGGAATCGTCAATGGTATCGACTATGATGCTTTTAATCCGGAGACAGATCCCTATATTGCCAGAAACTATAACGCGGTCAACTTCCGAAAGGAGAAAATGAAGAATAAAAAGGCTCTGCAGGAAGAACTGGGACTGGAAGTGGATGATAAGAGATTTATGATCGGCATCGTGTCCCGCCTGACGGATCAAAAGGGCTTTGATCTGATCGCCTATGTCATGGATGAGCTGTGCCAGGATGCTGTGCAGATCGTAGTTTTGGGAACCGGAGAAGAGCAATATGAGAATATGTTCAGACATTTTGACTGGAAGTATGGCAATAAGGTAAGTGCACACATTTACTACTCAGAGGAAAAATCCCATAAGATTTACGCCTCCTGTGATGCTTTTCTGATGCCGTCTCTGTTCGAGCCCTGCGGTCTCAGTCAGCTCATGGCCCTGCGTTACGGTACGGTACCCATCGTCAGGGAGACCGGCGGTCTGAAGGATACGGTTGAGCCCTATAATGAGTATGAGAGCAAGGGCACCGGCTTCAGCTTTGTCAATTACAATGCCCATGAAATGTTGACGGCTGTCCGCTACGCAGAGCGTATTTACTACGATAAAAAGAGAGAGTGGAATAAGATTGTTGACCGTGCCATGGCAACAGATTTTTCCTGGGAGGTTTCTGCGAAGAAGTATCAGGAGATGTACGACTGGCTGATTGGTTATTAAGCAAGATAGACTCCTTCAGCAGCTGGAGAGCTTACCGGCTGTGAAGGAGTTTGTTACGTTAGAAAAAGAAAGGAAGAATACGGTTGTTACCAATGATGAAAAAAATTGCGGCGTTTCTATTATGCCTTTGTCTTTTAGGAAATATGGGAATTACTGCTCTGGCGGCAGAGGGTCCGGATGAGGGCTATCTGGAATATGCCGATTATGCTGCAGAGGAGCTTGCACTGCTGGCAGAAGAAAAGGATATGCTGGCAATCGTCTATATGACCAACAGTTATTCAGTAAAGAGTGGAGCCGGAATACAAACAGAGACGGTAGCCTCTTTGACAACTGCTCACACGGTGCAGGTGTTGGGAATGGAAGTGGAATGGGTCTGGATGGAGGAATGGGAGGAATATTTGCCCAGAGTCTGGTACCGGGTTCAGTTTTACCAGGGGGATGAGCTGTTTTCGGGCTATATCGAGGAAAGCTATCTTGCTTATTCCGATGAAGAACTGATTCAGTGGAAGCAGCAGTATTTTTCTCTCTTTCCGGGGGATAATGTGAGCCTTTTGTCGGAGGAAACGGATTACAGTGATGTCCGGCAGTTTCCAACCAGTTATCAGGTTTATTTAAAAAAATTGAAGGATGCTCATCCTAACTGGATCTTTGTACCCATGAACATAAACCGGGACTGGGAAACCTGCGTCCGTGAACAGCTGGGAAGCTATAGCTGGATCTATCGTACTCAGCCGGCCCAGTACCGTGGTTCAAAAATCAACAGCAGCTGGTATTATGCCAGTTATGAAGGAATTTCCTACTATATGGATCCCCGGAATTTCCTGACGGAGAAAAATATTTTCCAGTTTGAGCAGAATACCTACAATGCTTCCTATCATACTCAGGAAGCCCTGCAGAGCTTTCTTAGTAATACCTTTATGTCGGGGATCATACCAGGGGACAGTGAAGGACGGACCTATGCCTATACCCTTTGGGCCTCCGGTAAGGACAGGATGCTGAGTCCCTTTAATCTGGCAGCCCGTGTCATTCAGGAGCAGGGAGTGCAGGGAAATTCAGCCATGATTTCCGGAACCTATTCCGGCTTTGAGGGTTATTACAATTATTATAATATCAGTGCTAATGGAACCACCAATGCGGAGGTGTTGAAAAATGGTCTGACCTATGCCAAAAAAGCAGGATGGAATACCCGGTATAAGTCTTTATACGAAGGTGCTGCTTTTATCGGCAACAATTATATCCTCAGAGGGCAGGATACTCTTTACCTGCAGAAATTTGATGTAGAAAAGAGCCGGGGAGATCTTCATCAGTATATGCAGAACATCATGGCTCCCTATACAGAGGGACGTTCCATGCAGAGTATGTATGCATCCGCAGGGTCACTTGACAGTGCCTTTGTCTTTAAGATTCCGGTATTTAAAAATATGCCGGGAGCTAACTATACCATGACACCGGCCACCCTTTCCCTGGAAAAAGGAAAGACCGCTGCCCTGAGCCTGAAGTGTAACGATGTAGTAGTTGCCCAGCCCCAGGATGTGGTTTCTTTTTCCACCGATAATCCAAAAGTAGCTGAGGTTTCAGCCGATGGAGTGATCACAGCGAAAGGAAGCGGAGAAACGGTTGTCCGTGCAGTGATTCAAACTGGTGACGGTCAGATAGAGCTGACAGCAAAGGTGAGTGTCTATGCGCCTTTGCAGGGAATACAGCTAAATCAGCAGGAGGCAGAGCTTTATGTGGAAACCGAACTGACTGAACAGGAGGCAGTTTTAACTGAAGAGGGAAAGACGGAATATCTGGATAAAGAAGACTGCCCTGCAGAAACTGTCCTCCAGGTACTCTATAAGCCGGAGGATACCACCGATGATCGCAGTGTAAAGTGGACGGTGGAGGATGAGACTATCCTCACCCTTAAGGAGGATGAAAGCGATCCTTCCAGGGCCATTATTCGTGCCAAGGCGGGTGGAACAACCATTGTAACCGCCCAGGTAGGAAAATATAGTGCCAAATGCCGGGTAACCGTAAGGATTCCCGTGGAACAGGTCTCTTTTAGTGTTACCTTTAAGGCAGAAGACGGAAGTGATCTGCTGACAGCAAAAGGAACCTATGGACAGAGTCTGGAACATCTGGAAGCAGGACAGGAGGAAATCAGCTGGACTCTCCACAAAGAAGGAAGTGTTTTCCTTGGCTGGTATACCAAAGAGAATGGGCAGGGAGATGCGGTTACGGCAGAAACCATTCTTTACGGTGATCTGACGGTCTATCCTTATTTTATAGAAGAAAAAAAGGAAGATGAAGAAGAAGAGTTTGTGGTAAAGCCTCTGGGAAGTTTTTCCTATACAGGAGCCGATCTGGAACCAGAGGTGGAGGTGTATGATGGAAATACGAAACTGACTGAAGGGGTGGATTATACCTTAAGCTATGCCAATAACCGTAATGTCAGCATAGAAGCAGGGGAAGATAAGCAGCCTCAGGTCATTGTAAAAGGGCGGGGATCCTATAATGAAACGGTGATTCAGACCTTTACGATTCTGCCCAGGGATATTGGTCATAAGGAGATTTCCGTCTCTGATTTAGTGACGGTTTATACAGGAAAGATCCAGAAGCTAAAACCGGAAATCAAAGATAATAACCGGACTTTACAATTAAACCAGGATTACATCCTGGAATATCCACAGGAGGAAGACGGGGTCTATCTTGAGTCAGGAACCTACGAAATTCTCATTCGGGGAACAGGGAATTACTCCGGAAGCAGAAGTGCTTATCTGACCATCAGTAAGCGGGTTTCACTTTCTTCGGTCACTGTAGAGAAGTTTTCGGATATGACCTATGCCGGCGGAGAGGAATGCAGGCAGGCACTGGTTCTTGTCTATGAGGGAAAGACTCTGGTGGAAGGGCAGGATTACTCGGTTAGTTACAGTAATAACAGAGAGGCAGGAAAGGCCACCGTGACCATTACCGGACAGGGAAGCTACCAGGGGAGCATTACCAGAACCTTCAATATTTTACCTTATGATATGGAAGCCAATTCTCTTACCTGGCAGTCAGAAGAGGGAAAAGAGGAACCGGCTCTGTCCCTTTCTGGCGAGAAAATTACGCTGGTCTACGATAAGGATGGGGTGAAGCCACAGGTAACCCTTAGCTTTAAAGGAGAGCCTCTGACTGCCGGAAAGGACTATCAGCTTTCCTGGAAAAATCATACAGCTGTGGGCAATCCCGAGAGTAAGAATCCTCCCACCATTGTGATCACCGGTAAGGGGAATTTTGAAGGAACCCTGACCAGAACCTTTACGATTTTGACGAAGGATATTGCCCGGATAAATATTACCGCAAAGGATGTAAAATTTAAAAACAGGACAGGCTTTTGTTTTGTAGAGCCGGTATTAAAGGACAGTAGTGGAAGAACATTGAAGGCAGGTACGGACTATCAGGCAGAATTACTCTATACCTATGAAACGGATGTGGTTTTGCAAAATGGAGTTGTTCGCCGGGCAGGTGATGTGGTAGAAAAAAATGATATTCCCACACCGGGAGAAAAAAAGGATGCGCGAATTCGGATAACCGTTCAGGGCATGGGAAATTACAGTGGAACTACTTATTGTACCTATGCTGTTCTGGAAAGTAGCTCCTGGATCGATGAAGTGACAAACAGCTTTTCTCAAAGTACCCCCTTACCTGATTCTTCCGGCGGGAATAAGGTAGAGACAGAGAAGGATGCAACGGAAAACAGATCAGACAATGAAACCGGGAAGCCGGCAAATAGTGAAGCAGGAAAGCAGACAGAAAGTGAAGCAGGAAAGCCGGCAAATAGTGATGCAGGAAAGCCAGCAGAAAGTGAAGCAGGAAGGCAGACAAATAGTGATGCAGGGAAGCAGACAAATAGTGAAGCAGGAAAGCAGACAGACGGTGAAACTGGAAAGCCGGCAGAAAGTGAAGCTGGAAAGCAGACAGACAGTGAAGCTGGCAGAAAACCGGAGGCTCAGCAAGAAGCAGTGACGGAAGTAAAGCAAGGTGCATCCAACACAATTGGGACACAGACCGGAGGCTACACCGGTGGGACAGAACAGGAAACCATCGAAGAGTCGGGAAATGGAAGCTCACAGGCCGAGTCCCCTGACCGGAAAGAAGATACGGTTAATTTCAGTAAAGAAGAACAGGCTGAAACAGGCGAAGGCTATACGGTAGTAGGTACTATGCTGGGAAGCTGTCTGTCATCTATACTTAGTCGTGCTGTGGAGGAGCTGTACAGCGTTTTGAACTAAGGAAATGCTTTACTCAGCGTTTTCCTAACTTAAGAAAAAAATAATAAATGGATAAGAAAATCCTTTGCTATTCCCTGTTATAGTTGGCCATAGGTAAAATCAGAATAACTATTCAGGAAAATAAAGGGGAAGTGGAGAATGAAAGAATTAAAAAATAAAGAAGTGATCATTGGCCTGGTTGTGATCATTATCCTGGGAATAATTGCTATTCTGCTGCTCGTCAGGAGAGAACTAAAGGAGCATCCCAAGATACAGCAGCCTGCCACTGAAAATACGGTGGAAAGTGATGTTCAGGAGGGCTGGTATCAGGAGGAAGCTTCTGAAGAAGCGGTTTTAGAAGAACAGGCTGAGGCTGTTCAGGAAGAGTCGGCAGAAGAGGAAAAGGCAGAGGAAGGAAGTGAAGAGGAAAAAGTCGTACAGAATGTCCTTAAGGTAGAGAATGCACAGAGTAATCCTTCTTCTAATAAGGATTTGTACAGTATTCTGGGAAAGGAAAATTATCAGGCAGCAGTATTGGTAGAACGTAAGACCGATGATGGCCAGTTAAAGGAGCTGTTTGAATTCTGGGATGCGTATAAAATGGAGTCGGTGGGTGACCTTATTCGCCTGGACAGAATCCGGGAAATTTCAGCCACCTTAAATGGCACTAATAAATATTATTACTATGGTTCGGTGGATTCTCTGGGAAGACCCAGTGGAAGAGGCCTGGCAGTTTACGGAAATAACACCTATTACTGCGGGGAATGGAAGGAAGGCTTAAGAAGTGGCCAGGGGATGTGGCTTCAGATTGCTATCTATGATGAAGCCAATAAAAATCTCAATCAGGGAATCGTAGAGCATATGTATAATGGAAAATGGAGTAAGGATCTTCCCAACGGTCAGGGACAGGAGCATTTCAGCTTCGATTATGAGGTATTAGAGGTAGAAGATAAGATTATTGCCAATGTGATCGGTGATTTTAAGGATGGTTATTACCATGGAGATATGTATATCATGACCACGGACAGTAAGGGTAATACAAAGGAATGGAACGGTGTCTGTAAAAATGGTGTATGGGATACTCTCCTGGAGGGGAGCCTTACCAAAGGTGTATGGCGCTCTACAGAAATGAACAGTGAACGACACTACGATTATCACTTCATGTTTCCGGCAGACAATACTGATCAGGGTGTATACGGATTGAAGAAATAATAAACGGAGGATATGGTTATGGCAGCAAAAAGATGTATCATTACTATTGGAAGGGAATATGGAAGCGGAGGAAGGGAAATTGGTGAAAAGCTGGCAGAGAGACTGGGATTTTCTTTCTATGACCGGAATCTTCTCAATATGGCTGCCGAGCAAAGCGGAATCAGTGAAGACCAGTTTTCGGAGAAGGATGAGCGGGCAGAACGAAGATACTTTGCCTATGGGATGCAGAATCTCAGCGAGGAGCTTTTTCATTTTCAGTCTAAGATCATGCTGGAAAAGGCGAAGCAGGAATCCTGTGTCATCGTAGGAAGGTGCTCAGACGTTATTTTAAAGGGGTTTGCCCATTCCGTACATATTTTTATTTATGCAGATGAGGAGGATAAGATCATTCGGATCCGGGAGCGGAATAATCTGGACGAGGTTAAGGCCAGGAAGCTGATGCGGCAGACGGAGAAGATCAGAAGCTCCTATTATCAGTATTATACAGATACGGACTGGGGATGCAGAGATAACAAGGATTTATTGATCAACAGCAGCAGAACGGGAATTGACGGCGCAGTGGAGCTGATCATTTCCTACTTGAAAATCAGAGGATTAATTGATTAAATCATGATCGTAAAAGAAGAAATCAGAATTATACAAATGATCGTCCATATTTTGGATGCCACAGTGGGAATGCCGGTGCTATCCGATTCTCTTTTGGAATACGGCTCCGATTTCGGAGATTTTGTAAGGGAACATATCGGACGCCTGGCAGGAGGTGATGAGGCCAAGGACTGTGAATTTTACCAGAAGGAATCAGAGATCTATCAGTTGATCAGGGAGGGAATAGGAGATAACTTTATTCCCATAAGCCATGAGATTGCCACACAGCTTTATGCGATTATGAACAGCAATATTGATATCCCTTCGGCAGACCTTCTGGTTGTACATTTCACCTGTGGACAGGGGGAATATCTGGCTCTGTTAAAAATGAATTTTAAATCCGGCTATACCCACAGGACGCTGGCAAAGGACGAAGGAAATGTCAATGATATCATTTCCTACAAGGCTGTACTGCCTACCCAGTCCCAGAGGCTGACAGAGGCAGCGATCATCGATCTGCACAGCCTGAAGCTTAAGGTGGTAGAGAAAAAATATGAGGTAAACGGAGAAAAGACTAACTACTTTTCCTATTTGTTTTTAAAATGCTCCAGTCAGCTTTCCCATAAGGCTAAGCTGAATATTGTTACTAAGGCTATTGATAAGGTACAGAAGGAAGGCCTGGGAGAGTGGCAGACCTGTGAGGCTGCCATGACGGCCAAGGCCATTATCCAGGAGGAGCTGGCTGAAAAGGGCGGCTTCGTGGTGGAGGAGCTGGCAGACCGGGTTTTTGAGGAGCAGGCAGATTTGCGGAATGCTTTTCAGGAGCAGATGGAAAAATATGATATGGTACGTGAAGAGGTGGTGCCCCAGAGTGACACCACTACCAGAAAGTATCAGAAGCAGCATTTACTGACGGATACAGGAATAGAGATCAAGATCCCCATGGAACAGTATCGGGATAGCGGCAGTATAGAATTTATTACCAATGAAGACGGAACCATCTCCCTATTGATCAAAAATATTGAGCATTTAGAGGCAAAATATTAATTGTATAGCCAGATACTTAAGGGACAGGAGAGAGGAGTAGCTTGGAAAACATCATTGCTTACGTAGAACGATATCAGGATAAGGATTTTACGGCCATGCCCTTTAATGAGGTGGATGCCCTTGTACTGTCCCAGTTTATTTATATGAAGCTGGATGGTCTGGTGCCCCACCATCAGGACAGAAACCGGGTGGAACCCTTAAGACTCTGCCATATGGCAGCCCTGATGGATGAGGAGAAGGTTTTTATTGACCAGCGGTATGAAAAGGATAATCGTGCCTTGCTTACAGCTATGCTGGGAAGTATCCGGTTTGCGGATATGCAGATGCATTTTTATACCAATATTATCAGTGTAGTGGCAGAGACACAGTTTTCTGCCCTGACTGTTTTTTTGGAAAATGGCCCCACGGTTATCGTGTTTCGGGGAACCGATGAATCCCTGGTAGGCTGGAAGGAAGATTTTAATATGTGCTTTTCCAGGCCGGTAACCGGACAGGAGCTGAGTGCCAGATATCTGGATCAGGTAGGAAGAGAGATTCCCGGTGATTTTATCGTTACAGGGCACTCCAAAGGAGGAAACTTTGCAGTATATGCCTCCATGAACGTGGAGGAAGCCATTCAGAGCAGGATCAGTCAGGTATATAGTTTCGATGGACCGGGCTTTCGTCCGGAGATTCTGGCCAGCGTGGATTTCGAAAAGATCAGGGACAGGATCGTGAAGTTTCTGCCTCATTCCTGTGTGGTGGGAATGCTCCTTCAAAGCCAGGAGCCTTACCGGGTGGTGGAATGTGCCAGCGTAGGCTTTATGCAGCATAACCCTTATAACTGGCAGATTGAAGAAGATCACTTCAGGGAAATGGAGGATGTGGCTGACGGAAGCAAGATTTTTAATGAAACCATCAACCAGTGGCTGTTGTCTCTCAATGAGGAGGAGCTTCATGGTTTTGCAGAGATATGGTATGAAATTGCCAAAACGGCCCATGTAAAGAATCTGCTGGAGGTGGCTGCAGCACCGCGAAAGACTATGCAGGATATCTGGGAAGCCGCAAAGGAGCTGGATGGAGAGAAGAAAGAGATGGCAAAGAAGCTTATGATAAGTCTTTTGGCACTCTCCCGGGAGAACATGCGTAATGCCCGCAAACAGGAGAAGGAACAGAAAAAGAACAAAGCCCTGAAAACGTGAGTTTTCAGGGCTTTTTAGTGAAAATTGCTGCAAAATAATCCATGGTAGTAATAGTTCAAATTTTCGATGAAAATGGAAATTTAATTGAGACTGTTTTGAGGATAGTATAATAAATTTCCGGATGCAGAAAGGCTTATATTTTTGTTAAAATTGCCAGTTGTTTTTTTGAGAAAAACCACATTATAATAATATCAAACAAAAGAACTTTCACACTTCAAAGAAGTGTTTTTTGGTCGACGAGGCCATATAAGAGAAAGGATAACTTGACCGACGAGGTCACTTTGGTTCGCCAAAGTAGGGTATGGTTAGCGCCATACCCTTTTTACTTATATAGATAAAAGAGGATAGGTGAATATGGTAGAATATATTAAAGCACAAAATAAGACAAATGAGGCTATCATTAATAGTGTATTTAATGAGGATGAACTTCATAGATTTTCAAAAGCTGATTTCCGTTGGGCAGCTAACAAGGGAAAGCATTATCAAACAAAAACAATAAAAAAGGGAGAAATATATCAGTTTGAATTTGGTAAAAATTTTTCTCCTGAAATGTCATATGAACATAGAGGATTGATTATTGGAGTGAAAAAGAAATTACTTTATGTTCTTCCAATTTTTTCATATGATCCAACAAAATATTCTGATGTCTATCATCCGGAAGATTTTCCAAATTCAAAAAGTGATGTATATTTGTTGAAGAATTGTGAGTTTACTTGTATTAAGCATGATTCAGTTCTTAAACTCAATGATATCAGGACAGTTAGTATTAACAGGATTTTATATAAACACAGTGGAAAGATTGAACCTGCAACAGATACATATAAAAGAATTGAATCTTTAGTACTGAAAAAGTATTTTGCTGAGTTTTATTATGAATATGAAAATGATAAAAAAGTAATTGATTCTTTAAAAGAAGATAATGCAAAATTGGAAGAAGAAAAAAAGAAGTTTAAAGAAAAGATTGCAATGCTAGAGGATGATAAAAAATATCTTCAAGAAGAAATTGTGAAATTAAAAAATAGGGCATCTATCTGAATGGGTAGGTGCTTATTTTTTCTATCCATCCCATAGATGATGCAAAAATGATGCATTCATATGTTAGGCTGTCTAAAAAGGGGGAAGGTCGATGAAAAAAGGGCTTTTGCAGACAGGCATACTTCTTGCAGCCTTATGTATGTTTCTGGTATGGGCTTCCAAGACAGAAAAGGGAACAGCTGGATTCATGGAGAAGAAAGCAGAGATGGTAAACGGGGTAGTTTGGAGGATTACTTCTGGGGAGACCTTAGAACTGCCCTCGGTCCTGTATGAAGTAAGTTCGGACCGCCTGGACAGCCTTCTGGATAAACAGGGAAAAAGAGAGGCAGCAGCAAAAAACTATGAAGAAATAATCTGGTCTGACTATCAGTTTGGACAGACATATGGTGGAAAGATGTCTGTGTTGTATCAGGATAATGAGCCGTTTTCGTTTATCATGGAAGTCGGGGAAACAGAAAACGTGATAAAAACTTCACAAAAATATGAATACAGAAGGCTGGAGGATGGAAGTCTGTGGTTTTGTGTATGGGACAGTGAAGACAGGAAGGTAGATCTGCCGGATTATCTGGTAAATGAGGCGGTACTGAAATATTATGTTCCGCAGGAAACTGAAGAAGAGGAAGGGGAGAGCACATCCTGGGAAGGGAAAAAACGGGAGTTCTGGTTGACACGGGGAGAACTTTACGAGGTGGACTACCTGGATCATCGGTTGATTTTGCTGACTGATGAACGGGAGATCTTAATAGCTAACTTTTTACAGGAGCAAGAAAAGCGGCTGAGCTATGCCGTCCTGGTAGATGAGTATGCCTGGGAAGCAGTAGAGGAGCTTATTCCCACCGGTTACAGCCCCCTTGGGGGAAGGGAGGACCTTGCCGTAAGTGATCTGAATCAGGATGGAAAAATGGATTATGTACTGGCTCTGTATCCCAATGACTATTCAAAGGAAAAACGGTACGATGGCTTTAGCCCCTATGAAAAAACACCGGAATATTATGCGGCAGAGTTCTGGCTGATCCAGTCCGGGCCAAAGGGGTACGAGCCAATCCGGTTGACCGATACGGTTGAATATATGGGAGACGCCCTAACCCTTTTGGAAATTGATTTTGTAGAGGATGGTATTCTCCAGCTTTATTATTTTGTGGGACGTTCTCCCTGGACGACGGCTATGCATCAGTTTCAGTATAACGGGCAGGATGGGTTCGACTTCTATCGGAGTGTCTACCGCGAGATGACGGATTCGATGCTGGTCAATGACAGGGAAACATTGGGACAAATGAGTATGTACGATTTTTTTCACGGCATGTATACAAGAATTCCTGTATCTAAAAGGGGAGATATGAATTTTGCCATCGATCAGGAAACGGGAAACCGAATAGAGGTCACAGAAATACTGGATATGGATGAATTTCTGGAAATCGTTGAAGAGTGGGCAAAAGAGGAGGGGATGACCTATCTGAAAAAAAAGAAGCTGGAACATTGCATCCGGCTTTGCTGGGAGAAGCCGGGTGCCTATGGATATTATCACTCTGAGAAGGGGGTTATGCTAAGTCTTCAGCTTTGGGAGAAGGGCTTAACTATTCAGGCTGATTATGGTGAGAATCAGGAGGTAGGAGGCCTCATCGACATGGAGTATTTTTTCCACACTGGGCTCTGGCAGTATATGCAGCCGGACTATGATGGGATATAGAGATACAGATAAAATAAAGGTAATAGTAAAGGCAGTGAACTCTTACGAATAAAGAAAAAAATGAATCTGCTGAAAGGAAGATAAAAATGAGGAAAAGATTGATCAGTACAGGTCTTTTGTTGCTTCTGTTGTTTCTTCTGCTGGAGTACAGCTCTGTTTCTACCGGGAAGGAGGAAAGAGGGGACCGGGAAACGAAAGAAAGCCAGGAAGTGGAAGTAGAAGAAAAAGATGGTTCTGTCGGGAAAGCTGATGAAGAGAAAAAAGGAGCTTATGAACAGGAAACAATCCAGGAAATAGTAGAAAAGAACAGCCCGGAGAAGAAAGAGGATACCAAAGCCCACTATCCGGAAACCTCCAAAGAGGCGTTTTTGGAACTGGTGGAGACAGAAACGGGTGAACCCATCTGCGACATCTTTTACGAGGATTTTGAGGGAAATGGAGAATACTCTGCTTTTATTTTTACAGGAGAAAAGAAGGAAGAGGGAAGTGATATCGAATTTACAGGAAACCTCTGGTATGCCTGTAGGGAAGGGATTATGCTGGTAGAAGAAGGGATAGAGACGAGTATATACAATCCCACAGTGCTGACCTGGGGAAAGGAAAAGCATCTGCTTCTGGTAAGGGCGGTGGACTATACAGAATCCCTTTTCTGGAGGGTGGAGAAAAGCTATCCCTTACTGATCGAAAGCTTGGGAGCTTACTGCTATTCGAGTGGGGAGGAGCTGGTTGCGGTATATTCGTTTAGAAGCATGTCCGTAGGAGGAAGAATATGGCAGGATTATTATCTCTACTGGGATGAGCAGGAACAATGCTATCAGGAATACTCAGGGAAACAGATTTCGGAAACAGAATTTTTGGCCTATGAGAATGCCTGGCAGCTTCAGGAGGAAATCGAGCAGGTATTGCTGGCAGGATATAAGGAGAGAATGCCTGAATCCATAAGGCACGAATACATACACCGGGAGAATGGTGTGGTAAATATCCAGTTTTATTTTGAATGGGAGGAAGATACTGACTATTACTATGCTATTTTACGTGAGGATGGAAAAGATGGGCTGAAAATGGATGAAAATTATTCACCCGATATGTATCAGGAGCAGGGCTTTATCCAGGAGGAGGGGGCAGAACTCCTTAGGCTTCAGAAAAGGCCAAAGAAGGAGGAGCAGGAAGGAACTGACAGTGAAAATAAGCTGGTCATGGTCAAGGAGGATGACAGCTGCCAGATAAAAGTGGAAAAGCAACAGGCAGATGCCCGGAAGAATGAAACAAAGGAATGGGAAGATGGGTATTTATCTGCCTATGAGGATTACATCTTAAACCAGGATCAGGATCCCGGAGAGGAGTTTCCCATCAAGGGTTACTGTCTTGTTGATCTGAATTTTGACTTGGTACCGGAGCTGGGAGTATATCATGATTCCATGGGCTCTATGGGAGCCTGGTTTGCCTATTATGGTTTTGATGGGAAGGAGGTTGTCCCCCTTTTTCAGACCTCTGTCTATACGCAGATACTGGCTGATCCGGGAGAACAGGAGGTTTTTTTGTTTCGGGAAATGTATCTTCTTTCGGGAAATGATAATGGGTTGATCGGATATGTCAGCAGGCTTAAACAGGAAAATGGCATGATTACCTATGCTCCCATATTGTCCCTCAGCGTGGATGAAGGAAGGGTGATCGAAGCATGGAATAAAGGGAAAGAGCTTCCTGATTATTCAACGGAGGATGAATATCTGGCGGATGAAACCATGAATAAATATATTTTTACAGAATATTGGGATCAGGATGGATGGCAGGAGATAAGCCTGGCAGAATACCTGGAGCGAAAGCGGGAGTTGATTCCTGATGAAAATAAGCTGGTGGATTTAACAGAAGGAGAGGCCTGTCTTCTGGCAAAGGAGCAGGAAGATGATGAAGATAAGCTGTATAGTTGGGAAAACTGGATTCCTGAGGAAGAAAAGATTCATCGGCTTTTTGAAGAATGGCAGAAAAAACAGGAAAAGACTGCCCATAATTAATGAAAACAGTCTTTCGTAGGCAGATTTTCCATAGCTGCCTGTATCAATTTTCAGGGCTCTGAATGATTAAAAAAACAGATCATAGACCATCTGCCCAATATACAAAAATGTCTCCCGAAGAAGGAAAGGAAGCTGGGTTTTCAGACTTTTATACATGGTAGTGGGAGTAGGCCAGGAAGAAAAAAGGAGGTTCTTTTCACCCTGCTGTGCCAGATACATAGATCGCTTCATATGCAGGGGATCGCTGACGATAATGGCACTGGAGTAACCCTCCTCTTCCATAATCACTTTGGCATTGTCCAGATTTTCCATGGTAATGGTGGATTCCTCTTCTAAAAGAATATCCTTTTCGGGAATGTCCTGACTGAGGGCATACTGCATGGCCATATGGGCATCGGAATGGTTATTTCCACTGGCAGTACCACCGGTCAACAAAAGCTTTTTCACATAGCCGTTTTCGTAAAGCCAGATGCCATGATTGATCCGCTCCCGGAAAACAGGGGAAACTTCACTATCGGAAGCAGCTGCTCCTAAGATAATGGCAATATCTGCTTTCTGTCTGTCCTGTTTCATGCCATATCTCCAGATACTGAGGGCAGTGTAAATCAGGCAAAATAGAAGAGTAAGGAAAAAAAGGCCAAGGAAGCGTTTGATGCCGGATTTTTTTAACATAAATCATTCTCCAAAAGATACCATCCCTTGTCAGGGGACGGTAAAATCGTCTTGCAGGTACAGGTCTAATTGTAGGAAAAAAAGAGCTTTCTGTAAAGGGAAAAGGGAGAAAATCCTGTGTGAATGGTTGGAGTTATTTAGGGAAACGCTGTTCAAAGCGTTTTGCGAATGGTCAAAGGATGTATTGTCAGGTTAGGGGAGTCAAAAGGAGGAATAGAGTTGAGGAAAAGAATTATACAGGCAGCCCTGCTTTTTGCAATATTGTGCTTTTGTCTGAACCACGGGAGAAAAAAAGAGACAGAGTATGGTTTGGAAAGAAGTATGGCAGAAAGCGAAAAACGTATAGATATTGTTGAGAAAGCAATGCTATTTGATCTTATGGAGAATGGAAAGCCAGGAAATAATGATGAACAGGCGACAGATCCTTCCCAGGAAGGTATACTGGATTATTCCGGGTCTACAGAAGCCTTCTGGCTGGATTATGAAAAGCTGACAGCTTATCAGAGTGGGCGTAAGGTCACTGATGCAACCAGCAAGGATATTCTCCCGCCAGAAGTGGTAGAGCTTTTGAAGGAGGAAGCCATCCAGGGAATGAAGCTGCAGGATACAGAAGAGGACTTTTGGGAAAATTACAAGGCAGAAGATAAGAGGATATCCTATCAGGAGATGCTTACCTGGTTAGGGATATCTGAGGAAGAAGCAGATGAAGCATATTGGGATGAAAATTGTGTTGCAGCCTGTCTGTTGGATGCAGATGGAGATGGAGAAAAGGAGCTCTTGATGTGTATCAGCAGTGATGGGAGCTTGAGATATGAGGAGATCTGTCTATGGGAAAAGGAAGGAGGAATAGCGGTTCGTACCGACTATGCAGATTATCTGACACCGGGGAATGATATACCGGTGTATATTCAGGGGAGATTTTATCTGATCAGAGGCAGCAGTGATTTTAACACCCGGGAAACTACAGGCAGTGACATCTATACCTTTGAAACAGGAGGAAAGCTGAAAAAATATTATTTTCAATTTACCAATCCCGGACAGGAGAAGGATTGGATTCAAACCTATGTAAATCCGGAAGCAGACAGTGAACTGATCCGGCAGATGGAAGGCTATCTGAAGGGAATAAGAAATGAGCTGGAAGAAAGTGTATACCCGGAAGGATACAGGATTTTTTCGGGAGAGGCAGAAGAAAAAGTAAGAAAGTGGGAAGAGGATTCACCCTTGAATGCCCTTTTTTCAAAGCTGTTTTCTTCTGTTGTCAGTCAGTGGAGTATAGAAAACTGCTACCGGGTGGACTTTGATAATGATGGAGCTGAGGAATATATAAGAAAATCGATATGGTATCCCAGCAGCTATTCCTCGTCCATGGGACTTGGGTTTGTAGGAATCCTGAAAAACGGTCAGACTGGATTTCAGGAATATGAGCTGAATCTGCCTGAAAATTTCGAGAAGAATTTTTATAACAAATATGGTGTCTGGGTACAGCAAAGAGCCGTTCAGCTATGGTTTGAAGCCTTTGATGGAAAGGTATACACTTTCGATCTGAGAAGACTGGACTTTGAGGGGGATCATATTCTGGATATCAGTCTGATCGAAGGAGAGGAGCTGATACCGATTCTGCAGTATGTGTTGATCGATCAGAAGGAGTTTGGGCTTTTTGAGATAGAGATTGAAAGAGGGAGGCGGTAGATAATGGGAAATTCCAAGGTATTATGAAGGTAGAAGTACATAGAGCTGCTGTCAAAGAGACATATGGTAATAGTAAAAAGCACTACAAAGAGGGAAAAACACCAAAGAATACATTATATGTTAGACGTGAAAATTGCGTTTGTGGATAAGTTGGTAAATATTGATAGCGGAAATAAATATATTATGACGGGAACAGAAGAATAAATAATAAATCTGAGCATATAATAATATAACTACTTGACGTACAGAAAACTGTACATTACAATAAGAGTACAGAAAACCGTACGTTTTATATGGAGGGTGATTATATGTTGGCTGTAAACTACACAAATCTTCGTGATAATATGAAGGCTTATATGGATAGGGTTACAGATGACTACGAAACCATGATTGTCACACGCAAAGACAATAAGAATGTGGTTATGTTGTCTGAGGAATCCTATAACAACCTTATGGAAAATGCTTATATTATGGGCAATAAAGCAAACTATGACTGGTTAATGGAATCCAAGGCACAGTTAGAAAGAGGAAGTATTTCTGTGCAAAATCTTGTTGAGGCAGGTGCGGATGAATAAAGTATTTACTGACAACGGATGGAAGGACTATGTTTATTGGCAAACGGAAGACAGAAAGATCTTAAAGAAAATAAACAGTCTGATTGAAGATATATGTCGTAATGGCAATGTAGGTATTGGAAAGCCTGAACCATTAACCGGAAATTTGGCTGGATTTTGGAGTAGACGTATTAATGACAAGGAGAGGTTGATATATAAGATTGATGAAAACAATGTGTATATATTAGCTTGCAGATATCATTATAGTGACACATAAAGCAATGAAGCACCAACGGATGATTTTTAGTATCATCTGAATGGTGCTTTTTCTATTGGATTTTTATGGCTGCTGTCGGTTGGAAATATCATCAACGATCTTTTCAAGCGTGGCAGTTTCCCACTTTAATTTAGTGGTATCTTGCTTTAATTGATTTACTCAAACTTCGCACTTAAATTTTAGCTATGCACCTTGAAAATTCAATACCTGGCAGTTATTCAATTGTCAATATTCAGATCTTAAGCGGCTTGGAGTTGCGTTTTCAACAATGCCGGAAGTGCATTCATAAATGCATCCA
>JAFSIS010000055.1 GCA_017439665.1 Lachnospiraceae bacterium
ACCATATCACTTGTCTATTTTCTCGATAGCACAGGATAAAAATCCTCAACGTAGCCCGCTACGCCTACGTTTTTTGCTCTGCACTCTCAGAAAAATATACTGCATAAATGGTAGAGTTATTTAGAAACCGTTACACTAGACATTTCTGTGGTCCTGAATAGTTACCAAAAATGATTGAATTTTTTGGACAAATTGTGTAAAATGTTTACATAATTTGTAACTATTCGGGACAGTGGAAAGTCTGAATGGTTTACGATAATTTAACAAAAGGATGGTGTTCAGGATGAATACGATAATTACTTTAGGAAGACAATTTGGTTCAGGCGGACGTGAAATAGGAGAGAAACTGGCAGAATATTACGGAATAAAATGTTATGATAAGGAATTACTATCCAGGGCTGCTAAGGAAAGTGGCTTTTGTCAGGAGATGATTGAAAGTCATGATGAACGGCCGACCAATTCTTTTTTGTATAATCTGGTGATGGATACCTATTCCTTTGGCTATAATGCATCTTCCTTTATGGATATGCCGATCAGTCATAAGGTTTTTCTGGCACAATTTGACACGATCAAGAAGATGGCTGATGAGTCACCTTGCATAATTGTGGGCAGATGTGCAGATTATGCCCTGAGTGAGTATAAAAATTGTCTGAATCTGTTTATTTACGGAAATGAAGAATACAAGATCAAACGCATCATGAAAAAATACGGGGTAAGCGAGGAGAAGGCTTTAGATATGATGCAGAAAAAGGATAAGCAGAGGCAGAGCTATTACAACTACTATTCCTCAAAAAAATGGGGCAGAGCAGACAGCTATGACTTATGTATCAACAGTTCAAAATATGGTATTGAGGGAAGTGTAAAGCTGATTATCCAGGCAGTTGAGGGATTTGAAGCTAACAGATAATTCTGATTACCAGTATTAAATACGGATAATCTATCATTTTTTTGCAAGGAAAGGGGATAATAATGGATTTGACAATTACCAGGGAAAATCTGGAAAAGAGAGGATTTCAGGTATCCTGTTTTGAAACCGGAAGAGAGGCAGTGAAATATCTGGTTTCTACGATAAAGGATGAAGAAGTAGGTATTGGAGGCTCAGTCACAATCCAGCAGCTTGGGCTTTATGAAGAGTTAGGTAAAGCCAATAAGGTTTACTGGCCCTGGAAGCCCATAGATGGAATCGACGATCAGAAAATGCGGGAACTGGCACATAGGGCAAGAATCTATTTTTCTTCTGTAAATGGACTTGCCGAGACTGGAGAGATCATTAATATTGATGGTACCTGCAACCGGATTTCTGCTACACTATATGGTCCTAAAAAAATCTATTTGGTCGTTGGAGTGAATAAGATTGCTCCGGATTATGATCAGGCTCTGCATCGTGCCAGAAATATTGCAGCTCCTTTAAACTGCCAGCGTTTAAACCGAAAAACCCCCTGTGCAGTCAAAGGAGATAAATGCTACGACTGCAACAGTCCCGAAAGAATCTGCCGCGGTCTTACCGTTCTTTGGAGGCGCCCCACAGGTGCTGAATATGAAGTGGTTTTAATTAATGAGGATCTCGGTTATTAAACTACGATTATCATTAAGAAGAGGCTTGTTAAAAAATTCTTTATTAGCATAAGCTTTTTTAGAATTTTGCAACAAGCCTCTTTTGTTTAATGTTATAAGTGTTAAATTTAAACGGTGAAAGCAATATGGTACAGATATAACTATTCGCAAAAGAACAGTTTAACGAATAGTTGGGTCGTAAATGGCTGTTTTAGTCACGTTTCAAGCCTAGGTTGTGTGGTTTTTGGTTTCTGTGTGTTTCAAAACCACAATTTTTTTTAGAAATGTTGGAAATTTTTTGTGGGAAAAACCACAAACCACAATTAGGTTTGCATGCCACCACAAGCCCATTGGTGGCACGAAACCCCTTGATTTTACTGTATTCTTGAATGTGAAAACCACAATAACCACAAAAATTTCCAGATTTTTTTTTTTGCGTATTTTTAGTAAAAATAGGCTGTTTTGTTTATAAAATTTTAAGATTTATGAGTGTTAAAAAAAATATTTTTAATCTAATATTCGTTTTTTATCCCCTTTCAGGGAAGGCTTGCCTTTCCTTTTCCTCAGGTAGCCCCCTCTTTTTGCAAAAGAGGGCGGGGGGAGATTAGCTTGTCATTCCTTCACCTTCAAAACAGTTCACAGGACTGTTTTTTGGTTCACTCATTCCACATTTTTCACCTGTTTTCAATCTGCCCTATAGGGCAAATAAAAAAACAGGCTTCAAAATGTTTTACTAATGTCATCCCATCACCAGAAAATAATCTGGCCTATAGACCAGATTACTTCTGGTTCTGGTCTGCCATACAAGATATGGCAGAATTGTTCTTAATGGAGCTATCACCCCATTAATTACACTTCTTCCACCGCTTCACTTATCCCCTCAACCAATCTGCCCTATAGGGCAAATTGATTTTCGTGCCTAAGCTCCGCTTATCTTGCCAAAGGGTCTACCCTCTGGACTCCCCCACCTAACCCCCTCTAACTCCCCCTTCCCTGCGAATGAAGGGGGAGAACCCCTGAGTAAGAGCAAGGAAAAAACACCCTTCGGGTGAAGCCCCAAGGGGCTTGCCTTACTGCGGATTAGAAAGCTTGAAAGGGGTCTTTCTCAACGTTCCGAAAGGTCAGTCGGGTTCACTTGTCAGAGGAAGCTTCGCTATGTGAACCGCTCCTTCCCATTCTAGGCTTTCTCTAAAGTTTTCCCCAACTATTCAGGGTTTCCAACCGTTAAAGTGTGTGTTTAGCTAATAGTTGGTAAGCACTTCACAGGGGAATAAATCCCCTGCTTCGTACCAACTCTACATGGCTTTACGGCTTCGTATAAGCCCCATAGAGAGCCGTTTAGCCTATTTACGGCTAGGGATGCCTTATCGCCCTTTTCGGGCTCATTGGGGCTTAAACAGGCTCAGAAACGTGTTGGCTTATCCTCAGCCTACCATTTCGGGCTTCGGAGTGTCCACTGGACACGTCCTCTCGCCATTCGCTAAACAGGGAAGTTTAACGAATAGTTGCCCCTATTTTGTAGATGAACCGGAGTTTGTTGATGATTCAGTTATGATCACATTATGATCATCCATTTTGATCAGATCCTTATAGCTTTCTGTTTCCACGGGTAATCCGCGGCGTTTTAAACGTTTGCGTACATGACGGTTGATCAGATTGTAAATTACAGCAAATAAAGGAACTCCGATCACCATTCCCAGTACACCCAGCAAGCCACCAAAAACGGTTACGGAAAAAATGATCCAGAATGCGGATATTCCTATAGAATCTCCCAGAATTTTGGGACCCAGGATATTTCCATCAAATTGCTGTAGAATAAAGATGAAAATCACAAAGTAAAGGCAGGCAAGCGGATCTACCATGAGAACCAGGATCGCACTGGGAATTGCGCCGATAAAGGGTCCAAAATACGGAATGACATTCGTTACGCCGACAATCACACTGATCAGTAACGGATAAGGGATACCGATAAGATTGATACAAAAATAACAAATTATTCCTATTATCAATGAATCCAGAATCTTACCGCTGATAAATCCACCAAAGGTTCGATTGATCATACGAAAATCTGAAATCAAATTATTGGCTGTGCTCCGTTCAAAACAGGCATAAATGATCTTTTTGGCCTGGGCAAGGAACTTTTCTTTACTGAATAAAAGATAGATAGAAATGACAAAACCAATCACCAGGTTGAGTAATTCCCGGAAAATAGAAATAACGCTTTGAGAAAAGGTCCGGATAATCTCATTCAGATTACTTAACAGATTCTCATTCAAATTAGAAAAGCGATTAAAGAGTTCAGAAACATACCCTTCCATTTTAGGGTTATGGTGAAAAAATTCATCCAGAGCAACAGAGATATTTGCAATATACGTAGGTAGCTGTGCACCTATACTTACAATGCTGTTATAAATCTGGGGAACGACAAACTGAATAAAATTATAAAGCATAAAGATTACGATAATAAAGGTAACCAATATGGAAATAAAGCGTGTTCGACGTGTAACCCTGGGTGTAATCTTAATATCAAGTTTTTGATAAAGTGGATACAGCAGTTTTTTTTCTAACAGATTTACCAGCGGTGCCAGTAAATAAGCAATAACCAGACCGTCAATAAGTGGCATGCAGACGGAAATGATACGTTTAATATTTGATTTGAGAATGGAACCATTATAAAGGAAATAAACTACACCAATGCAGCTTATTAAAACTAAAAAAGCGGTCAATCCCCAATAGAGGTATTTTTTATCCCAACGAAATTTCAAGCTATGCCCCTCCTTTGTATCATGCTGACCATATTAGTATCGGTACAACATACTAGTTTTATTCTATATGATTTTTGGGAAATCTTCAAGATTTAGCAGATAGATTATGGTATAATCATTATGGCAAATAAAAGCTGATTTGATTAGGAGAACTACGAGGAAGAATGAAACTGCAACAACTATTAAGCAATGTACGCAGAGCTATCGATGATTATGAAATGATCCGGGAGGGAGACAAAATTGCTGTAGGAATCTCAGGAGGAAAAGACAGTCTTACTCTTCTCTATGCCTTAAGTGAGTTGAAAAAATTCTATCCGTCCAGATTTGAACTTTATGCAGTTACCATTGACCTGGGATTCGGAAACTTAAATCTGGAAGAAATAAAGAACTTCTGTAAAATGTTGGGTATTCCTTATCAAATTATAGACACCGAAATCAGTAAAGTTGTTTTTGAGAAGCGAAAGGAATCCAATCCCTGCTCTCTCTGTGCTAAAATGCGAAAAGGGGCACTGAATGAAGTGATGAAGGCTGTTGGATGTAATAAGGTGGCCTATGCCCATCACAAGGATGATGTGGTAGAAACAATGCTTCTGTCCCTGGTTTTTGAAGGGCGTTTTCATACCTTTTCACCAGTAACAAACCTGGAACGCAGTAATATGACTTTGATCAGGCCGCTGGTCTATATGCATGAAAAAGATGTCATTGGATTTGTCAATAAATATAAGCTTCCTGTGGTAAAAAGTCCCTGTCCGATGGATGGAAAAACGAAGCGGGAGGATACAAAAGAGCTATTGCGGGAATTAAACAGAAAGTATCCCGGAGTGAAAAACAGGATGTTCACTGCAATTTGTGAAGGAGAAATTGACGGCTGGAGAGGGAAAACAGCTCTGTCGGATTAAACGACCCTATTTCCGGCGAAATGTGAGGAAAGTATGGAAAAAAACGGAAATTATCATGACAATATCAATAAAGAAAATATCCAAAAATTAAGGGATATGCTGGATACTCTTCCACCCTTTTGCAGACAGTTTTTTCGGGGAGTGGATAATATATACGGAAGCAGGACAAAGATTGCCTATGCTTATGATCTGGGAATTTTTTTTGAATTCATTCATGCCTATCATAAGAAAGGAAAGACCATGGAGATCACAGACTATCCTCTGGAGTTTCTGGACGATATTTCCCGTGAAGATATCGAAGAATATATGGATTATCTCTCCCTTTATACCAGGGAAAAAGCTGAAGGAAATGAAGATGTTACCAATGAGGAACGGGGAAAAAGTCGAAAGCTGGCTTCTTTAAGAAGTTTTTATAATTATTTCTTTCGAAATGAAATGATTAAAACCAATTCTCCCTCTCTCGTATCCATGCCCAAGCTTCATGCCAAGGAAATTGTCCGTCTGGATCCTAATGAGGTTGCTATTTTATTGGATCAGGTGGAAGAAGGAACTAAGCTGACCAAAAAACAGGCAGAATATCATGCGAAGACCAAGATAAGAGATCTTGCCATCCTTACTCTCATGCTAGGAACAGGAATCCGTGTATCTGAATGTGTAGGCTTGGATCTTCAGGATGTAGATTTCGATAATATGGGAATAAAGGTGAGACGAAAAGGTGGCTATGAGGATGTAGTCTATTTCGGCGGAGAGGTTGAACTGGCTCTGCTGGATTATCTTGAGCAAAGGGAAAGAATCATTCCTCAGACAGGCCATGAGGATGCACTCTTTCTGTCACTGCAGAACCGGAGATTAACGGTACGAAGTATAGAAAAGCTGGTGAAAAAATATGCCGGACTGGTAACCAGTTTAAAGAAAATAACTCCCCATAAATTAAGGAGTACCTATGGTACCAATCTCTATCAGGAAACCGGAGATATCTACCTGGTGGCAGATGTTCTGGGACATAAGGATGTAAATACGACCAGAAGGCATTATGCAGCCATGAAGGATGAAAGTAAACGTAAGGCTGCAAAGCAGGTTAAATTGCGTGAACCATAAGGCATAAGGTAAAACAGATGAAACTGCGTGAACCATAAGAGCATAAGGTAAAGCAGATGAAACTGCATGAACCATAAACACATAAGACAAGTTAGGTAAATGTTCAGCCTCCATTTCGGGAAGGACTTCTTTGAAGCCTTTCCTTTTGCCCATGTGGTTACTTCTTTAATTCGGCTGAATAATAAGGAATGATGAGGCTGCCTCCCGCCTTAAGCTCAGGTTCCAGTATACGATTGATACGCATCACTTCATTAATATAGCTGTTGTAATCGGTATAAGGTGCAGTACAGTAACGGGAAGCAATGTCCCACATGGTGTCCCCATACTGTACTTCAATGTTGGTGTAATACTTATATAATTGGGGTTCATCCTTAGTCTGTGCCTGAGACCAGATAGAAAAACAGCCCAGGGATAGGGTGATGATCAAAAAAGCAGAAAAAACAGAGAGAAACAGGGATTTTCTCAGGGTTACTGTATTCCTCCTGGCTATTGTATGTAAACGAGTTCTCTTCTGTGTATGTTTTTTCATCATGAAATCTCCCTTATCACTATATACGCGAACAACTGTTCTGTTCTTGAATTATATCGAACGAATATTCTGGTGTCAATAGGATCAGGAAAAAAATCGAACAAATATTTGGAATATATGTTTGCTTTTTACTGTTCTCTTTGTTATACTGTCTATTAGATAAACGAGGAAGGGGATAAGTTTCATGGCAAATGGAAAAATCAGCACAAAACAGAGAGAAATTCTGGAATATATCAAGAATGAGATACTGAGCAAGGGCTATCCGCCTGCTGTTCGGGAGATTTGTGAGGCAGTTAATCTAAAGTCTACCTCTTCCGTTCACTCCCATTTGGAAACTTTGGAGAAGAACGGATATATACGCAGAGATCCCACCAAACCCAGGGCGATTGAAATTTGTGATGATACCTTTCAAATGGTAAGGACAGAAACTGCCAGTCTTCCGGTAATCGGAACGGTTGCAGCGGGAATGCCTATTCTCGCAGAACAGAATATAGAGACTTACTTCCCTGTTCCAGCGGAGATTATTCCCAATGGAGAGCCTTCTTTTGTTCTTAAAGTCAAGGGTGATTCCATGATCAATGTAGGGATTTTTAACGGAGATCAGATTTTTGTTCAGTGCTGCAATACGGCAAAGAATGGGGATACTGTAGTGGCTATGGTTGATGATTCGGCTACAGTAAAGACCTTTTATAAAGAAGATGGGCATATTCGCCTGCAGCCTGAGAATGATGATATGGATCCTATTATTGTGGAGGATTGTCAGATCATAGGCAAGGTTTTCGGAGTATTCCGCTATTATCGCTAAGTCATTAATTGGATGAGAATAGAATCAGCCCTTCAGAAATCGAAACAATTCTGAAGGGCTTTTTATGTTCTGGCTTTGTAAAGCAGATATAGCGCAGATTATAAATCGGCAGTATCCACTTGTTTTCCGTCACGCCAGATACGTTCAAGATCATAGAAAATCCGGCTGTCACGATCAAAAATATGAACGATAACATCATAGAAATCCATTAAGATCCAGTTGGCACTGTCATAGCCTTCAATCTGCTTTAGGAAATGATGTTTCTGATGCATCTTCTCTTCTACTGCATCAGCCATAGCCTGAATCTGACTGCGGTTCCCGCCGCTTGCCAGAATAAAATAATCTGCAATGGGAGAAATTTCACTGATATCAATGATCTGAATATCCTCCCCTTTCTTATCTTCCAATGCCTGGACTACTGTTTTTGCCATTTCTAATGTAATATTCATTTGGTTAATCCTTTATAATAATCATAGGTTTGCTGGGTCATGGGGTCAATTTCTTTTCCTGATTCATGCAGATACGTCAGGGTATCCTCCAGAATTTGCAAAAGTGCCTCATCCAAATTATGAAAAGCCAGGGTACGAAGCAGAGCAAGGTTGGGTGCATGCTCCCTTCCGGGCTCAATATAATCGGCAATATAGACGATTTTTTCCAGAAGACTCATCGCAGGTCTGCCGGTGGTATGGGAAACCACGGCATTAATAATATCCTCATTATTTATATGGTATTTTTTTTCTGCAAGATAACCACCCACCTTGGCATGAAGCAGATAAGGGTTTTTTTGCTCGGCTTCATTCATATTAATACCGTGCTTGTGGCAGATATGGATTTTTTTTTCGTTGTCCAGGCATTTGGCACAGTCATGTAAAAGCCCTGCAATATACGCTTCATGCATATCAGTCCCATGGCACATGGCCAGGGCTGCAGAGGTATAGGCAACGCCAAGAGTGTGCTCGTAGCGTTTTTCATCCAATGCTTTCATCAACTGTTTCTTTATTTTGTGTATATCCATATCCTTCATCTTATCTTAACCCCATTTCAGGATGCCTAATCAAGGTAAAGTCTGTTTTTACGTATTACCTGTTCAGTTTTGTAACGAACCATGTAACGGATACTCTTTCCGTTCTTTACCCGCTCCCGAATCTGAGTAGAGGAAATATCTACATTTCTGCAGGAAAGCCTGATAATTTCTGCCTTGTACTTTTCTTCCAGAAGGCGGATCTGTTGATCCAGAGCTTCAGGAGTATGATTTCCACGGATAGCTACAGCAACGGTTACTCCAGAAAAAATTTTCTCGGGATGCATCCATTCTTCCATCATAAATAAACTATCTGCACCCACTAAAAAATAATATTCCGTATCCGGATTGGCTTTTTTTAAGGTTTCAATGGTTTCGTAGGAGTAAGAATTGCCCTCCCGGTCAACTTCGATGGTTGACATGGCAAAGTGGGGATTGTCGTCAATGGCTTCACCCACAAGGGAAATGCGTACCTTAGGATCAAGAATTTCCGTATTATCTTTCATGTAGGGGGTTCCACTGGGAATGAAAAGAACCTCATCCAGATCAAGCTCCTCATAAGCATTCTCGGCTACGATCAGATGACCCAGATGAATAGGATTAAAGGTTCCGCCCATGATTCCAACGCGTTTCTTCTTACTCATAATTTTGCCCTCTTTTCTTTTTTTTAGGATGAATATGCTATCCTTGTTAAAAAAATATCATATCCTTCCTATTTAGGCAAGACTATTTTAGGATTTTTCTTATCGGGCTTATATAAAACGATTTTTTTTCCGATTACCTGTACTACCTGAGAGTGTGTCCGTTCAGAAATCATCTCAGCGATCAGTCTGGGATCGTCCATACAGTTTTTTAAAACAGCGATTTTTAACAGCTCACGGTTATTAAAGGCCTCTTCAATAGCCGTGGTGATCTCGGGTGTGACACTGGATTTTCCAATCTGAAAAATCGGATCCAGGGTACTGGCGAGACCTTTTAAATAGGCTCTTTGTTTACTGGTCATTTTCACCTCACAGTTCTTCCGGGATTACCGGCAACGCATCTTTATTTGTAATAGTCAAAAGAAAGTCCATACATTCTTACCGTATCTCCCTCTTCAATGCCGGCTTTTTCCAATTGTTCCAATATCCCCGTATCCTTTAGGAATTTCTGGAAGAAGGCAAAGCCCTTTTCACTTTCCAGATTGGTATAGCCAAGCATTTTTTCAATCCGGGGTCCCTCTACCACGTATTCATCCTTATCGGCATCGTACTCCACGGTAAAAGGCTCATTGTTCAGACTGCCGAACTCAGGAAAATATTCCTGCTCAAAAATGATGACTTCATCATCCAGAGTACTCAGAAGCTCACGGACATAATAGAGAAGCTCCTTCACACCTTCTCCACTAACGGCAGAAATGGGAAATACCTTTACTCCCTTTGGTTCAAATTCCCTGCGAATGGCATCTACAGGGCTATTTTCCGGATCATAAATGCAATCGATCTTATTGGCAGCAATGACCTGAGGACGGCCGGCAATCTCCTGATTGTAGGCTTCAAGCTCTTTGTTGATCGCATAAATGTCCGCCACCGGATCTCTTCCTTCCACACCGGCAGCGTCCACGATATGAATCATTACCTTGGTTCTTTCAATATGGCGTAAAAATTCATGCCCCAGTCCCACTCCCTCAGAGGCGCCTTCGATCAGACCGGGAATATCGGCAATGACAAAGCCTTTATCATCACCCAGATCTACTACACCCAGATTGGGATTAAGGGTGGTAAAATGATAATTGGCTATCTTGGGTCTTGCATTGGTCACCCGGGAAAGAAAGGTAGATTTACCTACATTAGGGAAGCCTACCAGACCAACGTCTGCAATAACCTTGAGCTCCAAAAAAAGCTCCAGTTCCCTGGCAGGTTGTCCCGGCTGAGCATATTTGGGAGCCTGCATGGTGCTGGTGGCATAGTGCTGATTGCCGTTTCCTCCCTTTCCGCCGGTTAGCAGAACCATCCGGCGATTATTTCCGGACATATCGGTGATCACCTTACCGGAGGCAGCTTCCTTCACTACTGTGCCTTCGGGAACTTTTAAGACGATATCCTGCCCGTTTTTTCCACGGCAGTTTTTCTTACCGCCATTTTCACCATGTTCGGCATAATAATGATGATGGTGACGGAATTTGGTAAGGGTATTTAAGCCCTCATCCACCTCCAGGATAACGCTTCCGCCGTCGCCGCCGTCACCGCCGTCGGGTCCACCATTGGGAACATATTTTTCACGGCGGAAGGAAACATGCCCATCGCCTCCCTTTCCGCTTCGGACATATATTTTTGCTCTGTCTGCAAACATGAATAACTCCTTATCGAATTCACCCTTTATCCGGGAAAGAAAAAGCTCCAAACATCCTCTGTCTGGAGCCAATCATAGGTACTATTTTTCGTAACGGTTCAGCAGAAGGTTGAACTGTAACTATTTTTCTACAGGATAAACAGAAGCCTGCTTCTTATCTCTGCCTTTTCTCTCGAATCTCAGTACACCGTCAACTAAAGCAAATAATGTATCATCACCACCGCGACCTACGTTTACACCGGGATGAATCTTGGTTCCACGCTGTCTGTATAAAATGTTACCTGCTTTAACAAACTGTCCGTCAGCTCTTTTTGCACCTAATCTTTTGGATTCAGAATCTCTACCGTTCTTAGTAGAACCTACACCCTTTTTATGAGCAAAAAATTGAAGATTCATATTCATCATGGTTTTACACCTCCTCGAATGTCAAGTCAATGTACGCTTTACCGTACTGATTCAAAATTCCTGTCAGGCCAAGTACAAGGGAATCCATTAAAAGC
>JAFSIS010000056.1 GCA_017439665.1 Lachnospiraceae bacterium
ACTCTGACAAGAGGGGAATATTTTTATCCATTCTGGTTGCGTATCGCTTAAACGCCTCCGTCACTACCTGAATATCCACATGACTATGTGGACGCAAAATATCACAGAGCGTGCGCTCCACGCTATAAGCCCTTACGGTATTTCCTCCCGGCGTAATCACTTCTGACATTCCCAAATCATACAATGCTTCGTTGCATTGCACACAACGAATGTTTTCTTCCTTGGGTTTTGTCAAATTATAATTCACCGGAAACGTCATGTGATATCTATTCGGTGTCCTGTCCGTTAAATCCCAAAGGAACAATGCAGTTTCATGTGAATAGATTCCTCGTTTAAAACGACTCTGCAAATTAAAAATCTCATCATCCCAAACCTCCGGCAAAATATAAACACCTCTTGCCGACTTTTCAATCATGCCCTTGTCCACGAGGTATTTGATATTTCCACGGGAGATACCTGCTGCAACCACCATTGCAGTTGTAACCGTACCATTATTCTCTTTTGCCATTTTGATAATTTCTTCAGTTGCTCCCACAATAGTTTCCTTTCCATTCGTTGACTTCTGTGCTTATAATTATATTTTTGCATGGCATAAAAGTCAATATAAATACTTCTTTTTCTCTGTCTTTATTACTTAAATTATATACTTAACTGCATGGTTCACCATGACCTATACCATAGTCCACCGAATGGGCAGACTTGTCCCTTGGTGCTTTTCCTCATAGCATAACAAATCCGCCGTACATGCCTTTAATTTTTGGTTGTTTTGGCGAATGCGGCATAAAAATTCTAAGCACTGAATCAAAAGTTATGCCATACTCCAACTGCCCCAACGGCACTGCCGGTGGGCGTTTCACGGGTTATGCCGCCTCGGGGTGGCATAACTCCTTTAACCTGCACCATTTTCGACCCTACTTTCTGTGGCTGATTTCAGTTCAAAACTGCCCTTATTTCTCCACGTTTTTTGCCTTTGTCACTTCTATTAAAACTTTCCCATCTTTGCTGTTGACTCATCCATTTCTTTGCCCCTCAAATTCGCCCAAATTCAAGTTTTAGCCTCTCATCGCCCAACTATCCCTCTTTCTCCTAACAACGTCCCAAATTGCCCCAAGCACGCCCATAAGGGCAATTCAACGACCAGCAGTTACTCTTCAATCAACGCTGTAATTCCAGCAAAGAAAGAAGATACAATACTTACCTGTACTGCATCTTCTTTCTTCTTAACATTTTTCTACTTTTCCTGCATTTGAGTCTCATTCTCGCATAATCTTCTTGCTACTAACTACTTGGTGTAAAATCGGTGTGGTTTTTCTTGGTTAACCCTCACAAACCCTTGCTAACACTGTATTTCTGCCTGCGCAATCATTTTGTGCCGTGAACAATATTATCATCTTTGCTTTTCAATTTGTCACAATAATTTTATTGGTTATTGCGGCATTTATTTAACATTCTTTTTATCCCCGGTACTTTGTTCTATACCCATGATTTTCTTCCGGTCTTAAATCATTCGGATACATAATATCTGAATAAATATCCTTTTGCAGTTTTTTTACCATTTGATATACCTCTGTATAGTTTGAGATACTATTAATGCCAAGCACAGCCGGCATATTCTTTTTTGTAAATTGATTCGTGGTAATTTGAACATCGCCAACATTGAATATTTGATCAAAAATGCCTCTATGTAAGTTCACCCGCGACAATTCTGCAAACGTTTTTGCTTCAAGGTTCATTGCAAAAATTCCTCTTGAAAGATAAACAGCATGATCCGTTACGATATAACAGGTATTCCTGTATTTTCTAAATGAAAAAATAACTCCGGAAAGATAAATCCATACCGGCATCATGTGAACCATCAGAAATGGGATCATAAAAAACTGCATACTTCCCATTCCAATCCCCAAAAATCCCATATCGATCACTGCCCAAATAATGGCCACCGGCAGCAATGGATTAAAGATACTTTCCATAATAAAACATTTTTTATCCGGTTTTCCTTCATATAAAATGGTTTCATCCGTCCCAATCATGCTTTTTAATTCTTCTACCATAACATGTCCCTCTCATAAATTCACGTTCTTTTGGTTTAAAACCGGATTACTTATGCCATATTATCTTCAATAAAAGGCCTGATGACAATGTCATGAACACAGCCTTCTTCATTTTCTATACAAGCCTTAATCATCCTGGCTACGGTTTCGGGTTTTAAATAATTGTGGTTTGCTACTGCCCTGAAATTAGTATCTACACCACCGGGATATACATTGCAAACGCCGATGTTGTCCGCTTTAGCTTCCTTGGTGAGAATCTTACTGATGCTTTCCAGAGCATCCTTGGCAGCACTATAGCTTCCTGTCATAGGATTACTAAAAAGACAGCAGCTGCTTAAGATATTAACAACTAGACCGCATTGTCTTTGGGCTATAAGGGGATAGATTTCCTGAATCATTCCAACCGCACTGACACAGTTTAATTCAAACATATACCGCAAATCTTCCAGATTAATCTCTACTACTTTGTCCTTTTTTGTATTTGCACCGGCATTATTAACCAGCACATCCACGGTGGCAAATTCCTTCTTCACCTGTTCACAAAATGCGTGACGTTTCTTATCCTCTGTAAGGTCGAAGCACTCTGCATAAACATGACAATCGCCCAATTTCTTCTTCAATTCCTTCATTTTTTCTTCGCTTCTTCCACAAAGAGCAAGGTTATATTCTTCAGCTAATAAAATTGCCAATGATTTTCCAATCCCATCCGTTGCCCCGGTGATTACTACTGTTTTTTTCATCTGGATAAACCTCCCGAATAAATCTATACAAGTGTCATCAGTATTATGCCTCTTCTATAATGCCGTTCCTTTTGTCGGAACAAATAGCCCTGACATATCGGCTTTTTCCAACTGGAGAAGTTTTATCTTTTTCTCAATACCTCCCGCATATCCTGTCAGGCTCCCATTCGTGCCTACAACACGGTGGCACGGAATAATGAGCGAGATGGAATTGTGCCCAACTGCACCTCCAACAGCTTGTGCGGACATCTTTTTCAGTCCCTTTTCCTTTGCAATCCTGTCTGCAATCTCGCCATAGGTCATTACCTTTCCGTAGGGAATGGATAGCATAATCTCCCAGACTGCTTTTCTAAATTCAGTAGTTTTCATGGTTAGCGGCGGGGTAAAATCCGGCTCCTTTTCACTGAAATAAAGATCAAGCCACTTACTGGTCTGCTCGAAAACCGGAAGGAACTTTTCTTCGTGTTCAATTTCAAGACAATCTGCATAATACTTCTGCCCATTAAACCACAGCCCGCTCAATGCTTCTCCATCAGAAGCCATTGTAATAGTGCCGATAGGTGATTCATAGTAATGAATATATTCCATGACTCATTTACCTTTCTTTTTTGGTACATGCTCTGCTATATCGGACAACTTTCGTTATTCATGCAAAAACAATCTGGATGTAAAATTGAAACTTTACATTCGCCTATAAATAACATTAATCTTTGAACCATTACCTTTTAAACCATATCCCAATTTCAAAAGTCTTTTTGACATTTGAGGCAATTCCATTCTCCTGACCATGAAACAAAAGTGTTACCAAATAGTACGAGGGCCGTTCTGTAATTTCTCCAAAGTCACCTGACTCATCTATAAATACACTAAGTTCTTTCATTAGTTCCTCCGAAACATACCTCTATAGCAAAAATGGCGGGAAATTCTTCCCGCCTACGGTGGTCCAAAGAGCTTTCGCCCAGACCAAAACTGTAATGCATTACAGTTATATCCTATACATATAATACCACAAATATCCCCTTTTTCCAATATAAACTTAAAATATTTTCATGCCCCGCAGAGCGAAATACACCCTTCACACAAAATGTCCAAAATCTATTGCACTCATAGCTTATTCGTTCATCTTCGCCAGCTTCGCCGCCTGGTCGGCTGCAATGCAGGCATCAATGATTTCCTGGATATCTCCATTCATGATCTTATCCAGCTTATACAGGGTCAGGTTGATCCTGTGGTCGGTCACACGGCCCTGAGGGAAGTTGTAGGTACGAATCTTCTCCGAACGGTCTCCCGTTCCGATCTAGCTCTTACGAAGCTCAGCCTCCGCATCATGAGCCTTCTGCTGCTCGATATCATACAGTTTGGCACGAAGGAGGGCAAAGGCCTTGGCCTTATTCTGCAGCTGGGATTTTTCCGTCTGGCTGTATACCACGATACCCGTAGGATAGTGAGTCAGACGTACTGCAGAGTCGGTGGTATTTACGCACTGTCCACCGTTACCGGAAGCACGCATTACGTCGATACGGATATCCTTATCGTCGATCTGCACATCCACTTCCTCAGCCTCAGGCATCACCGCAACGGTAATGGTAGAGGTATGGATACGCCCGCCTGACTCTGTTTCCGGCACACGCTGCACACGATGCACACCGCTTTCATACTTCATTACGGAATAAGCACCCTGCCCGGAGATCATAAAGGATACACTCTTCATTCCGCCGATTCCGATTTCTTCCACTTCCATGGTTTCCACCTTCCAGCGACGACTTTCTGCATAGTGGACATACATACGATAGATTTCTGCAGCAAATAAAGCAGCCTCATCCCCACCGGCACCCGCACGGATTTCCACGATAACGTTCTTGTCATCATTAGGGTCTTTGGGAAGGAGAAGGATCTTCATGGTCTCTTCCAGCTCCTCTACCCGTTTCTTGGCATCATTCAATTCTTCCTTCAGCATTTCCCGCATATCCTCATCGGATTCTATCTCCAGCATGGAAAGGCTGTCTTCAATATCCTGCTTACTCTTCTTGTATTCCGTATATGCCTCTACAATCGGAGCCAGGTCGCTCTGTTCCTTCATCAGCTTACGAAAACGCTCCTGATTGTTGGCTACCGTAGGCTCATGAAGCTCACTCATTATTTCTTCATAGCGAATCAACAAATCATCCAATCTGTCAAACATGGTTATCCTCCCTGACAAACATCTCTCTCAGCATTAAATACTTTGAGCCGATTCAAGATCATCCTTTTATAGTAAACTGACCTCCTTCGATACCCGGCATCGTAAGCCGGGCCGAATGGACATCCTTACCATGAAAGAAACTTTTATAGTACAAACGCTCTTATTATCCCATCCAGATTCCATGGACTACCCGGTCCAGACCGGCCAGATCCTTTACCACTGTGACCTCTTCAAAGCCGGCATCCTCCATCAGACCGGATACTGACTCTGCCTGATCATGGCCTATTTCAAAAAACAACCGCCCTTCCTTCACCAGGTAGGCTTTTGCCGCGTCAATGATCCTCCGATAAAAAAACAGACCATCCTCTTTTCCATCCAAAGCCAGCAAAGGCTCATGCTCCCTTACCTCCTCCATCAGCGTAGGGATAACACTGCTGGCAATGTAGGGTGGATTGGAAAGGATCATCTCAAATTTCTCTTCCGAAAGTCCTGAAAACAGATCCGATTCCACAAACTGCAGATCCTCCGAACCGCCGGCAATAGGTTCAACTCCCGGCCGGGGCAAAGCCATGATCCTCTCTGCATTAGCCCGGGCTACTTTGAGTGCTTCCCGGGAGATATCCACTCCCACACCCTTACAACCATTAGAATAATGTAAAAGACTTAATAAAATGCATCCGGAGCCGGTACACATATCCAGGATCCGGCTTCCATCATGCAGAAATCGCATGGCCTCCTCCACCAGACATTCTGTATCCTGCCGGGGAATCAATACATGCTCATTGACCAGAAACTCCAGCCCCATAAATTCCTGTACTCCGGTAATCTGCTGCAAAGGAACATGACTGCATCTTTGCCCGATCACCTCTTCATAGTGCTTTTGATCCGCCTGGGAAACCTCCCGATCTCCATGCACCAAAAGCGTATTTCTGTCGGTGCCACAGACATGCTCCATAAGCAGCCTTGCATCCAGTTTACTTTCCTCAATTCCGGCATGGGCAAGTTCATTCTCTCCCCACCGGTAAACTTCTCTATACTGCATCTTATTTTCCATGCATATCGTAGATTTTACCTGCAATATGCCCGAATCAAAAGGTGAAATTCTCTGATTTTCACACTGACATCAAGTATAACACAGACTTTTCCTGTTCGCCTGCTGATTCAAAACGATGCTTCAGGCCGGCTCATCCGTAAGCCAGGAATCGTCCATATCGTAACCAAAGGTATCGTACAGATACTCCTTCCAGTCAAAAACCGCCTCAACGGATTTAATGGCAAGCTCCACCATATCCTCCGTAGGTTCTTTGGTGGTCAGCATCTGCACCCACATTCCCGGCGCAGAAATCAGTTTTACCAGAAAATGATTACTGTGACTTCCCGCAAAACGAATCAGCTCATAGGAAATCCCTGCGATCACCGGTACCAGAAGAACACGGATAACCACCCTCATAACCGGATCGTCTACCCGGATGAAAATAAACAGGATGACGCTCACCAACATAACAAATAACATAAAACTGGTTCCACAGCGTTTATGAAGCCGGCTGCTTCTCATCACATTATTCACCGTTAAAGGTCTTCCCTTTTCAATACAGTTAATACATTTATGCTCCGCTCCATGGTACATATATACCCGTTTGATATCCTGCATCCGGGAGATCAGAAGTACATAAAGCAGAAAAATACCGATCCTGATCAACCCCTCAATAAGGGCAAGAACCGTCGTATTTCTGACGAAGGAATGGAAAAGATTTCCGATAAAATAGGGCAGTACCATAAAAATAGCAACTGCCAGGATCAGAGAAAGGGTAATGGTGATTCCCATAAATACTTTTTCTGCCTTATCCTTGAACAGCCCCTTCGCCAGCTTATCCAGCCCTGTTTCCTTAGCTTCTTCATCCTCATAAAAATTTGCAGAGTAAGTCAGGGTCCGACTCCCCAGAATCAGGGAGTCCAGAAAATTAAAAATTCCACGGACAAAAGGAATCTTCTTCACCTTGCTTCCATGCATGATTCCATGGTATTCTTCTGTATCCATCACCAGCTCGCCGTCCGGCTTACGGACAACTACTGCATATAAATCTTTATTTTTCATCATAATTCCTTCCAAAACCGCCTGTCCGCCGATTCCGCAGGAACAATCACGCCTTTTTCGTCTGGCCATTTAAACCTCCTGTTCTAGTATTCCAGTACATTCAGAGCCAAGCTCAGCTCGTAAATGCTTCGCAAACACACTGACGAGCCAGGCCAGCTCGTAAATGCTCCGCATTTCCTTCGCTGTAGGCTCTCGCCAAATAGAATTAAAACAAAATGTGCTTTTGTATGCAAGCATCCAAAGCCCATTTTGTTTAATTCTGCCTGGCTCTGAACTATACAAAACAAGGTTGAGATGTTCCACCTCAACCTTTTTTCGCAATACCTATTTAACACCGTATTTCTTGTTGAACTTATCAATACGTCCGTCAGCTCTTGCAGACTTCTGCTGACCTGTGTAGAATGAATGGCATTTGGAACAAACTTCCACATGAATATCCTTCTTTGTAGAACCGGTTACAAATGTATTGCCACAGTTGCAAGTTACGGTTGCCTGATGGTAATCAGGATGGATTCCTTCTCTCATACGTTCACCTCTTCAATTTCACTTTTCATACTTCTTCAGCGTTTGGCTTAATATAGAGTCCTGTGTTACAAAAGTACCAGCCTCTACAACTTGTTCTCATCCACACCGTTTATTTTTGTAAACAGCTCATTTATTGTAGCACAGCCTTTTTCGCTTAGCAAGCATTTTTTTATTTTTCCTGAATTATTTCCTGTTTCTCATGAAAAGCCGACTTAAATAAACTTGATCTTCTTTACCATTTCCACAAATTCACGATTGTTTTTCGTCTTATTGAACAGATCGATGACCTTGTCCACTGCCTCATCTGCCTTCATTCCGTTAAAGGCACGACGGATGGTATTGATCGCTTCCATTTCCGCCGGATTCAGCAGCAGATCTTCCCTTCTGGTGCCGGACTTGGGAATATCGATAGCCGGGAATACCCTCTTTTCTGCCACTTTTCTGTCCAGAACCATTTCCATATTACCGGTTCCCTTAAATTCCTCGTAAACTACGTCATCCATCTTGCTTCCCGTATCCACCAGGGCAGTAGCAAGAATGGTAAGACTTCCTCCCTCACGCATATTTCTTGCCGCACCGAAGAAACGCTTGGGCATATGCAGGGCCGCCGGATCCAGACCACCGGAAAGGGTTCTTCCACTGGGGGGAACGGTCAGGTTATACGCACGGGTCAGACGGGTAATACTGTCCAGAAGGATCATCACATCCTTTTTATGTTCCACCAGCCTTTTGGCTCTCTCCATAACCATCTCTGCCACACGCTTATGATGCTCCGGCAGCTCATCAAAGGTGGAGTAGATCACTTCCACATTAGGTCCCTCAATGGCTTCCTTGATATCCGTAACCTCCTCGGGCCGTTCATCGATCAACAGAATGATCAGATGGGTCTCCGGATTGTTCCGCTTTACCGACTTGGCCACCTCTTTTAACAGCGTAGTCTTACCTGCCTTGGGAGGGGATACGATCATTCCACTCTGACCCTTACCTACAGGGCTCATCAGATCCATGATCCGCATGGCAACAGAGGCTCCCGGTGTTTCCAGCTTCATCCTTTCATCCGGGAAAATAGGGGTCATGTCCTCAAAATTCCCTCTTTTTGCTGCCACATCAGGTAAAAAACCATTGATATTCTTTACATATAAAAGAGCACTGAATTTTTCACTTTGGGTCTTAATCCTGGTATTCCCGGTAACAATATCACCGGTTTTCATATTAAAACGGCGAATCTGGCTTGGGGCCACATAGACGTCATTTTCACCGGGAAGATAGTTTGCACAGCGGATGAAGCCAAAACCGTCAGGCATAACCTCCAGAATGCCGCTGGCTGTAATTCCACTGTCCAGTTCCGTCGGAAATCTATCCTCTCCCAGACGTCTGCGTTTTTCTTCCTCTTCCTCACGTACATTTCTTTCCTCTTCCGGAATGGGTCTGCCTGATACCGCCTGAACAGCAGGTCTGTCTGACGGCACACCAGAAACAGGATTCTCCCGATTCTTTTCCTCCTCGTCCAGCTTAAGCATAGCTTCCACCACCTCGGCTTTTTTCATCATGGATGTACCTCTTATACCTCTGGACTTTGCGATTGCTCTTAAATCCGCCAAAGCAAGGGATTCATATTTTTCTCTCATTTTACCTCCTCATTTTTCAGTTCATTACTTGATCAAAACGATAATAGGGGATTCTGATACGAAATGTATCCTGCGTATTCCATCAATTAAGACTGGTCGTTAGATTTTCTGTCTGCATTATACACTACTTTTTTTAAAATAGAAAGGGCTTGATTAGAAAAAATAATTAGGCTATGATGAGATAGGTTCATTTTTGTGTTTTTTCTTATTTATAATTAAGGTTACTATTTTACCTGATCACCCCATGATCATCAAAGAACGAAGAGGTTTCAATATGAGTATTTCAGCAAATGAAAAAGCGTTACAGCTTCATGAACAGTGGCAGGGAAAGGTGGAGACCCTTTCCAAAGCAAAGGTAAGATCCCGGGAGGACCTGGCACTGGCCTATACCCCCGGTGTGGCAGAGCCCTGCAAAGTGATCGCCCAGGATAAAGAGGCTGCTTATACCTATACCATGAAGGCCAACACAGTGGCCGTAGTCAGTGACGGAAGCGCGGTCCTGGGCCTGGGAAATATCGGCCCCTATGCTGCCATGCCGGTTATGGAAGGAAAAGCCGTTCTTTTTAAAGAATTCGGCAACGTCAATGCAGTACCTGTCTGCCTGGATACTCAGGATACAGAAGAGATCATCAAGGCTGTAACCTGGCTTGCTCCCGGCTTTGGCGGGATCAATCTGGAGGACATCAGTGCTCCCCGCTGTTTTGAAATTGAGGAACGGCTGAAGGCTTCTTTGGATATCCCTGTTTTTCATGATGACCAGCATGGTACTGCCATCGTCGTTCTGGCCGGAGTGATCAATGCCCTGAAGGTAACGGACAAAAAAAAGGAAGATTGTAAGGTGGTGGTAAACGGTGCCGGAAGTGCCGGTGTAGCCATTACCAGACTGCTGTTAACCTATGGCTTTGCTAATGTGATCATGTGCGACAAAGCAGGAATCATCTCCAAAACCACTGATGGGTTAAACTGGATGCAGGAAAAAATGGCCGGACTCACCAACCCCGGTCAGGAAACCGGAACTCTGGCTGATGCCATGAAGGGAGCCGACATTTTCATTGGTGTATCTGCTCCTGGTATCGTTTCCCCTGAAATGGTAGCTTCCATGAATAAGGATGCCATCCTTTTTGCCATGGCCAATCCCGTTCCTGAAATCATGCCTGATCTGGCTAAGAAGGCCGGGGCCAGGGTGGTGGGAACCGGAAGAAGTGATTTCCCCAATCAGGTAAATAATGTGATTGCCTTCCCGGGAATCTTTAAGGGTGCTCTTGAAGGCAGAGCCAGACAGATCACCGAGGAAATGAAGCTGGCTGCTGCTCTGGCTATTGCCGGACTGGTCAGTGAAGAAGAACTGAATGAAGACAATATTCTTCCCCAGCCCTTTAATCCCCAGGTTGCCGAAGTAGTCTCCCAGGCAGTAAAAAGTCATATCCATTAAGGATAGGTTCAATGGAAAGATACAACCTTCCTGCCCACTGGCTGGGCCGTCCCTACTACTCTCTGGACGCCTGGTTTAAACAAGAATATGGTTGCAAGATCTATAAAATTGCCCTGGATGCCGGCTTTACCTGTCCCAACCGGGATGGCAGGCTGGACAGCCGGGGCTGTATCTTCTGCTCCGTGGGGGGCAGTGGTGAATTTGCTGCCAGAGGCAGCAGTATTGATGTTCAGCTAAAACAGGGACTTTCCCTCTTTGGGGAGAAAAAAACAGGAAGCCGTTTTCTGGCCTATTTTCAGGCCTATACCAATACCTACGGCCCCCTGGACTACCTGGAAAACATCTACAGTGAGGCCCTTTCCCATCCGGATATCATGGGTATCTCCATCGCTACCCGGCCGGACTGCCTCTCTCTGGAAATTCTGGAGCTTCTGACCTCTCTCAAAGCCAGGTATGCTCCCAAAGTGATCTGGGTAGAACTGGGTCTGCAGACCATACACGAGGATACAGCATGCTATATTCGCCGTGGCTATCCCCTTTCTGTATTTACATCTGCTATGACTGATTTAGTCAACCATGATATTCCTGTAATCGTCCACCTGATTCTGGGGCTTCCCGGAGAAAATGAAGACAGGATTTTACAGACTGTTGACTATATTAATTCCCTTTCTCCCTTTGGCGTCAAGCTGCAGCTTCTACACATCTTAAAGGGAACGGATCTGGCAAAGGAGTATGAGGCCGGAAAAATAGAGGTTTTCTCTAAGGAAGCTTATGTGACTCTTTTGTCAAAATGTCTGACATATCTGTCACAAGACATTGTCATCCATCGTCTTACCGGTGATGGTCCTAAAGACCTCACTCTGGCCCCTTACTGGAGTCTGCATAAGCGGGAGGTGTTAAACTCTCTGCATAAATATTTGAAGGAAAATCATCTTTTTCAGGGGAAATTATTCGTTGAAGATCATTCTCTTTTTTGATCTTCGACAGAATGAGAAGAAAATAAAAATAAGAAAGGAGTGGCTTACTCATGGATTTTTCTACCTCCCGGGAGTCCCTGGAGCTTTATAAATTAATCGTTCTCTATATGTTGAACCGGGTTGACTTTCCTCTTACCCAATCCCAGATCAGTGAATTCATCCTGGAACAGGGCTATACCAACTATCTCGTTCTCCAGCAGTCTCTAAGCCAGCTGGCAGAAACCGGACTGGTACAGACCCACAGTACCCTGAACCGTACCGTACTGGTCATTACCGAGGAAGGGAAAAATACGCTGGGCTATTTTGAAAATCAGATCAGCGATGCCATAAAGCAGGATATCCACTCCTACTTTAAAGAACATTCCCTGAAGCTCCGTGATCAGGTTTCCGTTGCCTCCAATTATTACAAGTCTACCAGTGGAGATTATGAGGCTTTGCTGACCGCCAGGGATCGTAATACCACTCTGGTGGAAATCAGGCTCTCCGTTCCTACCGCTGAGCTGGCGGATTCCATCTGTAATAACTGGACAAAAAAAAATCAGGAGGTCTATGAGACCCTGACCCGTATGCTGTTTTAATTGTTTAGCCGGGTTACTACTTTTCCCTTGTTCGCTTATTGCTACATATATTGTCTGTGAATCCCGGACTGAAGTCCGTTCTTCATCAGACAATTATTCCGCAAATGCCTACAAGCAGGAAATGTAGTAACCCGGCTATTCAAATTCGACAGCTTACTCGCCAGCTTCTTCTTTTATTTTTTTCATATGGGCCCTGATCTTTGCTTCATATCCATTTCCGTCAGGGCGGTAGAATTCCTTTCCGTTTAACTCATAAGGCAGGTACTGCTGTTTGACGTAATGATTCTTATAATCATGGGCATATTGATAACCGATTCCGTGTCCCAGATTTTTGGCTCCCGGATAATGGGAGTCCTGAAGATGGCCTGGAATCTTTAAATTCCCCGATTTTTTCACCTCATTCATCGCATCAAAAATTCCCAGAGCAGAATTGCTTTTAGGTGCAGTTGCCACATAGGTTACTGCCTGAGCCAGAATAATCTGAGCCTCCGGCATGCCCACCCGCTCTACCGCCTGAGCTGCTGCCACTGCCACCTGCAGTGCCTGGGGATCAGCATTTCCCACATCCTCAGAGGCACAGATCATAATTCTTCTGGAAATGAAGGTTACACTTTCTCCCGCATAGAGCATCCTGGCCAGATAATACAGAGCCGCATCCGGATCAGACCCCCGCATACTTTTGATAAAAGCAGAAATGGTATCGTAATGGTTATCCCCGCCTTTATCATATTTGACGATTCGCTTCTGGATACATTCCGAGGCCACTTCAAGAGTCAGCTGTATTTTCCCCTCCTTGGACGGAGGTGTGGTCATGATCCCCAACTCTACTGCATTCAATGCCTGCCTGGCATCTCCTCCTGCCATATCTGCCAGAAACTCCATAGCCTCATCATCAATCTCTGCCTGATAGGCCCCCATTCCTTTTTCCGCATCATAGACCGCCCTGCGAATCAGCTCTTTAATTTCTTCTTTTGAAAGAGGCTTCAGCTCAAAAATAATGGAGCGGGAGATCAAGGCTCCATTTACCTCAAAAAAAGGATTTTCCGTGGTTGCCCCGATCAGAACGATGGTGCCGTCCTCCACGAAGGGCAGGAGATAGTCCTGCTGCCCTTTATTAAAACGGTGAATCTCATCGATGAACAGGATGGTTTTCTTCCCATACATTCCCTGTGCTTCTTTTGCCTGACGGATAACCTCTTCCATATCCTTTTTTCCGGCTACGGTGGCATTGATCTGTACGAAGTCAGATTTGGTCGTTTGTGCAATAACCTTCGCCAGTGTAGTCTTTCCTGTGCCCGGTGGCCCATAAAAAATCAGGGAACTGATCTTGTCTGCCTTGATGGCTCTGTACAAAAGCTTATCCTTACCGATGATATGCTGCTGCCCCACCACCTCTTCCAGACTTGAAGGGCGCAGCCTGGCTGCCAGAGGAGCCTCTTTTTCCTGCCTGGCTTCCCGCATATATTCAAATAGATCCATAGCTGTCCTTCCTGTAGCTGCCCAATCTAACGCCGGTAGACGCAGCAGGCAAAATGCCCCATAGGAGTGTTGAAGAGGGTACTGTATAAAATCGTTTTATGCTGAAAAATATCCTGAATATCACTGGTAGACAGCATCACACCACTGCGGCTCTTACATTCCCCGTCAAGATTCATGTAGAAGCTGATCTGTTCACTAAGGCTGAAGAGAATTTCCTTCACCGCTCCCAATAGAAAGCTGTCAATCCGCTTTATCTCAAGACCCAGACTCTGCCCGGCAAGAGCAAAGATCAGCTCCTGTTCCAGGGCAAACATCAGATGGGTAACCTCCTTATTTTTTCCCACAAAGGTTAACTCATGGAAAATCGCCTTACCAAAATCCCAGCCTGCATAGTGGTTGCTGATTGCCTCAATCTCCAGCTCATACATTTCATCCAGAAGTTTTTTTAATATCTTCTCAAACATGGCCTCCTGGCTGCTGATCTTTAAGTCCATTTGCTGACCGGTCCTGCGATTCATAATGGCCTGATCCTCTCCCTTGATATGGGTTACCAGCCAGGCTGTACAGATTCCCAGAAAATGACGGACCGTTTCCGGACTGTAATCGTTCTCCTCCAACTCCTTTTCCATAGCAGGAAGCACATGGTTTTTCAGATCATCATGAATCTTTTTATGTCGTTCATAGCCTCCATAATTTAAGGATTCCATGAATTCCTCCTCATGGGCAAAATGGCTGATGGTATAATTTTTAAAATACTTTACCCCTTCACGGCAGGCGTGCTGTGCACGACTATCTTCTCCTTTTTCCGATAACTCCACAATTTTATGGATAATAGAAAAAAGCTTTTTATGCTCCTGATCTACTTCCTCCACACCCAGGCTATATTTATGATCCCATTTTATCATGATTCCCTGTTCGTCTCCCATAGCGATCACCATTCCTTTTTTATTTTACTATGTTCTTTTTTAAATTTAACACTTTTTTCTTCCCCTTTCAACGAAGAATCCTTCAATAGGACAAAAAAGGATAAAAAAGTGAAGCTTGTTTGTATTTCATTTCCCTTTTTATCCTAGTATTTCCCATTTTCTTTTGCTATAATATAATACGTTAAAAATGTAACTCTTCAAAAACCGTGAAGCAGTTACCACAAAATACATATTGGGAGGTAAATACCAATGAGCAAAAAATACCTGTACCTTTTTACTGAAGGTAACAAGGACATGCGTGAGATTCTGGGTGGCAAAGGAGCCAACCTGGCTGAAATGACTAATGCAGGAATGCCTGTTCCCCAGGGCTTCACCATCAGTACCGAAGCCTGTACCCAGTACTATAATGACGGTCGCCAGATCAACGATGAGATCATGGCACAGATCTATGAGTACATCGGTAAAATGGAAGAAATTGTTGGCAAAAAATTCGGAGATGTCAGCAACCCCCTTCTGGTTTCCGTTCGTTCCGGTTCCCGTGCATCCATGCCGGGTATGATGGATACCATTTTGAACCTGGGACTTAATGACGAGGCTGTGGAAGGCCTGGCTAAGCTTACCGGCAATCCCCGTTTTGCTTATGATTCCTACCGCCGTTTCGTGCAGATGTTCTCTGATGTGGTTATGGAAATGTCCAAAAGTGATTTTGAAAAAATCATTGATGAAATGAAGGAAGCAAAGGGTGTCACCCAGGATGTAGATCTGGATGCCGACGATCTGAAGGCATTGGTAATCAAATTCAAATCCCTTTACAAAGAAAAAATGGGCACGGATTTCCCTTCCGATCCCAAAGAACAGCTGATCGAAGCCGTTAAGGCCGTATTCCGTTCCTGGGACAATCCCCGTGCCAACGTATACCGTCGTATGAATGAGATTCCTTACGACTGGGGTACCGCCGTTAACGTTCAGGCCATGGCCTTTGGTAACTCCGGCAATACCTCCGGAACCGGTGTAGCCTTCACCAGAGATCCTTCCACCGGAGAAAAGGTGCTGATGGGTGAATACCTGATCAATGCCCAGGGTGAAGACGTTGTTGCCGGTATCCGTACTCCTTCCCCGATCAGCCATCTGAAGGAACAGATGCCTGAGGTTTATGACCAGTTTGTTGCCATTGCCAATAAGCTGGAAGCACATTACCGTGATATGCAGGATATGGAATTTACCATTGAAAACGGTAAGCTTTACATGCTCCAGACCCGTAACGGCAAACGTACTGCACAGGCTGCTTTAAAGATTGCTGTAGATCTGGTGGATGAGGGTATGATCACCCAGAGAGAGGCTGTTTTACGTGTAGAACCCAACCAGCTGGACAGCTTGCTGCATCCTCAGTTCGACAAGGAAAAGCTGGCTGCTGCTTCTCCCATCGGCAAGGGTCTTCCTGCTTCTCCCGGTGCTGCCTGCGGACAGATAGTATTTACTGCTGAGGAGGCCAAGGAAGCTGTAGAAAGTGGTCGTATGCCAAAGGTCATCCTGGTACGTCTGGAAACCAGCCCGGAAGACATTGAGGGTATGGTTGCTGCCCAGGGTATCCTTACCGTTCGTGGCGGTATGACCAGCCATGCAGCTGTAGTTGCCCGTGGAATGGGAACCTGCTGTGTATCCGGCTGCGGTGAGATCGTTGTAGATTATGAGAAAAAATGTTTCACTCTGGATGGAAAGACCTATAATGAGGGTGACTGGGTATCTCTTGACGGTTCTACCGGAAATATTTACGGCGAAGCCATTCCTACTGTTGCCGCTTCCATCTCCGGAGACTTCGGACGCTTCATGGCCTGGGCAGATTCCGCCCGTACCCTTCAGGTTCTGGCCAATGCAGACAACCCTCGTGATGCAAAGCAGGGTGTAGAATTCGGAGCCCAGGGTATCGGTTTATGCCGTACTGAGCATATGTTCTTCGATGAGACCCGTATCAAGGCTGTTCGGGAAATGATCGTTGCCCGTGATGTAGAAGCCCGTAAGGCTGCTCTTGCCAAGATCCAGCCTTACCAGCAGAGCGACTTTGAGGATATGTACCGGATCATGGGAGACCGTCCGATGACCATCCGTTATCTGGATCCCCCGCTCCATGAGTTCCTTCCCACTAAGGAAGAGGATATTGCTGACCTGGCTTGTGAGCTGAACATTTCCGTGCAGGAATTAAATGATGTTATTGAAAGCCTTCACGAATTTAACCCTATGATGGGACACCGCGGCTGCCGTCTGGCTGTTGCTTATCCGGAAATCGCTGAGATGCAGACTGAAGCAGTGATCAAGGCTGCCCTCACCGTTTCCAGAGAAACCGGAAAGGTTATCGTTCCCCACATCATGATCCCCCTTGTTGGCGAGGTAAAGGAGCTGAAATTCGTTAAGGATGTGGTAGTAAAAACTGCTGACAGGCTGATCGCTGAATCCGGACTTGCCATGAAGTATGAGGTAGGTACCATGATCGAGATTCCCCGTGCTGCCCTTACTGCCGGTGAGATCGCAGAGGCTGCTGATTTCTTCAGCTTCGGTACCAACGACCTGACTCAGATGACCTTCGGCTTCAGCCGTGATGATGCCGGAAAATTCCTGAATTACTACTACGACAACAAGATCTATGAAAGCGATCCTTTCGCTCACCTGGATCCTAACGGCGTAGGAAAACTGATCCAGACTGCTGCCGATGACGGACGCAAGGTGAATCCCAAGCTTGGTCTGGGAATCTGTGGCGAACACGGCGGCGATCCTACCAGCGTAGAATTCTGCCATAAAGTAGGACTTGATTATGTATCCTGCTCACCTTTCCGTGTACCCATTGCCCGTCTGGCTGCTGCACAGGCCGCCATTAAGCAGGGAAAGGCCTAGGTTTCTGACTGATTAAAAATCAGGGCTGTTGCAAAATTCTTTCAGCAGCTTACTGTTATCCTTTGTTCGCTTGTTGCTACGGACATTGTAGCCAAATATCGGACTAAAGTCCGCTCTTATATCTACAATGTCTCAAGCAAATGCGTACAAATAAATAAGCAGTAAGCCTGGTTAAGAATTTTGCAACAGCCCCTTTTTTACAAGACGAAGGTCTCACTCCCTTCTATCCTCTCACCGTATTTCTGCTGTACTCCATATTGATCTCGGAAATTTCTTTCAGTCCGTCGATATAAGGCTGGTAGATGTCATCTATCCTGCCTCCCCCGATATTATCACAGCCGTTGCAGAAATCACAGGCACCGCCACACACTGCCAGTGCCTGATTGACGATCTCTATTCTTTCCTCTCTTGTGGTATCCTTGATTTTAATTGATTTTGCCATATAGCCTCCTTTATTTCTTCTTTTCTTTAAAGCATCACCTGATTAAACTGCTTACTTCCCAGTAAACTCTTCACAAAGCCTATCCAATTCCTGATAAAAAGTCAAAAAAACATTATCCACAATTCCCCGTTATAAATAGTGCTCATCTACCTTTCCATTGTGGCAAAATACGATGCGTGATTTTTCTCCACAATCAATGAGCGTGATAAAAATATCCCGAAAAACATCTAATCCAAAGGTAATATTAAAGCGTGCCCACGTCTCTTCAAGTGCGGTCTCTTCATATTCATCAGAATTCAAATATGCCTGTCCTCCTAACAGATAATGGACAGCTTCCTTCGTAACTGTGAGGGTACTTAATCGCATACGCCCCTTTTCATCATTCAAATCACGATTTGCCAAATCAAGGTTTGAATATATGACATCCAATAAATGGGCTTTGTAATAATCGATAAATAACTGTTCAGTCTTATTTTTTGTTTTTCCAAACGCCTTATCTGCAAGATCTATTTGTTCAGCCGACAGAAAAAGTCCAACTTCACTAAGGTTATCCAGCAGGTTTTCTAATGCAATCCTTCGCTCACCAAAATTCCCCAATTCTTTAGCCGTATTAACTGCATTTTTGACCACACAAATACCTCTTTCCTTCTCTGACTCATAACGAAAATCCATTTTATCTACTGCCATTGAATCAATTAATTGCAAAAATTCTTCATAGGCCTGAATATCCATAAATGCTCTAAAAACTCCCTCCTGATTTTGGCTATATCCATAAAATGAAAGCAGTAAGCACACTTTGGGCAAAAAACGAAATCTGATCTTAGCTGTTTCATACCATTATGGTGTACCCTTCATTTTAAGAAAGCTGTCAAAAAACTTTCGCGGAATACTCTCCACTGGAGAATTCACCTGATTCCCAAAACGCAACCACTACAGGAAATATGGATAGATCTTTACGCGTTCATGACTAATGGCAAAGAATATGCATATTTCCGCATGTAAATTATCATCCTAACATATGAACTCTTCCCTTCTATCAAGTCCATCAATATCCAGTTCAAAAAAATTTTCATCTTTATCGTGCTCTTCGATTGAAATAAGGGAAGTCAGTTTGAATCATTCAGCTTAAACCGACAGTTCAATAAGAAGTTCTTCATGTGTCTGAATAAGTGTCCAGGAAAAACTACAGTCAAAAATATAAATATCTTCCGGCAAATACCTTTCTCCTGCTAATAGCGTACTGTATTTTATTTTCAATACTGCATCCTTATCAAATTTCCAATAGTACCGGCTCCAGATTCTCTCCTTAGAATGAATATCCCAAAATACAAATACTTCCTCTAAAACATTTTCTCTGGAGCGAATATATTCCTGTCTGATCACAACGGATTCCCCTACCCCAGCACTACATCCAGCACCATCATCAGGCTGAAGCCCACTGCAAAGGCTATGGTTCCCAGGTTGGAATGCTCACCTTCTGACATTTCCGGCACCAGCTCCTCCACTACCACATAGATCATGGCTCCTGCGGCAAAGCTTAAGAGATACGGTAGTATCGGGATGATCATATCTGCCAGCAGGATAGTCACAATGGAAGCCACAGGCTCTACTACGCCTGACAGTACCCCCAGGCCAAAGGCCTTTTTCTTTTTCATTCCCTTACTGCCCAGGGGCATAGAAATAATAGCCCCTTCCGGAAAATTCTGTAAAGCAATACCCAGAGCCAAAGCCAGGGCTGCCATAGCCGTAATCTCAATCTCTCCCGTCACCCAGCCTGCATAGACCACACCTACTGCCATTCCTTCCGGTACGTTATGTAAGGTTACTGCCAGAAGCAGCATAGTGGTCTTGGACAGATTGCTGACCGGTCCCTCTGCCGTATTCTGATTAATATGCATGTGGGGTGTAATGGTATCCAGCAGTAAAAGAAAGCCCATTCCCAGTAAAAAACCAACTGCAGCAGGGATAAAGGCCAGTTTTCCCATTCCGGCAGCATGATCCATAGCCGGAATTAACAGGCTCCATACACTGGCAGCCACCATCACTCCGGCGGCAAAGCCGGTCATTCCTCTCTGTAGATTCCTGTTCATTTCTCCCCGCAAAAAAAATACACAGGCAGCTCCCAGGGAAGTACCTAAAAAAGGAAGTATAACCCCCTGAATCACACTTAAACTCATTCTCTCTTTCCTTTCCTGATCTCTTTCTCTTCCTGTCCATTATACTCCAGGCTTATACAAAAAAGAAGCCTGACCATGGCCAGACCTCTTTTTTGTATGTATGGTATGTATGTTTTATGGGCAAAATCTCTATTTGATCTTAATCAGTTGAGAATTTATGAGCCGGGAGGCATCATGCCGGAACCACTGCATCCTGTACCGATTCGTTTGTAGGAATGAAGGATTTTATCAGACAGGCCTGTTATGATGCTTTCCTGCGTGTAAGCCTCCTTGCCATAAATTCATCGTTAGTTAAGTTCTAACGTTTGTTAGCTTTATCTAACTCTTATGTTGTTAGTATAATCTAACATCCATTAGTTGTCAATATGTTTTTAAAAAAATTTTTATAATTATTCATGACAGCAGAAATATCCACGGGATTTTTTTGAGCGTTTACTAAAAAAATGGGGCAGATAAACTTGATTTTTTTGCCTATGCTAATTAAAGGAGATAAGTTCAAGTACAGTAGGTGAGCGATGGGGAATAAGTTCGAAGGGGATGAAGCCAGGAGAGAAAATTTGTTAAAGAGTAACAAGTCAGCTGAAGGCTGAACAGTTACTCAGTGTAAATCCTTTGACTTTTCAACCATTGTAAAAAACTGCTATTCATGGTACAATAGCCAAAGAAACAGACTTTATAAAGAAACGGAGGGAATTGTCCATATAACGTAAGCTACGTTTGGACAGGGAAAATATGAGTGGAACAAACAATCAGTCATTAACCGTCAATGAATCTGCAGAAAACTACCTGGAAACCATTCTTATGTTAAGCATGAAGCTCCCTGTTGTCCGGTCCGTTGATATTGCCAATGAGCTGGGATTTAAAAAACCCAGTGTAAGTATCGCAATGAAGAATCTTCGTCAGAAGGAACATATCACGGTAACGGATGCAGGCTTTATCTATCTGACTGAATCCGGTAGAGCAATTGCAGAAGCAGTATATGAAAAGCATGAATTCCTCACCAACTGGCTTCAGGATATCGGTGTCGATGCCGCTATCGCCTCAGAGGATGCCTGTAAGATTGAACACGTAATCAGTCAGACCAGTTTCGAAGCAATCAAAGAATATGTGAAAAAGTGCACCTGTAAATAAGGTAGCTGAAAGTACATTTTGTGTGTATCGCGAAGCATTATTACTGTTCACACATGACCGGCAACAACTGTAAAGCCCCCGAATTGTTAGTCTAAGCTTAAACAATTCAGGGGCTTTTTCTATAAATATCTTCATGAGTAATTTTCCGGGCTCAACGTGTACCCTTTCCTTCTTTCACCTTCATGGCTCTCATGGCATTAAGTATGGCCAGAAAAGCTACTCCCACATCTGCAAAAACTGCTGCCCACATGGAGGCCGTCCCCAGTGCTGCCAGAAGCAGGACGAGAACTTTTATTCCCAGCGCAAAAACAATATTTTCCTTTACGATAACCAACGTCTTTCTGCTGATTGCCATGGCCGTGGCGATCTTAGAGGGCTGGTCATTCATGATCACCACATCCGCTGCCTCAATAGCCGCATCAGCTCCCATTCCGCCCATGGCGATTCCAATATCTGCCCGGGCAAGTACCGGTGTGTCATTGATGCCATCACCCACAAAAACCAGCTTTCCTTTTTCTGATTTTTCGGAAAATAACCTCTCCACTATGTTCAGCTTATCCTGAGGAAGAAGCTCAGCATATATCTCCTTGATCCCCAGCCTTCCCGCAACATCTTGGGCAGTAATCTTCCGATCTCCGGTCAGCATAACAATCCGTTTCACTCCGGAAGCATACAGCTTTTTAATGCAGGAGGCGGCATCCTCCTTTATTTCATCCGTAACTACCAGATAACCAAGATACTCTTTTTGCTCCTCCCCCTCACAGGCCACATGGCAGATCGTTCCCGGTTTCTCTAAAGCAGGTACCGCAATTCCCTGTTCTGCCATCAGTTTTTCATTTCCCACAAAAATCTTCCGCCCCTTCCAGGCAGTGATCACTCCATATCCGGCACGCTCCTCACTGTTTTCAATTTCTTCCAGGGACAGCGTCTTCTTGCAGCAGTTTTTTATGGAAAGCGAGATCGGATGATTGGAAAAGCTTTCTGCCAATGCTGTCAAATAAAGAAGCTCTTCTTCTGTAATTTCCCCTTCTGATGCAATTTCCGAAACCACAAAGCTTCCCTTGGTCAGGGTTCCTGTTTTATCCATTACCACCAGTTCTGTCTCTGCCAAAATCTCCAGATAATTGCTTCCCTTGACCAAAATTCCCGCCTTACTGGCTCCTCCCAGTCCTCCAAAGAAGCTTAGAGGAATACTGATTACCAACGCACAGGGGCAGGAAATAACCAGAAAGGTAAGGGCTCTGTACAGCCATGCTGGAAAATTTCCGACAAAAATTGGTGGAATGACCGCCAGTAAGGCCGCCAGGATTACTACCACAGGAGTATAATAACGGGCAAATCGGGTAATAAACTGTTCTGTAACTGCTTTTTCAGAGGAAGCATTTTCTACCAGCTCGAGGATCCTATTCACCGTAGATTCTCCAAACACTTTCGTCACTTCTGCTTCCAATACACTGTTTAAGTTGATACAGCCACTAATGATCTCCTCTCCCGGATGCACATCCCGGGGCATACTCTCACCCGTCAATGCCATGGTGTCCAGGCTACCACTTCCCTTTACCACAACTCCATCCAAAGGTACTCTTTCTCCCGGCTTAATCCGGATGATCTCACCTATCCTGACCTCCTCCGGATCCAGAACCAACTCTTCCCCTTCCCGCAGGACATTGGCATAATCCGGTCGTATATCCATCAGCTCCCTGATCGATTTCCGGGAACGGTTTACTGCATAGGACTGAAACCACTCTCCAATCTGGTAAAACAGCATAACCGCTGCTGCTTCAGGGTATTCTCCTACAAAAAATGCTCCCACCGTAGCGATCAGCGTGAGAAAATTTTCATCAAAGATCTGTCCTCTTCGGATATTCATCAGCGCCTTTTTTACCACATCTCCACCGATAATAGCATAGGCGATCAGGTAGGGCAGTAAAATAATCCGGCTTTCTGGAGTAAATATACTATGCTCAAGGAAGATTGCCGCAACAAAGGCTGCTGCCCCCAATATAATCCTTCTCAGCCGCTTCTTTAATTTCTTCGTCATACTCAGTACCTTCTTCCTCCAGCAGTCTGTGCCTGCCATACTGCTAAATAAACCGGCTTTCTTTTCTTCTTCCGGCCATCATACTGGCTGATCTGCCTATTTCTCCAATACTTCCACATCCGGCTCTACTTTTTTAACAATCTTCTTAATTTCCTTTAAGAGCCCTGTTGCTTTGCTTTCCTCAACCTCTACTATGAGCTTCTGGGTAAGCAGGGTAACCCGGCTTTCACTCACTCCTGGCAGCTTTCCTACCTTTTCCTCAATCAATCCCGCACAATGTGCACAATCCAAATCCTCTAAAAAATACGTCTTTTTCATCTCTACCTCTCTTCCTGCCGCTTTAGCGGCATTTTAATCACAGGGAAATTTTATTTTCCAGCGAGGAATGTTTCATTCCTCGCGCCTCTTCTTTCTGCTGCCTTGGCAGCATTTGCCTGTACCTATTCGTTAATATGTTCCAGACCCTGGCTCAAAATGCTGCCGATATGATCATCTGCCAGAGAATAAAAGATGGTCTTCCCTTCCCGGCGAAATTTTACCAGATCCATCTGCTTCAATACTCTCAGCTGATGGGATATGGCCGACTGGGTCATCTTCAGCGTATCCGCAATGTCACAGACACACATTTCCTGACAAAGCAGTACATACAAAATCTTAATCCTGGTAGTATCCGCAAAAACCTTAAAAAAATCTGCCAGATCATATAAATCTTCTTCAGGCGGCATCCGTCCGGCTATCCTCTCCACCAGCTCATCATGATGATGGACGGACTCACAGACATCTGCATGCTCTTTTTCAATATTCCGTTTCATGCTTCCTCCTTTCCCCTGCCATAGGTCTTTACCAGAAAATCTATCTTTCTTCATCCGATCTGCATGCATATCACAAGTTTTACTTCCAATACTGCTTAAAATAAACGGGTTCTACTCCTATAAGCCCCACGCAATTTACATGTTCATATGAACATCTATTCATTTGTTTATAATATACTCCCTTTTTTTTCCTCATGTCAATTACTTAAATTTCCCCCTAATAAAATATTGATTAATACAACACGAAACAAATCATATAGAACACGCAAAAGATTGTTTACAAAGTCATATGTTTTATGTTACTATTGCGTTAATCATATGACCTTCTAATCTATTGGCACAAGCCGTCTGAATCCTTTCTTTAGAAAATCTTATACGAACTAATCAATTCTATTTTGGCAGGAGATTTTCAAAGGATCCTTCTTAAGCTTGTCTGATCAGGGCCATCTGTGAAAATCCTCCTGCAGTCTGGAGGTAAACATGACAAATCACAACAAGAAAACCAATGAAACTAAGGAAACCAGGAAACCTGTGGAAGCTTCCCCCCCACCGGTTAGAGGTGGCAGCTGCCAACCGGGAACACAAGAGCACCGTATTTGCCATGCTCTATGAGGACCGGGAACGTTTGCTGAGCCTGTATAATGCTCTGAACCACAGCCATTATGAGGATCCGGATGAGCTGGTCATCGTCACCCTTAAGAATGCCATCTACATGGCCATGAAAAATGGGGTGGCCTTTGTCCTGGATCACCGTCTTAACCTCTATGAGCACCAATCTACACCTAACGCAAATATGCCCTTAAGGGATCTCTTTTATGTTTCCAGGGAATACGAAAAGATGGTGGGCGGACGATCCCTGTATGCGGACAAA
>JAFSIS010000057.1 GCA_017439665.1 Lachnospiraceae bacterium
GCCAAAGCCCTGTATTTCTGCAGGGGAGTGCTTATTCCCGTATAAAATCAGAAGAATCGGTGTTAGCCGATTCCTCCTTCATACACAAAGGTAATCTGTAAGCTCCCATTCTGACATTTATTCTCTTGGGGAAATGCTGATCTAATCAGCACTTCCTTGAAAATCTATGGCAGATATGGCTTTACAGCTCTTATGTACAACCAGTTACTCGTGGCTTGAAACAATCGTTTCTGTACAACAGTCAGGCAGGTCTCCCGGCTTAAAGATCATCGCATCCGCCGTCTTCCCGGTTTCCCAGTGACATCTTGGCTTCTGCTCCCTAATTACGGTGACGAGTTCGTACAGGATTTGCACCTGTTTCCCTTTTCACCGGAGCCAATCCCCATATAGGGCGATTGCTCCGACACCTGAATGCTTCCTATTTAATTCTCGTTATTCTAACATAGTTTTATTTTTTTCTCAACTGTTTCTTTCCAGTTCCTCATACAGCTTCTTACGATATGCCTCATCCTGGGTAGCCTTCTCCAGATCCTCATATCGCTTTTCGGAAAGAAGCTTTGCGTAGAGCCGGTTGATCCATTCCGTGGCTGCCTCTTCTCCTGCCTTACGCTCCGTATCCCGGATCACCTGAATGGCCTGTTCCATACGCTTAAGGCTTTCTCCCTCTTCCCTCTCTTTACTGCCGGACACAATTTCTGTCTCTCTACCGCCGGGTGCTGACTCCTCCCTGTTTCTGTGCACAGACTCCCTCTCCTTCCCGGGGCCAAGCTGAGCCCTCAGCTCCTCCTGCATGGCTTCCGGCAGAGCACCGTCTCTAAGCATCAGCTCCTTCTTTTCCACACGGTTCTCAAAATCGGAAAGGGGACGGTTCAGCATGGTAAGCACCTGGGACAGGGATCTGGCGTAAACACAGATGGTTCCTATCCAATACATCTGCTTTTTGTAATCCAGGCCTCCCACCGTTTTATTCACATTTACATAGGGCAGAAACTGCTGCTTTACGTAATCGCTCTGGATGGCCCAGTCGGGAAACTCGGAACCATCAAAGCGGATAAAATCCACCAGCGGCTGTGAGGCCAGAAAAAGATAATCCTCTTCATCCTGTTCGGAAACCACCGGCTTTAAACGCATGACCAGGGTTTTCACTTTATCCCCTTCTTTCCAGATGACAGCCGGACAGTTATAAACGGAATAGGCTCTGGACTGACCGATCACAATTTTGTAATGTTCCTTCGGCACGTGATATTTTTTCAAAAGCTCCTCATAATCTTTTTGCTGTTTTTCCAGCTTGTCCACAGCCGGTTTTCGTTTTCCGGCAATGAAAACGGCGATAGCTGCCGCCACAAAAATGATCAGGATCAGATATCCCAGAATGATCGTTACACTTGTACTCATATTCTCCTCTTTCTATTTCAGTACTCTCTGTACATTGGTTTTTATTTTTTCCAAAAGGATTTCATACTCCTGGATTTCCTCTGTGGTCATCCCCTCATAGCAGACCTGCTGAAACTGTCGTTTTGCCCACAGGATATCTGCCAGTACACCTTCTGCCTGGGGCAGGATTTCCATGGTGATGGGAATATTCCTGTTCTTCTTACTTTCCTTCTTTTTCTCTTCCCCTGCCAGTCCTTCAAAAAACCGCCTGTCCTGTACCCGGATCATCTCTTTTACGATCAGCTTCTGAATAGCCAGCCTAAGCTTGCTCTTTTTGGTTACGGTGATATCTGCCATCTCCTGAATGCTGCTGCTTTCCTCCAGCCCACTCAAATAGAACAGCACCTTCACCTCCTCCAGAGACATATCCTGCTTTAGGGCAACGGTTTCCAGATACCTGTCCAAAAGCTTTCTCTCCCGGTATGCCTCAAAAAGGAAGCCTGCACCTTCCGTTGCTCCCAGACTGACGGATATTCGCTCATCCCCCAGCTTCATGGAGCCGGGCAGGATGGCCGGCGGAACGATACCATCTCCTGCTGCATCGATCAGAAACTGATAGACCTGATAACGGTTTTTTTCATAATCCTCTTCATTAAATACATCCCGGAAAAACTCATTGTAACACTTGAATACAGTCCGCTTCATCTGGATCGTTTTGGCGATGCTGGCCCCCTGGCTGACCAGTGAACCCTTGGTCTTCACGTAGTAATAGATGGGGACATGAAGGGCATATACCTTTCTGACATGGCGGATGTATTCCATGTTGAAGAGAAAATCCTCGCACCAGCTGATTTCCTTATCCATCATCAGCTGGTACTGGTCAATAATACTTTTTTTATACAGCTTATTCCACAGTACACCATAGTAAAAATCTGCAGGATTTTCGATCATGTAGGAGGCAAATTCCTCCCTGGTCAACACTCCGTCTTCCTGGATATCTCCCTTGTGAGCCAGACGTTCTCCCACCACCCGGTAAAAATCGGAGATTACCAGATCACAATCCTGCTTTTCCATACTGGCCACCAACAGACCGGTGGCCTCCGGTGTCAGCCAGTCGTCGCTGTCCACAAACTGCAGATATTCTCCTCTTGCCAGCCGGATAGCCTGATTCCGGGTATCCGATACCCCGCTGTTTTCCTTATGTAAAACGTAGATACGATGGTCACCGGCTGCATATTCATCACAGATCTTACCCGACTCATCCCGGCTTCCGTCATCCATAAGCAACAGCTCAAAATCGGTAAAATCCTGTTTCAGTATACTTTCAATACAACGCCGCAGCTTCTCCTGGGCATTATAAACCGGTACAATAATACTTACCCTGGGATTCATGAACCTCTCCTTTTTCTCTGTATTTGCATATCTTTACTATAACCTGTTTTTCCCCCTTCTGACAACCGTTGCCAAAACTTACCTTCATCTTTTTTGTAAAAGCAGTAGCATATTTTCTTCTGTGGTGCTATAATCCTTTTATCGAACATATGTTCTTAATCATTTTGAGGATATTTGAGAATGAGACATTATCTTTGTATTGACCTGAAATCTTTTTATGCCTCTGTGGAATGTGTAGAACGGGGGCTGGATCCCATGACCACCAGACTGGTGGTAGCCGATCCCGACCGTACGGACAAAACCATCTGCCTGGCTGTTACACCTGCCCTGAAGAAGCTGGGCGTCAGTAACCGCTGCCGGATCTTCGAGATCCCAAAGCATATTTCCTATATTATGGCTCCTCCCCGGATGCAGAAGTATATCGATTATGCTGCCGATATTTACGATATTTATCTGAACTACATCGCCCCGGAGGACATCCATGTTTACTCCATCGATGAGGTCTTTATGGATGTTACCGACTACCTTCCTCTTTATGGAACCAATGCCCGCAGCCTGGGCATCCGTTTGGTTCAGGATATTTATGAACACCTGGGAATTCCTGCTGCCTGCGGAATCGGAACCAACCTCTATCTGGCTAAGGTAGCCCTGGATATTACCGCCAAACGAAGCCCGGATTTCATCGGAAATTTAACGGAAGAAAGCTATTGTTCCACCCTTTGGAAGCACCGGCCCCTTACGGATTTCTGGCGTGTAGGCAAAGGAACGGCCAGCCGCCTTGCCTCCTATGGGATTCTCACTATGGGGGATATCGCCCATACCAGTGAGAACCTCCTGTATCGCCTCTTCGGTGTAGACGCAGAGCTGTTGATCGACCATTCCTGGGGGCGGGAGCCGGTAACTATGGCCGACATCAAGGCCTATCATCCCAGAACCAACTGCCTCACCAGCGGCCAGGTACTGATGCGGGACTACACCTTTGAAGAAGGTAAGCTCATCGTAAAAGAAATGATGGATCTACTCTGCCTGGATCTGGTGGAGAAGAAGCTGGTCACCCACTCCATCACCCTCCATGTAGGCTATGCCAGACAGTTTGGCCGTGATTCTGCCCATGGCAGTACTTCACTGGACATGGAGACCAATGCCGATATGCTCCTGATCCCTGCTGCCCTTACCCTGTATGAGAGAATCGTCCATCCCCTTTTTCCCATTCACCGAGTGGTGATCACCTGCAACAACGTAGTCCCGGAAAGCGGCCAGCAATACAGCCTTTTTCTGGATACCTACCTGCTGGAAAAAAACCGGCGCCTCCAACAGGCCGTCCTGAGTATCAAGGCCCGATATGGCAAGGATGCCGTGTTGAAGGGAATGAACCTTCTTGAAGGCGCTACCACCAGAGAACGAAACCATCAGATAGGAGGTCATAAAAGTGGCACATAAACCCCATACCCCCATGTCCATCGAAAACCGTGCCAAGCAGTTCATGCCCTTTTCTGCCTTGAAGGGCCTCTATGAGGCCCTGGCCAGTAAGGAGGCGGCACGACTGAAAAAGGCAGACTCCTTAGAGTCTGCCGCAGATCCGGTCTGCCACATAGACACCACTGGCAGAAGCATGGGACAGGGAGTGGGTAACTCCGCTGCCATCACCGATGATATATAAGCCCTTGTGGACGGTCTCCAGATGTTCATCCAGCTCCACCTCCATATTGTAGAACTTAACCTCTACTCCATAAAGAAGGGTATCATCATTGGCCGTTCCCGGTGCGATCTTATCCAGGGCATAAACCATTTCCATAATGCCGTCCAGAATCCGTTTGGGAAGTACCAGGCTTAAGTCTCCCGGTGTGGCGGCCAAAGTGGGACGTACCGTATTCTCAGCAATCCGTTTCTGGTTGCTTCTGCGGTCCCGGACCAGATCACCAAACCGCTGGACGATCACCCCTCCTCCCAGCATATTGGAGAGGCGGGCAATGCTTTCTCCATAACCGTTACTGTCCTTAAAGGGCTCGGAAAAATGCTTGGCCACCAGCAGGGCAAAGTTGGTATTTTCCGTCTTTTTCTTCTCATCCTCGAAGCTGTGGCCATTGACGGTAATGATTCCATTGGTATTTTCGTTAACCACGATTCCCTTGGGATTCATACAGAAGGTACGCACCCTGTCCTCAAACTTCTCCGTACAATAGACGATCTTACTCTCATAGAGCTCATCCGTAATATGGGAAAAGATCAGAGCAGGAAGCTCCACTCGCACACCGATATCCACACGGTTGGATTTGGTTCTGATCCCCAGCTCACCACAGACCTTTTCCATCCATTTGCTGCCGCTTCGTCCCACGGAAATAATGCAGTTTTTACAGTCTGCACTCTCCTCTCCATAAAAAACACGATAGCCTTCTTCTGTTTTTTCTACCCGGCTGACCATCGTATTAAAGAAAAAGTCAACCTTTTCTTTTAACTCATTATAGAGCTGTCCCAGCACCACATAGTTGATATCCGTTCCCAAATGGCGTACAGAAGCGTCCAGAAGGGTGAGCTTATGCTGAAGGCACACCTTTTTCAGGTCTGTACCGGCAGTAGAATACATGGCCGTTCCCTCTCCGCCGTGGCTCATGTTGATCTCATCTACATAATGCATCAGCTCCAGAGCCTTCCCGGGCCCGATATACTGATGAAGGGTTCCCCCAAAGTCGTTGGTGATATTGTATTTTCCATCAGAAAAAGCGCCCGCTCCGCCAAAACCGTTCATAATATCGCAGGTCTTACAGCTGATACAGGATTTTATCTTTTCACCATCTATAGGGCATTTTCTCTTTTCCAGGGTATTGCCCGCTTCAAAAACGGAAATCTTCAGGTCCGGCCTTTTTTTACTTAATTCATAGGCGGAAAAAATCCCTCCCGGTCCTGCTCCGATAATGATTACATCATAGTTCATCCTTATTGCTCCTTATGCTTAAATTCTATCTCTTTTCTTCTCCCTATGGTATGGAAATATCTGCCTTTGTTTTTAACTTCTCTAAATGCCAAACACAGTCTCTTCCAATTACAGAACCATGACCAGTGTTCCCACGGTGATCAGTGCACAGCCGACCAGAGACTTTATGGTAAAGGCCTCATGCAGAAATACAAAGGCCAGGATCAGGGTGATGACTACGCTCAGCTTATCCACCGGCACTACCTTGGAGGCTTCTCCCACCTGCAGAGCATGGTAATAGCAAAGCCAGGAGGCTCCTGTAGCCAGTCCCGAAAGGATCAGAAAAAGCCAGCTCTTTTTGCTGATCTCACTAAGGCCTCCCTGGGCATTTGTCAAAAATACCATTCCCCAGGCCATAATCACCACTACTACTGTTCGAACGGCTGTGGCAAGACTGGAGTTCACTCCGTCTATACCTATTTTAGCCAGAATAGACGTTAATGCCGCAAAAACCGCTGACAATAAAGCAAAAATAAACCACATTCTGTTATCCCCCTTTCTGCCCTCTCGTCATGGAACAGCCTTCTACATGAAAAAATCCACTATACCAATATTTACTACCAGTATAGTGGATTTTTCGTTTTTTTACAATGTTGTGTTTTATCAGTGCTTTTCTTCACTTTCTTTGGTTATTCCAAGGACACAGCATGCCGCTGGCAGCTCCTTTTGTGTCACCCCCTTTTGTCTCCTGACCTCTGCAATAAATTTACCGGTTTTTTCCTGATCTAACATAGCCTTCCTCCGTTCGTTTATGATTTACGGCCTTATTTTACTTCTCTCTATTGCCCGACACCACCCCCGCATCGTAGAATCCGGCTGTCTACCAGGCGTAGACTGTTCTGCCATCTCCTACTGCAGTACATCCCCAAATACCTCGGTTAAGGTCTCAGACTCCAGAGGAAGTGCACGCAATTTTCTAAAAATGTCATAGGTCATTTCCAACCAGGTCTTACGGTCCACCTCTATACTTTCCCCTTCCTGTATCCTCACTGAATAATAAGAATAGGACTGGCTTTCTCCTTCTTCAAGCTCAAGAACCCTCTCCCAGTCCCCCTCTTCATTCAGTACTTCAAAATAATCTCTGACAACTCCTGCATGAGTTCCGTCATGATGCCAGATCAGCCCTGTCCCCATGATGCGATCATACATAGCCGTTCCCTGATACATCAGATAAATTTCACCTTCTTTTTCTTCATAGTCAAAAAGATACAGATGACCTCCGCCTACTCCAAGCTCCGGTTTCTCATCTCCATCCAAATCCTCATAATAATAATCAAACTGATAAAAGGCTTCCTTTATCCCCTCAATCTTATCCCCCTTTTCATCCAGAGTAAAAAGGCTGTCAACATATACCTTCTCCCCGTTTTTCTTAATTATCATTCTTTCATTTTGCAGCATTTCCAGATAAATCTTTCTATAAAGGTCATCCTCCTCATCAGAGATGACTGACCATAGAGGATACCGCCGCAGCTTTAGATAAGTATCGTTTATTCTGTCGATTTCCTCCATCAGCTCATCTCCCGCCATTGATTCATCTCCCGCCATCAATTCATCCCCTGCCATTGATTCATCCCAATAGTCCTTTTCTCTTTGTACAAATAAAAAGGCCAACAGCATTACGATAAGCATTAAGCCTGCAAATCTCTTTATGTTTATCTCCCGTTTCTTCATTGAACCCCTTCCCTTTCAACCTGCCTTCTCCTATTTTTCCCTTGTGTCAGGCATCAGCCTCTCCTAAACTGTATTACCCTTTCCGGCATCCATGCTTCCCGGTGTAACAGTGTGGTCCCGCTTTCTTCCAGCAAAAACACCTCAAAGATATAAGTATCATCCTCCTGCCCAAGAAGCTGAAAGATATATATCTTTTCTCCCAGGTTTTCACACCAGAAATATTCTCTCCACAGATCTCCGGAATCACCACCATCCCAGGTATCCAGCCATAAAAATTGTTGTACCTGTTCATCATAACCATAAAAGTCTATCTTCAAATACGACCTCTTGTGAACCGTATCTCGTTCATAGCTTCTCTTAATATACAGGGGAAGTCCTGTATTCATCACATCTGCCCGAAAATACTCCGTATTTCCGGTCTCCTCGCTTTTGATCTGCTCCTCTGTCCCTCCGTAAAAAGACATGCTTTGGTCCAGAAGAAATTCTGCTTCCAGGTTTTCGATATATTCTGCCACCTCTTTATCCCTTTCCTCTTCCAGGGAAAAAAGAAAATACCGTTCATACTCCCCGGGAATAAAATTCAGGGTCAGTGTATCCCTCCATTCCATCGACTCTTCCAGTCTGATCAGCCTGATTCCATCCGTTTTCAGACCAATATAATAATAATTTCCTTCTATACAGATCACATCCTCCTCTGCCAAATAAGAGGAAAAATCTCCTTCTCTGACCCACTCCTCCCCATTGATACTCCACAGGTAGAAGTCCCTTCCCCCACTGTTTAGATTACGGCTTTTCAGATAGAATCTTTTTCCCTCCCTGGTTACAAAGGTAAAGGCCTGATCGGGCAGATTGTTTCCAAAAGTTTCCCGGATTTCTTCCTCTCCCATCCCATAGTTTCCCCCTCCATACTCCTTAAGGAAATTTTGGTATACCTTTTGTGGGTATTCACTTTGCCTGCCCGGTACTGTCCCCTTTCCCACGGCCCCGAATAAGCCTGCAGCCGCCTTTGACTGATCAGCATTTCCGCCACAGCCTGCCAGAAAACCCGAAAGAAAAATGGATAGTATCATAAGTCCTGCTGCCATTTCTTTTTTTCTTCTGTTCAACCTCATCTTCATCCCCTTGCATGTATAAGCCATGCCTGTGATCCTGTTTAATATCTTCTACCAAACCGGTGCCTGCAGATTTCTCTCTTCTATTCTCATCTCTCTTTGGGGTACCCAGACCTCTCTTTGCAGAATGGTTTTTTCCTCCCCTTCCAGCAAAAGAACCTCAAAAATATAGATATAATCCTCCAGGCGAAAAAGCTGGAAGGTATACACCCTCCCCCCGATGTTTTCACACCAGAGTGCTTCCCGCCGTAACCCACCGGAGTAACTTTTTTCCTCTGCCCAGCCATCCAACAGAATAAATTCCTCTCCTGATTCATCATAAAGATAGAACTCTGTTCTCAAATATGGCCAATTATATACATGATTCCATGTGGTTATTTTTTTCACATATAGAGGTGTCCCCGTATTCAGCATGTCTGCCCGGTAATATCTGCTGATTCTTGTGTCATCCTCTTTTTCCAGAATTTCCACTACTTCCTCCGCATTTCCACAGCTGTCCATATCTTTTTCCAGCACAGTGGATGCATCCAGATTCTGGATATAGTCTGCTATCCCATCATCCATTTCTTCCCGGCCTGTAAAAAAAGGCACCCGTACATAATCCCCCAGAAGATACCGGATCAGCAGATTATTTTCCCATTCCGGCTGTTCATCCAGGCAAAATATCCGAATTCCATTTTCCCGCTTATCCGCATCCCCTTCTCTGGCCAGCTCCAGGCCTACATAATAATAACTGCCCTCATAGCAGATTACCTCTCCACGCTCAAAGGTAGTCATAAAATCGCCTTTATAAAACCATTCCTCTCCTCTCCTACTTTCCAGATAGCATTCAGCCCCTCCTTTTTCCAGAAAATAGCATTTTAAATACATCTTTGTTCCACCGCTCAATACGAAGGAAAAGGCCTGATCGGGCGGATTCTCTCCAAAAGTCTCCCGAATTTCTTCCTCTTCCATCCCATAGCTTCCCCCACCATATTCTGTGAGTAATTTCTGATAAGGCCGGTCACTTCGCCCATTGCCGAATTGACAATAAGCGTAAAGAACCTCCTCCAGCCTGCTGACCAGTTTCTGTGGGATCAGACTTCCTGAATATGGTGTCTCCACATATTCATTCTGGTGCCCGATCTGAAGCTTAGTGATCTGTTTTTCCTCCAGCGACAGCTTTAATAGGGGTTCCTCATTCAAAGATGTGTATTGTGCCTCTATAGAAAGTGACTCCATTCTGCTTTGGTAATCATCGGTTTCACGCCATTTATCCAGCGTGTAATAGTCCAGATTCACCATGTCCATCCACAAAATCTCTTTCTTTTCCACATTAACATAAAACCACTCCCAGTTGACCTGATGGTCCTCCCACTGCTCTCCCACATATATTGCATAATAGGTGCCTAAATAATTCCCCTCATCTCTTTTCAACCATCCTAACATGCCAATGCATCAAATTTGCATCATCTGTCCGAATTTTTTGTATACACAGATTTATCGTAAAAACAGGTTGTCAAGGGGAAATTTCCCTTCTTCAATTACAATTCGTGACACATCTCTTGTTTTTTGAACTCCGAATGAATATAATGATAGGTGAAAAAAGGCTGAAGGAAGTGTTAAAAAAAACGCCTGGTGTTTTTGTGAGGCTGAACACTTACCGGACATTTGAGGAACAGGGAAGCTGAGAAATAGGGAAACAGGCGTGTGAAATTTTATTTTGGGGGCAAAGAGAAAAATATTTTCTTCTGATACCCTGCAGGCCAGAAAAAAATGATGAAGGCAGCTCTTTTCTTTTCAGGCTGGGGCATATACAAAAAAATTCAAGCATTACACCCCGGGAAGGCCATTATTTGGGGCAGAGCGTGTGAAAAAATTGCTATATGCCCAGCAAGCTAATTATATGAGCAAAAAACAGGCATTTTTCTTGGTGTCTGCTGAAAAAAGGGGCAGTGAAGCCGGATTTTTTTACCTATGCCCCATTAAGGACACTTCCAGAGTAACAGTTCAGCAAAAGGCTGAATTGTTACGAAAAAGCCGGAAAATTTAAAAAAAAAGGGGTTGACAATGATATTCCTGCGCGATAAACTCACGACCGACAGACAGACAGACAGACAGTAGCATAAGTCTGTCCTTTTTTGCTGTAAAAAACAGCTTTATATTGAAATTCCGGGCGTGTTTCGTCCACGATTTTTTTCGTGGGTGGGACACGCCTTTTTTGCGTCTGAATACGCAGAGAAAAACTCAAAGGAGGAGTGCTACTGTGAAACAAAGAATAATTTCCATGCTTCTTATGGTCTGCCTTATCGCAGGTATGCTTCCACAGATGGTATTTGCCACCGAGTGGGTGTCCATAGACGCAAGCGGGCTGTGTGAGCACCACACAGAACATACGGCAGACTGCGGCTATATCGAAGGGACGGTGGGAAATCCCTGTACCCATGAGCATACTGGGGATTGTGGCGAAATCATCACAAGCTGCATCCATGTCCATGAGGCGGATTGCTACCCTGTTTCGGACAGCAGTGTTTCAGACAACGGGGGCACCCCATCTGATGCTGCCGAACCGACTGAGTGTTCCCATGCATGCAGCGAGGAAAGCGGTTGTATCGTGCAGGAATTGAATTGCCTGCATGAGCATGACGATAGTTGCGGCTACGTCTTGGCGATGGAGGGGCATGATTGCCATTATGAGTGCAGGGAGTGCGTTGCTCCTGCTAAGGTCTGCACCTGTGATGCTGCCGAGGGAGAATCCCATGCCGATGGCTGTGACTTTTATGAAGCCCCTGGAAAGGACTGTATCTGTGAAACCGACGCCCCGGCTTATCACGCCACCAACTGTCCCGCTTATGAAGCTCCGGAAAACCCGGTGTGTTACTGCGTGGAAAAATGTACCGAGGATGAGCCTAATGTCTGGTGCGACGTCTGTGGGGTGCAGGGCGCGGCGGCCTGTATGGGTGAGGACAGGATGATGGCATATGCAAGCAATATTTCTTACTTAGATGAAAACAAAGCTACACAGACCTGCTCAAGTGCGACAGATGTAACCACAAGCGATACCTCTTGGGGGACAAGAGGCTCAACGACCTGGTATTATGCAAGCGGTACTATCGAAATTAGCAGACGCGTGACTGTCAGCGGTGACGTGCATTTAATCCTTGCTGATGGGGTTATCCTCACCGTCAACGGCGGCATCGGGGTAAATGCAGGCAACAGTCTGACCATCTATGCACAGTCTACCGGGGAGAATACAGGCAGGCTGGTACTGCAGAACGTTGCCAAATATAATTCCGGTATCGGAAGCGGTAATGGAACCCAGAATGGAAATGGTGTTGCAGGAACAATCACCATCAATGGCGGTAATATCACGACTACCGGTGGGGAATATGCTACGGGAATCGGTGGCGGAGGCAATAGCTCTGGCGGCGAGATCACCATCAACGGCGGCATGGTCACGGCCAAAGGCGGAATCTGGGGAGCGGGCATTGGTGGTGGCAGCGATGGCTCTGGCGGCAACATCACTATTAACAGCGGTACCGTCACAGCCACAGGTAGCACAAACAGCGCCGGTATCGGTGGTGGCAGTTATGGCAGCGGTGGTACGGTCACGATCAACGGCGGTACGGTCAGGGCCTATGGCGGTAACAGTGGCGCAGGCATTGGTGGTGGCTACAGTGGCTCTGGCGGCAACATCACCATCAGTGGCGGCAATATCGTGGCCAGTGGCGGCTACTATGGTACGGGCATTGGCGGCGGTTCCAGAGGAGATGGAGGCACATTTTCCACTGGCGATGACGGCAATGCTGTCATCATGGCATCCTCCATCAGTGATGACGGTGATACCAGCGATTGGAGTGGTCTGATCAGTTCTGACAGTGGTACTACTCAGACTGCCTATGGCTCTTTTTCCCTTGCCAGTGACTACAATGTTGCGTCCGGCAAGACTCTCACCATTTCCGAGGGTCAGACCCTGACCATTCCCAGTGGTGTAACCTTGACCAACAATGGCTCAATCATCAATAATGGTACAATCACCAATAACGGGGCAATCACCAATAATGGGGCTTATTATGAGATCGCCGTAGCTCCGGGTTCGCTTACCTTTAGCGAGGAGTATGACTATACAACTCCAACGGCACAGACCGTGACCATTATGAACAACAGCAATAAAGAAATCATTCTGGTTCAATCTGCGGCTGACAGCTATCCGGGTACATTTTCCCCCAGCTCACTTGCGGTGGGTGCAACGGCGACCTTTTCTTTTCATCCCAAAACCGGGTTTGGGGTAGGAACACATACCGATACCATTACTATCAGCGAGGATAACGGTGCCTATCAAAAAGTATCTGTTTCTTTTATCGTCAGTTTGAAATCGCAGGATCTGCCTGCCATCAGCATTGATTATGAAAACGAAACCTTAACGGGCTTTGAGAACAATGCAAGCTATACCATTGGCGGGCAGACTGTAGCTCCGAATATGGACGGCTCCCTTGCCATTGAAAGCGAATGGTTTGGCACCAGTCTTTCCATTATAAAAAAGGGGAATGGCTCCACCACAGCGGACAGCCCGGCACAGTCCCTTTACGTTCCTGCCCGCCCCGCAGCTCCCAACGTGGCAATTAACTACGAGGCTGCAACCCTCTCCACCACCACGGCCATGCAATACAGTACTTCGGAACAAAGTGCCCCGAAGTGGATGGCCTGCCAGGATAGCATGGCGGCAACCGACTTTGGCTGGAACGGACAGACGTCGGTGACGGTCTATTTCTGCATTCCAGCCACTTCCACCACCTTTATGAGTATGCAGCAGGGGCTCACCATTCCCGCCCAGCCTGACGCTCCCACCGGCTTGCAGGGGGAAAATGAGGACTATGCCGGGAATAACAACGGCCAGATCACCGGCACCAGCGCAGATATGGTCTATAAGCTGTCTAGCGATACCATTTGGCTCTCTATTTCCGGCGATGCCGTGACCGGCCTTCCTCCCGGAAACTATGAGGTACGTTATCGGGCCGTGACTACTCCCGGCAGCGAAAAATTTGCCAGTAAAGCCGCGAATGTGACTATCGCCACGGGTGCGGAGAAAACATATACGCTGAATATGTCCGCACCCACCTTTGACGCTGTGATCTATGGCTATAACCAGCCTGCAGCACAGGGAATTGCTATTTCCAACTCCGGCAACCAGCAGGCCACCATCACCAGCGTAGCCTTGTCCGGCAGTGGCGCGACCAGCTTTGTGCTGAACAAAACGGACGGAGCCACCATCACGGCAGGCGGCCTGGACAACTCCACTTATACCATCCAGCCCGACACCGGACTGAATGCAGGCACATATATTGCCACCATCATCGTGACCTATGACGGCGGAGCTACGGCCACGGCTGCCGTGAGCTTTACAGTGAACAGCATTGCCCAGTCTGCCCCTGACGCTCCTGTGTTAAAAAGCAAGACCTATAACAGTGTGACGCTGGAAGCTGTGGCAGACAATGCCACCACTGGCACAAAGGCGCAGTACAGCAAAGACGGTGGTGCGACCTGGCAGAATAGCCCCACCTTTACTAATCTGTCTGCCAATACCAAATACAGCTTTGTAGTGCGCTATGGAGGAGCAGGCAATTATGCCGTATCCCCGGCAAGCCCTGTGACAGAGATCACCACAGCTTCAGAAGATACCCACGGCTACACAACAGACTGGACTTCCGACAGCATGGGTGGGGATACCACTGATGGAGAAATCACTACAAATGGTGGGGGCACCACTGATGGCGGAAGCACTACAAATGTCAGTGGCACCGGCGGCACTTCCACCGTCACTACTGTCGTCCCGGTGTCCGGCAATGCACAGACCCTTCCTGTTGAGGCGACCATCAGCGGCACCACTGTAACCGTGAAGGAAATCTCCCCAGCAGAACTGGAAAAGGTGATGGGAAGTGGCTCACAGACAGGCCCTGTGGGAGGTGACTCGCAGACAGGTCCTGTGGAGATCAATCTGACCGGGTTGAAGGTGGGTACAACGGCCCCAGGGATTACACAGGTGGATTTCCCCGTAGCTACCCTTGCAGAAATCATAAAGATAACAGAGAGTACAGGCAGGGAATCCCAGGATCTTGTGATCCGCCTCCCCCAGGGTACGGTAAAGCTGGACCACAAAATACTGAGTGTGGCTGCAGGGCACAGGGAATGCTCTGCCCTCCGGCTGGTTCTGGATAATGTGGGAACAGAGAGGCTTAACGATGTACAAAAAGAGGCTCTCTCCGGTCTGAAGGTTTACGGCGGTGTGGAGGCCTATCTGGTATGCATGAAGGAAAACAAGCGGGTCTCCGACTTTAAAGGCGGTGTAGCTACCCTGTCCATCCCCTTTACCGTTCCTGCCGGCTATCAGGCATCTGCCTTTACTGTGTGGTACATCAGTGACACGGATGCTATGGAGCCTCTTGAAACCTGGTATGAGGAGGGGATGCTGTATTGGGATGTGAGTCATTTCTCTGACTTTGTGATCCTCTATAAAAAGGACAGCACCTATCCGGACAGTAACTCCACTTCCACCTATACGGTGGAAACAGGAGATACCCTCTGGGGCATTTCCCGAAGGTACGGCTGCAGTGTGGCCCGGATCGTGGCCCTTAATGGTGATCTGATCACCAACCCGGAGCTGATCTATCCGCAGTGGCAGCTTAACCTCCCCAAAAGGAAATCTCAATAACAGCAAAAATCGACACATCGTGCCTGCTTTACGTGCAGGCACTGATGTGCTGATCTTGTAATTATAAATATGATGTAACTATTCAGGACAGACTGTCTTCATTGATCAGTAATATTCCCGGATTATCTTTTGATAAGCCCAGCATCCGCTGCGTGAAACCGCTTTTGCTGAATACACCATAAATCACATCATAACGGGGATATGCTTTCTTTATCCCACTTGCATTTTCTGCCTTTTCTTTCAGTGCAAAGTATACAGGTGCATCAACCGGCTTCGCATGATACTTACATTCTCCTAAAAAAACAAGCTTATTCTGGCTGTCTACAGCCATAACATCAATTTCCGTATCGCCATCGTAATCATTCAGCCAATAGGAACCAATGCGGGACGGTACAAAGGGAATAGAACCATTCTTGCACAAATCTGCAAAAATATTCTTACAGATATCCTCATACACAAAAGTTACAAATCCTATGGTGAAATCCTTGCCCATTTCCTCCATGACAATTTGCATATTATCCAATTCCAGCTCACCCCTATAAGGGTAGACATAACGGAACCAGAACCGGATAAAATTATCTGCAATGAAATATAAACCCTTTCGGGATTTCTCCGGATTCTTTTCCGTGACCGGTGTTCTCTTTTCAATAAAACCCAAATCTGCAAGCGTTGCCAGATATGGTGTCAGCGCAGAAGTTTCCTGTCCCAGTACACCGGCAATCTTTCCCAGCTTATGATTTCCATCCGCAATTGCTTTAATAATGGAGAAATAATTCACTGCCGTTACAGATTCACTTTTTAGCAGAAAATTCGGCTCCTCATATAGAAATCCGCTTTTGGATAAAACGTTTTCCTTCAATTGTTCCTCCAGTTCCCGGTCGTCCTCAAAAAATTCCAGATATTTCGGAACACCACCAGTCACAGCATACTGTTCCACAGCTTTTTCAAAGGACATTTTTTGAACTGCATATATATCTGTAAAGCTCAAAGGAGCCAAACGCATCTGAGCTGTTCTGCGCCCATATAGCGGACTATCATAAGATAATGCGTGTTTTTGCATCATGCCAATCAGAGAACCGGATAAAATCAGCATCACATTACCGTCTTTCAGAATCTCATCCCATGCATTCTGCAGAACAGACGGAAATGCCGGATTCGTCTTTACAAGATAGGGAAACTCATCAACTACCAGTACCTTCTTTTCTTTCGGTTTATAATCTGCAATTACCTGGAATAAATCCAACCAATCGGTAAACACCGCCTTCTGTAACAGCAAATTATTTGTTGTACGAGCCACAACACCTGCAAGACGCTTTATACCCTGATTTTCCAGTTCTTCCGTAGCAAGAAAATAAAAGGCTGTTTTTCCTTTCAAAAACTCTTTGATTAATGTTGTCTTACCAACTCTGCGGCGGCCATAGATGACCACAAAGCTGCTGTCATGCGCATACTCCGCGTTCAGCCTGGCCAGTTCTGTTTGCCTGCCTATAAACTTCATTCCCATACCCCCTATGACACACCAACATATGATAAATTTATTTATGATAATTTAATTTATATTATATATCTATATTGAAAAATGTCAAGATTAGCCAGCACTTGTCAGGTTGCCTTCCGGCTTTTCCTGTCCGAAAAATCCGGATGTTAAACGGTTTTTAAAGAACAACTCTATTGAATCATGAACCGTATGGGCTAATACAAATGTTGAGACTGCTTTAAAATACTGCTTCTCAGTTTGGATAGCATCAAACAAATCTCTGCTTCATTACCTACTCTTTCTATGCAATCCTTATCATCTGCTCATACAAAAGAATTTTCTGACCGGCAAGATTCCGATTATCATGATAATGGCCAAAGAACCAATATTTAAACTTTACTGTACGCTCCAGATCCTGAAAATATTGTGTCAAGGCATCCGGTTCATACATTCCTTCCCCGATACAAGCCTGCATACTGCTGGAACAACAAAAGGAAAAGATCTTCTTCCCACCGATAAGGTACACCTGGCCACGCATAAGATGTATCACTGACGGACGTACCTTATGAACCTTACCACCCTTCCACTTCTCTACCGGATAACTGTATAACCGATCAAAGTTTTCATGATTCCCATCTACGAACAAAGTGGTAAATGGTTTGTTCTCCAGCCAATTCAGCCACCACGTTTCCTCTCTTCCGGAGGTATCCTTATCCCAGACTCCCCCAAAATCTCCACAGATAATTACATAATCATCCTTGGTCATTTCCTTTTGCCGGGGAAAATTTTTTGTATTAAATCTTTCAAAATTTCTGTGGCAGTCACCGGTAATATATATCATTCTTTGTCACCTCTTTTTGTCCTGTAATATGTTCTGATAATTCTCTCCTAAGTAACCCACGAACCTGAACGATGATTCTGTAAATCTCATAAAGTTATCCTCTACCAAAGATTTTCCCTAAAACATCCTTAGAAGATTAATTATACAGGAAGCCTTATCCATTGTCATTGAACGTGTAGTACAAAATGACTTTTGATCAAAAAAGAAAGCAGATATCACAACACCCCATAGCCCCTTGTAATACCTGCTTTTTTTCGTTACTCTTCAGCTTTCAAAGTTTTTTCAATTATACCCCAGCATCTCCTCAATGAAAATCCCATACCCTCTGGCCGGATCATTGACCATTACATGGGTCACTGCTCCGATCAGCTTTCCATCCTGGATAATGGGGCTTCCGCTCATTCCCTGGATGATACCTCCGGTTTTCTCCAACAATTCTTCATCCGTCACCCTAATCTCAAGTCCCCGGTTGATCTGACTATTCTCCTCATTCACTTTAAGAATTTCTATCTCATAATAGACAGGGGAATCTTCCAGGGTACATAAGATCTGTGCCGGTCCTTCTTTAATCTCCTGCTTCAGGGCAATAGGCATGGCTTCCTCTTCCAGATGTATATTCTCAGTATCCACCTTACCATAAATTCCCCGATGGCTGTTCTGCAAAATCTCACCCAGCTTGTTCTTCTCAGCATAGGCGATCACCCCGCTCAATTCTCCGGGATCTCCCGCCGTCCCTTTATTTACCGCTACGATCTCGGTCTTGTATAATCCCCCTGCTTTCAACTCCATCAGCTGGGCTGTATCCAGATCATTTATCCCATGTCCCAGGGCTCCAAAATAACCGTTTTCATCTACAAAGGTCATAGTCCCGATTCCCTGGGCATTATCTCTGACCCAGATTCCCAGCTTATATTCCCCCTGCTGATTCTTCCTGGGAAAAATATCCAGGCTCATCTCCTCTCCATCCCGCTCTATTTCCAGGCTAAGTGTTTTGCCCTCACTGTCTGCCACCATTTCCATCAGCTGCCCTTTGTCCTCTAAAACCTCACCATTGATGGTTTCGATATAGTCTCCTCCTTTTAATACTCCCTCTGCCGGAGCCACTTCTTTTCCATTTTCATCCTCAAATTCTCCTGTATCTACCACCAATACTCCACGGGTATGCACATAGATACCGATAGGGGTTCCCGCAGGGGTGAGCCGGGTATCCCGGATAACCGATAAAGAAGCCTCTTTAAAAGGAATCAGCCCGAAAAGCTGTACCTCCATGGTATAATTTCCTTCTTTTTCCCCATAAAAAGTGAGCTGTCGATTCAGATCCACATTCAGCAGCATTCCCTCATCTTCCTTATATATCGTTGCCGTGGCCGGAAGATAAAAGCTAAGCCCCTCTTCCTGCCCTGCACGTACCCGAATGGCCGAAGGTACCCTGTTCCATAATTCAAAAATCCAGGCTCCTGTCAGAGTCAACCCCAGCAGGACCAGACTGAGTATGAAAAATCTACAACAGATTTTTCCTCTTTTTTTATGTTTATTTACTCTCATCCTTACCTCCATACCTAAAAAAGGATGCCCTATCGGCATCCTTCTTAGTATATGAAAAAACATGAAATTTACTTTAGTAAGATTTTGTTTTTACTGCCAAATCTTTCAATTCCCTGGCATTGGCCAGCACAGCATCGGTCACTGTAGTTCCGCTTAAAAGACGGGCCAGCTCATGAAGAATTTCTTCCTCACGGATCTCCGAAATATGGGTAACACTTCTTCCCTCTTCCGTATTTTTTTCAATTACAAAATGTCGATCCGCCATGGCTGCGATCTGCGGAAGATGGGTGATACAAAGCAGCTGATGAGCCTTTCCTAAAAGAGCCATTTTTTCGGATACCTTCCAGGCCGTTTTTCCACTGATCCCGGCATCAATCTCATCAAAGATCAGGGTTCCGATCTCTTCCTTATCCGCCATCACCGCCTTGAGAGCCAGCATGATCCTGGATAACTCACCACCGCTGGCTACCTTACTGATGGACTGCATGGGCTCCCCCGGATTCAGGGAAATGAAGAAGTCTACCTGATCATATCCCTCAGCACTGATGTTACCTGGATCCGTCTCCACCCGGATTTCCAGCTCCACAGATAAAAAATTCAACTCCTGAAGGCCCTTTTTCAGCTTTTTCGCAAGCTGCAGAGCATATTTTTTTCGGAGTTCAGATAATTTGGAACAAAGACCAAGAAGCTCCTGATAATATTCCTCTTCCTTTTTCTTCAGGCTCTCCAGATATAGGTCATAATCCTCCAGTTTTTCCAGCTCTTCTTCTTTTTTCCGGCAGTAGGCAAGAATATCCTCCACCGTATTTCCGTATTTATCCTTCAGGCGGTTATACAGATTCAGCCTTTTTTCCACCCGGTCAAACTCTTCTGGCTCGAACTCCAGACTCTGCTGATAGTCTACCAGGCTGCGATTAAAATCATTCAGCAGATCCTCAATTTCCGAAAGTTGTCCTGTCAGTTCCTCCAAAGCCTCATCATAGGAGGCTACCGCCTTAAGCTCCCTGAGGGCACGGCTTACACTTTCCCCCGCAGAGCCTGATGCCCCATAGCCGGTACAGTCATAGGCAGCAGCTACCCCACCTGCAATCCGCTTACTGTTCACCATTTTCCGGTACTGCTCTTCCAGTTCGGCATCCTCTCCCACCTGAAGAACAGCCTCTTTGATCTCTTCAATTTCAAAAGAGGACAGGGCGATCTCCCTTGCCTTTTCCTTTTCATCCATGGAAGAATTCTGCAGTTCTCTGTGAACATCCAGATAAGCAGAGTAAACTTTACCCAACTTATTTTTCAGTGTTTCCACCGGTTCTGCCCCGTATTCATCCAGAATATGGGAATATTTTTTAACATTTAGCAGAGTCTGGTTATCGTGCTGGCCGTGGATATTGATGAACAGGGAAGCCAGCTCCTTGAGCTGTTTCTGACTCACCGTCACCCCATTGACCTTACAAAGACTTCTCTCCGGCATAAGTCTTCGCAAAACGATGACCGTTCCATCCTCTTCCTGAGGAATATCCATTTCCTTAAGCATCTCTTCCTGCTCTTCATTCTCCGTCTGAAAAACCAGCTCTACCAATGCATACTCCGCCCCGGTACGGATCAATCCCTTATCTGCCTTTCCTCCCAGGGCAAGATTGATAGAGCCCATGATAATGGATTTACCTGCACCCGTTTCTCCGGTCAGAATATTTACCCCCGGGCCGAAATAGACCTCCAATTCCTCGATCAGAGCCAAATTTTTCACATGTAAACTTACTAACATCCTTCTCCTTACTCTTCTCTCCGTCAGCCTTCCCTTTAGCTTAAAACTTCCCTGATCTTTTCCATCACCACATCTGTGTCCTCCGCATAACGAAGAGCTGCCATTATGGTATCATCTCCTGCAATACTACCTACCACCTCTTCCATCTTCATGGCATCAATGGCCGCTGCCACCGCCATGGCCATTCCGGAAACGGTTTTGATCACCAGAATATTCTGAGCCTTATCCATAGAAAGAAAACCATCCTTTAAGACCCGGATATACTTCTCTGCCAGATGGGTATCTTCCTGCTTTAATACCACATATTTCTGCCGCCCGTCATGGGTAGAAACCTTAGACAGATTCAGCTGGCGGATATCTCTGGACACGGTAGCCTGGGTAACCTGAAAGCCTGCTTTGCTTAAACGGTCTGCCAGCTCTTCCTGGGTCTCAATATCATAATTTTCAATCAGTTCTACAATTTTCTGATGTCTGTTTCCTTTCATGAAGTTCCACCTCGCTACTTTTCATCACTCATTTTTTTGTGTAGCATCTCCAAAAAACCTACCCGGTTTAATTTGATCACAGTGGTCGTTTCTTTTGCTTTGGAGATGCGTATCCTATCCCCTGTCTTCATCATAAATTTTTCACTTCCGTCTGAATTTGCCTCTACCGTAAGGCTGGTATCAGCACGGCCGTGGGCTACCTCTACCTCTACCTCATCGTCCCCCCTGAGAACGATGCTGCGTGCACTTAAGGTATGTGCACAAATAGGAGTCAGCAATAACAGATCAGCTCCCGGAACTACCAGAGGCCCTCCTGCCGACATATTATATCCTGTAGAACCGGTAGGAGTGGAAAGAATGATCCCATCCGCCTTCCACTGGCACAGAAACTTCCCGTTGACAAAGATATTCAGCTTAATGATCTGAAGGGTTCCGCAACGGGTGATGGAAATATCATTTAAAGCCGGCGAAGTTTCAACACTGTGATCCTGGTAACGAATAATACCATAGACCATCATCGCCTCCTCAGTTTCATAGTTTCCAGCCAGAAGCTTATCCAGTGCATCCTCCAGGGAAGCTACCTCTACCTCTGCCAGATAGCCCAGACTTCCCAGATTGATTCCCAATAGGGGGATGTTTCTTCCAGCCGTCTCCTTGGCTGCCTGCAGCATGGTTCCGTCTCCTCCGAGCACCAGGATACATTCTGCCCCGGCAGAGATCTCAGCGGCACCGGGAGCCACCTCACAGTCTGCTCCCCTCTTCTCCAGATAGGCTTTGATTCTGTCCGTAACCCTGAACCCCGGATCCTTCATTTCATTGGTAACAATTCCAAATTTTTTCATGACAACCGTTTCCCTATAGAGCCAGATGGGCCTTTTCTACTCTGTCTGCTATAGTCTCCTTCACCTGACTGCTGTTTCCTAACCCGGTCTGATCCTCCATAGCCTCCGCCAGTCTGGCTTCCGCTATAGCTTCTGTACAGTCTGCCAGTTCCTCGTCTTTCGTTCCGTCTTTCTGTAAATAGATCAAAAATTCAATATTGCCTTCCGGCCCCTTGATGGGTGAAAAATCCAGCCCCAATACGGAAAATCCCAGAAGATCAGCCAGGGTATAGATTTTGGCAATAACCTCCTGCTGGACTGATTTTTCCCGGACGACACCCTTTTTTCCTACCTTTTCCTTGCCTGCTTCAAACTGGGGTTTGATCAGGCAGACCATTTTTCCCGATTCTGTCAGCAGCCTTCTGGCCGGAAGGAGGATCTTGCTGAGAGAAATAAAGGAAACATCTACGGAAGCAAAATCCAGCCTGTCCGGAATATCTTCCGGAGTGAGATAGCGGAAATTAGTCTTTTCCATACAGATTACCCGTTCATCACATCTCAAACTCCAGGCAAGCTGTCCATGGCCTACATCTACGGCATAAACCTTTGCAGCCCGGTTTTGGAGCATACAGTCCGTAAATCCACCGGTGGAGGCTCCGATATCCATACAGGTACTGCCTTCCAGCTTCAGGTCAAAAACCTCCATAGCCTTCTCCAGCTTAAGTCCCCCCCGGCTGACGTATTTCAGGGTCTGCCCTTTGACCTCCAGCTTTGCCTTCAAAGGGTCGAACTGGCTCCCTGCCTTATCCTCCCTCTGCCCGTTTACAAAAACATTTCCGGACATGATGATGGCCTTCGCTTTTTCTCTGGAAGCAGCATATCCCTGTTCTACCAGTAAAATATCCAATCGTTCTTTCATCTACAATCCTGCGTAGGCGGCAAGAATACGGGCAGTCACACTGTCTGCATCGATCCCTGTCTCCTGCTTCAATACATCTACATTTCCATGCTCTACATACTCGTCTGCAAGAGCCACGTTGATCAGATGGGTTCTCAGGTCAGCCTCATCTACAAATTTACGCACTTTCTCTCCATAACCGCCACTTTCCACATTTTCTTCCATGGTTACCAGAAGCTTATGATCCACTGACAGCTCCCGGATCAGCTCCTCATCAATGGGCTTGACGAAACGGGCATTGACCAGTGTACAGGAATACCCCTTTTCCTTCAGCTTCTGATGCACTTCTGATGCCACCTTTACCATGCTTCCCACAGCCAGAAGGGCAATCTCCTGCTCTTCATAGATGATCTCTCCCTTGCCATAGCGGATGGGGGCACGGAAAAGCTCCAGGCCGTCATAGGCCTCCCCTCTGGGATAGCGCACTGCAATGGGCCGGTTGAAGTTTACCGCAAATTTCATCATATCGGAAAGCTCCCATTTATTCTTGGGTGCCATAATATGCATGTTGGGGATGGAGGATAAATAGGAGAGATCGAAAATTCCCTGATGGGTCTCTCCGTCACTTCCTACCAGACCTGCCCGGTCAATGGCAAAGATCACCGGAAGATTCTGGATACAGACATCGTGCAGGATCTGATCATAAGCCCGCTGTAAAAAGGAAGAGTAAACCGCTACAATGGGCTTCATTCCCGCTGCGGCCAGCCCTGCTGCAAAAGTCACCGCATGCTGTTCTGCAATTCCCACATCGAAAAATCTCTCCGGATAAACGTTTCGGAAACGTTTTAGTCCGGTTCCCTCAGGCATGGCTGCTGTAATAGCCACCACCTCAGGATTTCTTTTTGCCAGCTTGATCATCACGGTGGGAAATACATCCGTATAATTGGATTTGGCCTTCAATTTCTTAGGCACACCGTTTTCAATATTAAAGGGCTCTGCCCCATGGAAGCGGGCCTGGTGCTTTTCTGCCGGCTCATAGCCTTTTCCCTTCTGGGTAAGTACATGCACCAATACTGCTGTCTTACACCGCCTTGCTTCCTTTAATACCTTGATCAGGCCCTTAACATCATGTCCATCCACAGGTCCCAGGTAAGTGATTCCCATATCTTCAAAAAACATTCCCGGGATCACCAGCTGCTTGACACTGCTTTTGGCCCTGCGGATGCTGTCTACCACAACCTGTCCATGCTTTGTTTTTAACAGGGATTTATATATCCCTTCCTTCATATTCAGATAGTTATCAGCTGTCCGCACATTGTTCAGATATTTGGACATTCCTCCTACGTTTTCTGAAATAGACATATTATTATCATTCAGGATAATGATGAAGTTCGTATCCATTCTGGCTGCATTGTTTAAGGCCTCATAAGCCATGCCTCCGGTAAGCGCCCCATCGCCGATCACGGAAACCACGAAATTATCCTCTCCCTTCAGATCTCTGGCCTTGACAAAACCCAGACCTGCAGAGATGGAGGTAGAACTGTGTCCCGTATCAAAACAGTCACAATCACTCTCACAGCGCTTGGGGAAACCGCTCATTCCACCATATTTTCTTAAATTTCCAAATCCTTCTTTTCTTCCGGTAAGAAGCTTATGGGTATAGGACTGATGTCCCACATCCCAGATCAATTTATCCTCCGGAAGATCAAAGGCAAGATGAAGAGCCATGGTCAGCTCCACCACACCCAGATTAGAGCCCAGATGTCCTCCCGTTTCACTGATGGACTGAATCAGAAACTGACGGATTTCCTCTGCCAGCCGATCATAATCCCTGGGTTCGATTCTCTTAATATCATTTGGTTTTTTTATCTGATCAAGAAGCATCCTTTTTGCCTCCTTTTCTTTATTTTTCCCTTGTAATCAGGTAGTTAATCATTTGCTTCAGCCATTCACACTCAGAAGACAGTGTCTCCAAAAGGTCTATCGCCTCCCGGGAAAGATTTTCCACATCTTTTGCGGCCTGCTCCAGCCCCTTTAAAGTGACGTAGGTTACCTTGGCATTTTTCTCATCACTTCCGGCAGCCTTTCCCAGCGCCTCCAGGGAACTGGTAACATCTAAGATGTCATCCTGTATCTGAAAGGCAATTCCTATATTATAGGCAATTTTTTCGACCGTTTTGACTTTGGTTTCATCAGCTCCTGCCAAAACTGCTCCGATCATCATAGCTGCCTGGATCAAAGCTGCTGTTTTATGCTCATGGATGAATAAAAGCAGTTCTTCCGTTACCTCATCCCGGCTCATGCCTTCCGCTTCGATATCTGCGGTCTGCCCCCCAATCATTCCGTATATACCAGCCTTGGCAGCCAGAATCTGGAGCGCTTTGCCGATATAGGGGTTGTCCGGCTCCAGCATAAAGGCATTCACCGCCGTTTCAAAAGCCAGATTCAAAAGACCGTCTCCTGCCAGGATAGCCATTCCCTCTCCATATACCACATGGGTGGTTTTTCTTCCTCTTCGGTATTCATCATTATCCATAGCGGGAAGGTCATCATGAACCAGAGAATAGGTATGTATCATTTCAATAGCCGCCAGGAAAGGCTCTATGGCCCTGCCTTTTCCGCCGAAAATCCGATAGGTTTCCAGCATTAATACAGGGCGGATCCTTTTCCCCCCTGCCAAAATACTGTAATTCATGGCTTCCATAACCTTTTTCTGGTAGCCCTTTTCTTCCGGCAGCCAGCTTTTGATTATGCTTTCCGCTTCTTCAATTCTTTTTGTATGTTCATTCTGCCAGTTCATCCAGTCCACCCTCCTGATTCAGCATCAGCACCTTTTTCTCCACCTGATCGATGGTCTGAGAGCAGAATTTGACATATTCCATTCCCTGCTGATATACCTGAAAGGATTCCTCCAGGGAAATTTCATCCGATTGCAGCTTAGTCACTGCCTCCTCCAGCTTTCCCAGTGCTTCTTCCAGAGTCAGCTTTTCATCTTTCTTTTTGGCCACTTCTTATCTCCTTTACCCGGGTCATGATCTGCCCATTGGTTACATGGATCGTTAATGTCTCCCCTTCTTTTACCTGGAAAATATCCCGGATATTTTTCCCTTCTTCGTTAACCGTATAGGAATATCCCTGACGTAATTTTTCCAGAGGAGACAAGCCCTGAAGGCGTTCAATCTGTATTCCCAGCTTCATCCGTTTATCCGTTAACAGCCTTTCCATGGTTTCTCGAAGGATCTCTTCATTCCGGATACACCAGAAGCGTTTTTCCTGTATCTGGTTTAACGGACTTAAATGTCTCAATCTTAATTCCTTCTGCTCCAGCTTCATTTTCTCCAGCCGGATCCTGCCTGCCATCCGTTGTCTGAGGCTTTCTTCCCTTTCCTCCAACTGACGAAACAGAGAAAACACATCATAAACTGCCAGCTCAGCTGCTGCAGACGGTGTAGGTGCCCGCAGATCTGCCACAAAATCAATGATCGTGGTATCTGTCTCATGACCTACTGCTGAAATAACCGGCACCCGGCAGTTAAAAACTGCCTGAGCCACCTCTTCACTGTTAAAGGCCCACAGATCCTCTAAAGATCCTCCTCCACGGCCTACGATCATTACATCTACACCAGCCGCTTCCAATGCATGGATTCCCTTCACAATACTGGGTACTGCTGCTTCTCCCTGCACGATGGCCGGATATAACAGAATCTGGACGAAGGGATTTCGCCTTCTGGTAATATTGATGATGTCCCGGATGGCTGCTCCCGTAGAAGCTGTCACTACACCCAGGGTACGGATATAGGCAGGAATGGGCTGCTTATACATAGAGTCAAAGAGTCCCATTTCCATCAGCCTGGCTTTCAGCTTCTGAAACTCTTCGTAGAGCTGCCCTTCCCCGCTTTTCTGAATTTTACGGGCATAGAGCTGATATCTGCCATCACGTTCATAGACGGCAATTCCTCCCTGCACTACTACCTGCTGTCCTTCTTCCAGAGTGAAACCCAGCTCCTTCCGATAACTGGCAAACATAATGCAGCTTAAGGTTCCTTCACTATCCTTTAACGTAAAATAAATATGTCCAGAAGAATGATATTTACAGTTGCTGATCTCTCCACGAATACTCACAGACTGTAAAAGATAATCCTGCGTGAACATATTTTTAATATAGCGATTGATTTGTGTAACGGTATAAATATTGGGCATGGTTAATCCTGTTTCGTCTGTGTAAAATTGGCCAGAACACCATTGACAAAACCGGCAGATTCCTCCTGCCCGAATTTCTTGGCAAGCTCTACTGCCTCATTGATCGCCACTCCTTCCGGAATGCTCTCATCATACTTCAACTCATAAACAGCAAGACGGATAATGGTAAGATCCACTTTCCCCATTCGTCCGGTAGTCCAGCCTCTGGTCTTCTGGTTGATCAATGCATCTATCTCCTTCAGCTTTTCACTGATGGAAGAAAATCTGGAGCAAATAAACTCTTCATCTTTGGAAGACATCTCCAGCTCCTCATGCTCCAAAAAGAGCCGGCACTGCTCTTCCATCTCTTCTGCAGGATTAAATTCAACTCTGAACAGCAGTTTAAATACCTGTTCACGTAAGCTTCTTCTATTCATTGGTAGCTCCATTTATTATTTCTGCATATCTACACTGGCAATCCGGATATCCACATCAGTTACCGTTAATCCGGTCATATTTTCCACTGTAGATTTTACCCTGTCCTGCACCTTTGTACTGGTTCCGGGAATATTGTATCCGTACTCCATCATAATGGCAAGGCTGATCTTTACATTGCGTCCCTGGATCAGTACCTTTGCTCCTCTGGCAAGATTCTTTCTTCCTGCTTTGCTCAAAAGCTCGCTGGTCAGATTTCCTGCGATGGCAGCCACTCCTTTTACCTCCGTTGCTGCAAGGCAGGCGATCATGGCGATCACATCATCGGAGATCTGTACTGTTCCCATCCCTTTATCATTCTGCAAGCGATATATGCTTCTTTTATATTCCTTTTCCACGAGTCATCCTCCTTATTTATCTCTATAATCAACACAGAATCGTTTATCTTTGAAGACTCTGGTTAGTAACTATTTAGGACAAGCCCGAAAATCCTGTTTGTAAATATTTCTGCTGTCCCGAATAGTTACATAACATTATACCATTCTATATTTTTTTTGCCTAGTCTCTTTTCGCTTCTATAGCCAGAAGGTAATACTCAGCTGCCCCGGAGAATCGGTGTACAGAATACTGTCTCCCTCCGGCTGCAGATAGTTAAAAATCTGCTGTTCCTCCAGAAGCTTCCCAAGCATTTCCTGATAAACCGCTTCATCGGCACATTTTAAGGTCATGGTCTCTCTTCCCTCATCGTAATACCGCCTGCTCAGTTCTTTCAGCTGATCCTGGTCCATTTTATCAAACCAGGCTCCCTCTCTCACATAATAGTTTGCCTCTGTCGCCCGGCATTCAGGCAGAGGAATCAGATCGTCAAAGCTGTGTGTCCGCTCAAGCTCCTTCGTCGTCACACATAAATAATCATAATTGATCTCCGGAAGCTGCCTCTCCCCTCCCTCTTCTTCATTTTGAAAAAGATAGGAGGCGTCTCCCCAGGTAGTGTCCACATAATAATACTCATTATCAATGAGGATCAGGTTCCAGGCATGCCCCTCGCCGTTATCCACCGTTCCGGTAACCAGAGTGGATGGAATCCCCATTTGCTGCAGTAAAAGCTGGGTTGCTTTTGCATATCCCTGGCAGACCGACTGCCCGTTCAAAAAAACGGAACAGATATTCTGGTTATCCTCTGCCTCACGATTATATTCCGTATGATCAATAATCCACTCATAAACATACTTTACTTTGTCGTAATCCGAAGCATCGGCAGCAATCCCGGATATGATCCTTTTGATGGCTTCTTCCATCACTTTCTCCCGATATATCCTTTCCTCCCGGTCGAAGATATAGGTACCGCTGAAGGTTATTTTTTTCACTTCATCGCCCAGGGTATACTTAACGAAGGAATAACCGTCTGCATAAAAGATTTCCGGATGATCCATCATCACACACTGAAAAACCCTGTCTATCGTTTCCGTATCCGTAGTAGACATCTCCATCTCTTCCACATATCCGGTCAGTGCATATAACATTTCCACATATAGATTCTGTTCCGTAACCGGAAGGGTGGAAAAAGCATAAAACTGTTGCTGTTTTCTGAGCAGCTCCGCCTTTTTCTCCTGAGAAAGCTGCTCCACTTCCTCCTGGCCTTCATTAGAAAGCTTCTCTTCGGTTCCCGGCCGTTCATCCTTCAGCACCGTATCTCTGGTGGTTTCTCCCGGCAGCAAACATCCTCCCAGCAAAAATACCAACAGCAGTAAACCTGTGATCTTTTTCATCACCTGCCTCCTTTCTGCCGATCTCCACAATCTATAAATCCGAGAATTTCTCTCCCTGCATCTCTACTGGTTTCTGCCAAATTCAGCCAGTACCAGTCCCTCATTTCTGTCCAATGTCATTCCCACACTCCAGGAATTGACAAAAAGCAGCAGAGGATTTCCCTTCATATCCTTCACCTTTTTCATGTCCGAGGTTCCTGTAAGCCTGTCCACATCCACCTCATGTACATTTTCTATCCAGCGGATGTGTTCATAGGGGAGTCGTTCCAGACGGATCTCTACATTATATTCATTCTCCAGACGGTATTTCAGTACATCAAACTGCAGCACACCTACCACACCCACGATAATTTCCTCAAGGCCCGTATTAAACTCCTGAAAAATCTGGATAGCACCCTCCTGGGCAATCTGTGTGATCCCTTTTACAAACTGCTTACGTTTCATGGTATCCATCTGCCTTACTCTGGCAAAATGCTCCGGTGCAAAGGTAGGAATCCCCTCGTAGCGGAAGCCTGCCTTTGGCATATTAATGGTATCACCGATAGAGAAGATACCCGGATCGAATACACCGATGATATCCCCTGCATAAGCTTCTTCCAGTATTTTTCGTTCACTGGCCATGATCTGCTGAGGCTGGGAAAGACGCATCAGCTTTCCCCCCTGCACATGCTTTACCTCCATATTGGCTTCAAATTTACCGGAACAGATACGCATAAAGGCGATACGGTCCCGATGAGCCTTATTCATATTCGCCTGAATCTTAAACACAAAAGCAGAAAACTCTTCCTCTACCGGATCGATCAATCCCTGATCGGACATTCTGGCCAGAGGCGTAGTCGTCATTTCCAGAAAATGTTTCAGAAAAATCTCCACGCCAAAGTTGGTTAGTGCAGAACCAAAAAATACCGGGGTCAATTCTCCCTTCTGCACCAGTTCAAGATCGAATTCTGCGCTGGCACCATCCAACAGCTCGATTTCTTCCATCAGATGCTCTCTGTTAGCCTCACCGATATGTCCCACAAGTGCAGCCTCATCCGATAGGGGAATAACGGAGGTTTCTCCTTCTTTTGTACCCTTCTGGGTATCCGACCAGGTCACTACCGACTGACTCTTCCGGTCGTACACTCCTTTAAAATTCTTCCCACAGCCAATAGGCCAATTCACAGGGCAGGTAGCAATTCCCAGCTCCTTTTCAATTTCATCCAACAGCTCAAAGGTGTCATTGGCCTCCCGGTCCATCTTATTAATAAAGGTAAAAATCGGAATCTTACGCATAACACATACCTTAAACAGCTTCCTGGTCTGGGCCTCCACCCCTTTGGAAGCATCAATGACCATTACCGCCGAATCTGCTGCCATCAGTGTCCGATAGGTATCCTCGGAAAAGTCCTGATGTCCGGGAGTATCCAGGATATTGATACAGTACCCGTCATAATTAAACTGTAAAACAGAAGAGGTTACAGAAATACCTCTCTCCTTTTCAATTTCCATCCAATCCGAAACCGCATGTCGGGCAGTGGCTTTTCCCTTCACGCTCCCTGCCAGATTGATGGCTCCTCCATAAAGAAGAAACTTCTCAGTAAGTGTAGTCTTTCCCGCATCCGGGTGGGAAATAATGGCAAAGGTTCTTCTTTTCTTTATTTCATTTGCATAGCCGCACATAGTTTTTCCTCCAAATAAGTAACTTTTTACGCAGTTCTCAATAGTATATCATACTTTAGGAAAACACGCATCATTTTCCTGTTACACGGCTGATGATGATCTTCTCTGCCGCAACCTCTGTTTTTCGGGAAACAATATCCATAATCTGTGCCAGCTGTGCATCCGTCAGGGTATCTGCACCCACCACCACATCTACTCCATCATCACTGATGCTTACTACAGAATTGGTAAACCCCTTTGCTGATAACAGAATTTCTGCCTCCATTTCCTTTTCGCTAAGGTCAGTCATGGCTACCATTCCGTCAACAGCCTCCTGTTTCTGGGACGCATCCAACGCTTCATTATTTACAATATCGGTAAGGGTTTCCTTATTCTTCGCTCTGGTCTGTTCCTTTAACAGCTTTGCTGCAGATATGGTAGAAACTGCCTGGCTGCTGGTAAACACAGCTTCTCCCGGCGTACCTTCTATGGTTTCTTCTCCCGACTGGCTGCTTCCCTCTGCGGAAGCAACATCCAGTCCCGTATCCAGGACTTCATCCATGGCTTCCTCGTTATTTGCCGTCAGATCCACCTCTACCTGGGAATTGGCTACCTGCATATCCTCCTCCAGATAGTTTTCCGTAAGCTGTGCTTCTGCATCCAGGCTCTCAATATCGGAAGCAATATCTTCCTCAGAAAGGTCCAGCAGTGCCGTCTTCTCATCCTCCAGAACTTCGTCATTCACTACCAGTGTTTCTTCCTCCAGACGGCTTCCTGCAAAGTTCAGGTATCCTGCCACAGCGATCATGATCGCCAGGGCTGTAATCATAATTTGGTTTCGTTTCAAGTCCGCTCTCTCCTGTTCTGTGTTATTTCATTTTTACTACTTTAATTTTATGTACTTCTATTCCAAATAATGCCTGAATCACTTCAGTTATATTTTTTTGTACCAGGGCATTTCCACCTCCCTGGGCAACCACGCTGACCCCCTCTACCCGGGGGCTGACTTCCTTGACCACATAGGGCGTCTGTTCCCCATTTTCATTTTTAATGTATACCGTACTTTCCTGGGCATCTACCTCCTGACTGTCCCTGCTGCCTCCTGCTGAGTCCTCCTCCTGCACACTGCTTCGGCTGGTGGGATTATCCTTCTCTACGATTTTCTCCCCGGAAACGGCAAGGGTTACCATAACCTTTACCTCTCCCACGCCCTCCATCTGGGAGAGGATTGACTCCAGCCTTCTCTCCAGCGAGGCCGCTGTTTCCTCCTCTCCCCAACTTCCGGATTCTTCCCCTTCCGCCCCTTCTGCTTCATTTATACTATTCAGTATAGAACTATTGCTGTCCGATAAACGGGACTTACTGCTCTCCTCTTCCTGTTTATTTTGTACCGGCCAGACAATAACCAGCAGAAGCACCCCTGACAGAATACAGATGAACAGATTATCCTTTCGCAAAAAAATTTTTTTTCCGGCTTCCCATAAACTTGTTCTGCTTTTCATTGAATCCTTATTTCCTCAATTTTTATTTGATTCTCTTCTTTATCGGCCTCATCCGGAACCATTTCCTCCACCTTTTCTTCCCATTCCTTCTCCAGACGGCTCTGCTGCTGATAAAGCTTTTTTTCAAATTCTTCCTGATTACTTTTCCACTGCTCCTCAAAACTGATCAATTCCTCTTTGGCAGGATTTTCTCCCCTTCCTGGATGAAAAGAGGGAAGGAAGCTGAAAACGGCTGAAACCAGCTGGGCAACCAGCATAAGGGAAATGGTAAGCTTCACGTAACGCTCATAAGGCTTCCCCATCCCGAAATGGAGAAAGGTCTGGCCTGCGATCAAAAAAATCACCATCCGCTTTGCCAGATCGGTAAAGATCTCTGTCACCTTAAAATCCTCCGTTTGTAGTATAAGCTGTAATAGCAATAAGAACCACAAAAAATAAGATTCCATATGTTATCGTTTGTAGAATAAGGAATATTCCTTCCCCTGTTCCATTGGTAAAACGGATCATTCTTTTATCGCCAACCACCCCCAGCAAAGCCGCGATCAGCTTCAGCATACAGCCTGTTGCTACAATTTTCAGCAAGGGAATAAGGATCGCTCCAGCCAGCAGTATACAGCCCGCTATTCCCACGCTGTTTTTGATCAGCACCGCACTTCCCAGCCATATCCGCATGGCTCCTTCCGTCAGCTCTCCCACACCCGGTATGGCTTCTGCCGCCTTGTAGATTCCTTCTCCCTTGATCCTTTCAATGATAGGTGTGATCATGGACTGGACCACTCCGGCCCCTGTCAGTATCCCCAAAAGCAGCTTCAGCAGATTTTTTATCCCTTTTTTCCAAAGCTCCAGAAGCAGCTCCAGCCTGTCCTCTTCCCAGATTCCGTTCATAATGGAAAACAGCATATAACCACTGATGGCCGGAAGAAGAACTGCCTTCAGTACCAGCTCCACTCCGTAGATTACCAGACAGGCCAGCTGATAATAGAGACTCCCTGTGGCTGCTCCTGCAGCCATTCCCAATGCCATAAAATAAGCCGGAAAAAAAAGCCTCATAAATTCCTCTATCTGAATCAGCATAGCTTCTCCAGTGGCAAGAATGTACTGAAATATCCGGGTATGTAAAATAATCAGGATTAAATAATTAATATAAAAAGCAATATCTGCGATCTGTTGATTATGGAAGGCATCTTTAAAGGCAGAAAAGACTGCCGAAATCAAAATAACAACCGCTATTGTAATGATAATATTTTTCCAGCTCCCCCATTCCAATGAAAAATTCCTTCCAGCTTCCTCCAAAAGCTGCCCAAAGGCTTCTTTAGCCTGTCCCTTGATGATCATCCTGATCAGTTCAAAAAAAGAAAGATTCCACTGGGGATATAAGAGGTTAAGCTGTTCCTCCAGTTCCTTCCAGCCCAGTGTTTCATATACCTCAGTCAGCTCCATTTTTTCCTCCTCTTTCTCTCCATTAAATCTCATACTTCCAGAGAGTTTCAATAATGGTGATCAGAACGGGCATAGCCGATACCAGGATCATTAATTTCCCCAAAAGCTCTACCTGCGAAGATATGGACTGATATCCTGCATCCTTACAGATTCCGGAGGCAAATTCACACAGATAGGTAATCCCGATAATTTTAAAGAGAATTTTGTAGTAATACCGGTTTTCCAGATAAAAGGACTGGATCACCTCCAGCTGCTCCCTGATCCCATCCAAAAGCAGAATTCCTCTGCCCAGAAGAAAAAAAGAAAGAACAATAATGAACAGCATACCGAATTCCGGTTTATAGTTTTTTAAGATAACAGCTGATATTATTCCAAAAACTGCAATTACAGCAATCTGCATCATATCCATCTGCTGCTCCTCTCTTTCTTAGCATTTATCCAAAAAAACAGGTGATATTTTCACACTCCCTATAATTGGAAAAGCCCCTGTATGGATTCAAACAGACTGTAAATATAGGGAAGAATCCAGGAAAGCACCAGAATCAGCCCTGCAAGTGAAATCAAAAAAGCATGCTCTTCTCTTCCGCTGTATTTCAAAACCTGTCCGAGTATCGTCACCAGAATTCCTACTGCCGCTATTTTAAATATTAAACCAACCTCCATGGACAACTCCTTTTCACAAAAGAATCAGGACGAAAAGAATCCCTATACAGGAGCAAAGCAGCATAACCACTCTTTTCTTTTTCTCCAGTTCTTCCCTTTTTCTTTCTGCCAGGCGGCGAAATTCTTCTATCTGATGTTCCATCATATTTTCCTGCATACTTTCTTCTTCGTAGCCTACAAAGGCAGAAAAATCCACTACCCTTTGCTGCTCCTCACAGGTCAGGCAGGAGGTCTGTAAAAAAGAACCCCATTTCTCCTTCCACAGCTGTGAAAAGCTTCTTCCACTGCCACCATCCATTTCTCCGGCAATTTCCTTAAGTATTCTCCCTTTTTCCCCTTTTATTTTTTCTCCTGCACACCTACAGGCAAAGGGGAGGGGCTGCTTCTTAAAGCTGATCTCACTTTTTAGAAGTCTGAATAAATAGGAAAACTGCTCCAGCTCCCCCATTTGCTGTCGTTCTTTTTCCAGATACAGAATACCCAATCCGGTCATTCCTCCAATGATCAATATGCTTCCCAGCAGATCCAACAAAGTTTTTTCCTCCTAATGGCTTGTACTCCAGTCAGGTAAATCCGCTTCTTTATAGATACGACTGTAAAACCTTCCTTCCTCCCGCCCAAGAAGCAATACTCTGGTAAAAATTTTTTCTTTCCACAGGCTTTTCAGCATTCTTTTTCTTCCCATTTCTTCCAGGCTTCTCCCATGCATGGTTGCCAGAATACTGCAGCCACAGCCCGATAGTTTAAAAAGTGCTTTTATTTCCTTCATACTGCCCAGTTCATCCACGGCAATCACCTGTGGCCCCATACTTCTTAACAGGCGTATCATCCCTTCCTCCTTTGAACATCCATCCATAACATCTGTTCTTAAACCTATATCCAGCTGGGGAATTCCCTGGTAAGAGGCTGCCAGCTCTCCTCTTTCATCCACCAGCCCTACTACCTTTCCCTCAGAAAACTCATTTCCGTCAGATACCCGTCGGACCAAGTCTCTGAGGAGAGTAGTTTTTCCGGCCCCCGGCGGTGAAAGGATCAGGGTATTTTGAAGAATATTTTTTTCATACAGACAGGGCAGTATCCTCTCTCCTGCCTGTCTGCACTGACGGGCAAAGCGAATATTCAGACTGGAAATATTTTTGATCGTCTGGATCTTCCCTTCCGCATCCAAAACGGTCTCCCCGCATATCCCTATCCTGTGTCCTCCCGATATGGTCAGAAATCCATTTTTTAATTCCTTCTGGTAGGCATAGCGGGAATCCTTGCACCAGTAATCTACCAGCTCCTGAATTTCTCCAAAACCAGGGGAATAGGCCTCTTTTATTTCTTTCACCCACTGTCCCTGTTTATCTGCGTACCACTCCTTTCCATTCCCCTTAAGCATCATAGGCTTGTCTGCCCTTATCCGAATCTCTTCCACTTTTTCATGCTCTTTAAGTACATTCTGCCAAAATCCTCTCACTCCGAGAGGAAAGTATTTGATCAACTCTGCATTTTGTTTCATGATTCATCTCCTCTTTCACTATGTATATTGAAAACCAGCTTTGGATATTCCTTCCGGATAAAGTTTTTTCAACCTTCAGAATCAACAAAAAAAGAGTTCAAGGCAGCAAAAAGGCCCGGCTCCCGCAGGAGTCAGGCCTTTTTGACTTATCTCATTTATCTTTGTGCTACATCCTTCATGGAAAAGCTGATTCTTCCCATCTTGTCCTTACCCAGGCAGACAACGGTTACCTTGTCACCCAGAGTCAGCACATCTTCTACATGGTTGATTCTTTCCTTACAGATTTTGGAAATGTGTACCATTCCCTCTTTACCCGGTGCAAACTCGATAAATGCACCGAATTCTTTAATACTTACTACTTTTCCCTTGAAAATCTGTCCTTCTTCAAAGTCAGTGGTAATAATCCTGATCATTTCAACAGCCTGATCCATCATGGCTGCATCGGTTCCGCATACGGAAACATTTCCATCATCGGTAATATCAATCTTCACGCCGGTACGGGCAATGATCTCGTTGATGGTCTTACCGCGCTGTCCAACCACATCTCCGATCTTTTCCGGATCGATCTGGATGGAAATGATCTTGGGTGCATAGGGACCAACCTCAGGTCGGGGAGCCGCAATACAGGGATTCATGATCTCATTCAGAATATAGGTTCTTGCTTCCTTGGTCCTCCTGATTGCCTCTTCCACGATAGGTCTGGTAAGACCATGGATCTTGATATCCATCTGAATAGCAGTAATACCCTCATGAGTACCGGCCACCTTGAAGTCCATATCGCCAAAGAAGTCTTCCAGTCCCTGGATATCTGTCAGCACGATATAGTCATCATCTGTGTCTCCTGTTACCAGACCACAGGAAATACCGGCAACTGCCTTCTTAATAGGTACACCTGCTGCCATCAGGGAGAGAGAGGATGCACATACGGAGGCCTGAGAGGTAGAACCGTTGGATTCAAAGGTCTCGGATACGGTACGAATAGCATAAGGGAATTCTTCTTCGCTGGGCAGTACCGGTACCAGTGCCTTCTCTGCCAGGGCACCGTGACCAATCTCTCTACGTCCGGGTCCTCTGGAAGGCTTGGTCTCTCCTACAGAATAGGAAGGGAAATTATAATGATGCATATAACGCTTATTGGTTTCATTGACATCCAGACCGTCGATCCTCTGCATCTCGGAAAGAGGTGCCAGAGTAGTCACGGTACAGATCTGGGTCTGTCCTCTGGTAAACATGGCAGAACCATGTACCCGGGGAATCAGGTCCACCTCTGCTGCCAGAGGGCGGATCTGGGTGATCTCACGGCCGTCGGGACGTTTGTGATCCTTTAAGATCATCTTTCTGACCGTCTTTTTCTGGTACTGATAAAGAGCCTCTCCTACCATAGGGAGCCAGTCCTCTTTGTCGGCAAAAGCTGCTTCCAGCTTCTCCCGGATAGCCCGGATATTTTCTTCTCTCACCTGCTTTTCATCCGTAAATACAGCCACTTCCATCTCTGCCGGAGGTACCACTTCTTTTATGGCAGCAAACAGTTCCTCCGGAATAGCGCAGCTGGTATAGCTGTGTTTAGGCTTACCCACCTCTTCTACCATCTTATTGATGAAAGCGATAATGGTCTGATTGATCTCGTGTGCCATATAAATAGCCTCGATCATCTTTGCCTCCGGTATCTCATTGGCACCTGCTTCGATCATGATCACCTTTTCACTGGTGGAAGCAACGGTCAGGTTCAGATCCCCTTTTCTCCACTGCTCCTGAGAAGGATTCACAATAAATTCTCCATCCACCATGCCAATCTGGGTAGTGGCGCAGGGTCCATGGAAAGGAATATCGGAAATGGAAGCAGCGATGGCACTTCCCAGCATGGCAACCAGCTCGGGACGGCACTCCGGATCCACACTCATTACCAGGTTATTTAAGGTAACATCATTACGATAGTCCTTGGGAAAAAGAGGGCGCATAGGCCGGTCGATAACACGGCTGGTCAGAATTGCATTCTCGCTGGGCTTTCCCTCTCTTTTATTGAATCCTCCGGGAATTTTTCCTACGGAATAAAGCTTCTCCTCATATTCCACACTTAAGGGAAAGAAGTCGATACCGTCTCTGGGCTTCTCAGAAGCCGTTGCGGTACAAAGTACTGTAGTTTCTCCATAGTGCATAAACGCACATCCATTGGCCTGCTTACCTACACGGTTGATATCCACGCTTAAGGTACGTCCCGCCAGTTCCATTGTAAAAGTCTTGTACATGGGTTTCTCCTTTTTCTTCTCTATATTTATCCGAAAGAAAGGCCCGAAACTACTGATAAAAACAGTCTGAGAGGACTGTGCTTATCAGTGGTCTCGGTATGGTCCTTCCTGTCGGACGGGTTACCGGTCTGCACTGCAGATGTAAAAACAGGGACTGCCTGAATGTAAGACAGTCCCGTCATTCACTTTACTGATTACTTTCTGATACCCAGTTTCTCAATCAGTGCACGATATCCTTCGATATCTTTTTTCTTTAAATAGTCTAATAAACCACGTCTTTTACCAACCATCTTCAGAAGACCTCTTCTGGAATGATGATCCTTCTGGTTCTCCTTTAAATGCTCGGTAAGCTCAGCGATTCTTGCTGTTAAAACAGCGATCTGAACCTCCGGTGAACCGGTATCACCTTCAAATCTTGCATATTCCTTCATAATGGCGGTTTTCTTCTCTTTAGAGATCATTGTATCATATCCTCCTTATTCTTAAAAACGCTGTATACCAGGTATGGGACGGAGTTTCCTCATACTGGGCATAAGCTTAATCTCATACTGCTATAGTGTAACACAAGCCCTGTCTGTTGTAAACAAAAAGTTACAATACTACATATGAAACTCCCTTCCCTCGTTGATATCCTGCATCATACGGGCCTTCAACTCCTCCAGTCCGGAAAAACGCATTTCCGGCCGTTTGAATTTCAACAGCTTAACCACTGCCGTCTTTCCGTATACTTCCTGATCAAACTCATAGATATATGTTTCCACACCGATCTGATTTTCATTGCTGACGGTGGGCTTGTTTCCGATATTCGTTATACTTCTGTACTCCTTTCCTCCTATAGAGGTATGGGAAAAATATACTCCCTTTGGGGGAAGGAGCTTCTCCTTCTGGGGCAAAATATTAATGGTAGGCATTCCGATGGTGCGTCCCAGCTTGGCCCCATGCATGATCTCTCCGATGATGGAATAGGGTTCTCCCAAAAGCTCCTCTACCTGCTCCATATTTCCCTTTTCTACTTCCTCACGGACATAGGTAGAGCTGATCTCTCTTCCATGATCCCTGATCTTATCCATTATATCTGCCTGAAAAGGCAGTTCATTGGATAATTTCCGCAAAAGATCCGCATTTCCGGCTCCTTTATGCCCGAAAGACACATCATAACCGGCTGCCAGATAGGCCATCTGCATCCGATTTACCAGAATTTCTTTAACGAAGGCTGTAGCTTCTATTGCAGCTGTAGCCTGATTCAGAGGATATTCGATCAGGATATCAATTCCCATTTTTTCAAATATCTTCCGCTTTTCCTCTTTGGTCGTCAGTTCCTTCCGATCCCTTCTGCCGAAAAGAACCTCGGGGGGCGGATCGAAGGTAAAGACCACACTGGTCAGCCCTCTTTCCTTTGCCGCGATGATCTTTTTCAATAATTCCCTGTGTCCCCGGTGCAGCCCGTCAAACTTCCCCAGGGTTACTGCTGTGGGAATCAGCAGTTTAAAATCTGTTGTATCTGCAATTATACGCATATTCTCTCCATAGGCAGCCTGCAAATATTTTCTTTATCCTTATATTTTCAGCTACCTGCTGATAAACATTTTGAAAGGACAGAACCTGCCCTCTTTTTTTCTATATTCGTAAATTCCCATAAATACATCGTTTTTTCCATATACCCGATAACGGCTTTGATCCCTTCGTTCCTTTTTTTGCAGGCCCGGCAGAAGCGCACTCTCCTCGAAGGAATTGCCGTTTTCAATCAGCCGCTGAAGTCCCGGGGCCAGCTTAAGTACCGGATAGTCCTTAAACAGCTCCTCCGTAGGAATTAATATTCCCTCCAGGCTGACCTCCTTTCCCTGTTCCCCTTCTTCCCTTACTCTGTCTTCCAATTCCTGAAGGGTAATGGCTTCCTCCTTCATGAAACTCCCTGAACGGGTACGCTCCAGTGATTCCATGGCTGCACCACATCCCAGTTTCTCTCCCAGGTCATGGCAAAGGGTACGGATATAGGTTCCTTTGGAGCAGTTTACCCGAAGGGTCAGTCCGGGCAGCTCCATCTTAAGGATCTCGATCTCATAGATATGGATCCTTCTTGCTTTACGCTCTACTTCTTTTCCTTCCCTGGCCAGCTCGTACAGCTTTTTTCCATTCACCTTCAGGGCAGAATACATGGGCGGCACCTGGTCGTAATCTCCTAAAAAACCTTCCACTGCTGTCCTTACCTCTTCTGCTGTGACCATAACGTCTTTTTCCTGAAGGATCTGACCGGTCATATCCTGTGTATCCGTAGTGACCCCCAGACGAACCACTGCCACGTATTCCTTATCCTTATCGGTAAGCATATCACAGGCACGGGTAGCATTCCCCAGACAAACAGGCAGGACTCCTATCGCTTCCGGATCCAGAGTCCCTGTATGTCCAATCTTTTTTTGTTTTAACATTCCACGAAGCTTAGCCACTACATCATGGGAGGTAAAGCCCCGCGGTTTATAAATATTAAGTACGCCGTTTATCACCATTTACCACTCTGTTCTTTCTTCTGTCTGCCAGTCAGTTCCTGCCAGCTACAGCCTTACAGCTGCACTGCGATCCGTTCTGCCAGACGATCGATGATCTGATCCGGACTGCCGGACATGGTGCATCCTGCTGCCCGGATATGTCCTCCTCCCCCGAAGGAGGAAGCAATCTCTGCCACATTGACATAGCTGTTGGAACGCATGCTGACCTTATATTCCTCTCCCTGAGTCTGGTAGAGAAAAAGTGCACATTCCACCCCTTTGGTGATCCTCAGCTGGCTGATAATGCCATCCAGATCCTTAGGACCCACACCGTATTCTTCCATCAGATGACCATCCACCACACTGACAATACACTTGTTATTTAATAATCTTCTGCTGTTCAGAAGAGCCTTACCCATGATCCGGTTCTGCGCATCAGTTTTTTCATAAAAGGTCTCATCAATCAGCTTGGAAAAGTCAAATCCAAAGCTGATCAATTCCGCAGCAATGCGCAGGGTCTCGGGAGAAGTATTGGAATATTTGAATACTCCTGTGTCATGTATCATGCCCAGATAAAGAGATTTCGCAATTTCAGCATCCATCTTAGCCGGCTCCAGCAGGTCAAAAACCACTTCACAGGTAGAACTGGCTTTTGGCTTAAGAATATTGATATCTCCGGTTCCGCTGTTGCTGATATGATGGTCAATATTGATTCTTGTTTTTGCCCGTTCAGCAATGGGAAGTGCCGCTCCGACCCTGTCCATGGAACAGTCCATGATCAGAAACACATCATATTCCTTTTCATCCTCCATCAGAGAATCGATTTCTTCAATCCCTTCTATACAGGAGAATTCGGGCGCCGGTTTTTCCAGAAACACCCGGACCTGAAGGTGAGGCATATTCCTTTTTAAATACTGATAAATTGCCATCACGGAACCTATACAGTCACCGTCAGGCCGTACATGACCACTTATGGCGACGGATCCGGCTGCCTTTACCAGCTCTTCCAGTCTACTCATGGTCTTCCTCACGCTCCTTAATCTCCTTTACCACCTCATCAATTTTTCTGGACATATCCACCCCATAGGCAATGGACTGATCCATAACAAACTGCAGCCGGGGTGTATTACGCAGATTTATGGTCTTTGCCAATTGATTTTTCATAAATCCTTCCGCACTTTTTAAGCCTGCAAGGGTATTTTTTTGTGCCTCCTCATCTCCAAGGACACTGATATAGACCTTGCAGTGCTTCAGATCAGGGGCCACTTCCACGGAAACCACACTGGTCAGCGGATGAATCCGGGGGTCTTTGATCTCTCCCCGGATAATTTCCGCCAGTGTACGTTGAACCTCCTGGTTAACTCTTGTATTTTTAATACTGTTTTTACGCATATTTTTTCACTTTCTACTGCAAAATGCAGTATATTTTAGCGAGGCACTTCCACCATAATGTAGCTTTCTACAATATCCAGCTCCTGCATCTGATCAAAGCCCTCAAATACCAGACCGCATTCAAAGCCTGCTTTTACTTCTTTCACATCATCTTTAAACCGCTTCAGGCTGGCCAGATTACCTTCGAAGATCTGCTCACCCTGACGGGAAATTCTTACCTTGCAGCCCCTCTGGAAGATACCGTCCAGAACATAGGAACCGGCAATATTTCCGATCTGGGAAGCCTTGAAGATCTGGCGCACCTCTGCATGCCCGATCACCTTTTCCTCGAATACAGGATCCAGCATACCCTTCATGGCTGCCTCAATATCCTCAATCGCCTGGTAGATTACTTTATACAGACGGATATCCACACCCTCCTGCTCTGCCGTAGCCTTGGCTGTGGCATCAGGACGAACGTTAAAGCCGATAATGATGGCTGAGGAGGTGGCTGCCAGGGTAACATCGGATTCGTTGATGGCACCCACACCACCATGGATACATTTTACCACTACCTCTTCGTTGGAAAGCTTCATCAGGGACTGCTTTACTGCTTCCACACTTCCCTGTACGTCTGCTTTGACGATCAGGTTCAGCTCCTTCAGATTACCTTCCTGAATCTGGCTGAAGAGATCATCCAGAGACATCTTGCTTCTGGTTTCTTCCAATTTCTTCTCCTTATGCTGGGCCACAAAGGTTTCTGCATAGGATTTTGCGGTTTTATCACTGTCATGGGCAAGGAATACCTCTCCCGCATTGGGCACATCGCTTAAGCCCAGGATCTCTACCGGTGTGGAAGGTCCTGCCTCCTTCACTCTTCTGCCCTTGTCATCGATCATGGCTCTTACTTTACCATGACTGGCTCCTGCAGAAATAAAATCTCCCACCTTAAGAGTACCCTTCTGCACCAGAATGGTAGCCACAGGTCCCCGTCCCTTATCCGGCTCGGCTTCGATGACCAGACCTCTTGCCCTTCTCTTAGGATTAGCCTTTAACTCTAAAATATCCGCGGTCAGCAGAATCATTTCCAAAAGCTCCTGAATTCCGGTTCCTGCTTTTGCAGAAACGGGAGCAAAAATGGTACTTCCGCCCCAATCCTCGGGAATCAGCTCATATTCGGACAGCTCCTGCTTAACTCTGTCAATATTGGCATTAGGTTTATCAATCTTATTTACGGCAACGATGATCTCACTTCCTGCCGCCTTTGCATGATTGATCGCTTCCACAGTCTGAGGCATAACGCCATCATCTGCAGCCACTACAAGGATAGCAATATCCGTAGCATTTGCACCACGCATACGCATGGCAGTGAAGGCCTCATGTCCGGGTGTATCCAGGAAGGTGATCTTTCTTCCGCTGACATTTACGCTGTAGGCACCGATATGCTGGGTAATACCACCGGCCTCCCGATCCGTTACATTGGTCTTACGAATAGCATCCAGAAGGGAGGTTTTTCCGTGGTCAACGTGTCCCATTACACAGATAACAGGGGCTCTGCTTACCAGAGTCTCTTCTGCATCCTCTTCCTCCTTCAGAAGCTCTTCGATCACATCCACCTTAACTTCCTGTTCACACATGATATCGAATTCAATGGCGATATTTTCCGCATCCTCAAAGGAAATCTCCTGATTAACGGTTACCACCTTGCCCTGCAGGAACAGTTTTTTAATGATCACAGCGGGCTGCAGCTTCATTTTATCTGCCAGCTCTTTAATGGTAAGTGTTTCAGGCAGAGTGATCACCTTGATCTGTTCAACCGGTTGGGCAGCCTTGGGTTCAGGCTTGATAAACCGTCCTGCCTTATTCTTATTCTTCATCTGCTGCTCTTTATCTTCATAAAGTGCATCCTTCTTGGAGCGCTTATCCTTAGACTGATTCTGCCTTCTTGCGTCATCACGATGCTTGTCACTCTGCATCATGGGTGCTTCCTGAGTAAAGCCTTTATTCTCCTTTTTACCCTGGAATCGATTGTCCTGTCCCGCAGCTCTTCCCTGAGGACGGTCGCCACTTCCCATGCCGCGGCCACCACCTTGATTACCGCCAGCACCCTGATAAGTGCCTCTGCCCCCTGCAGTATTCTGACGATCATTTCCCGACTGGGGACGTCCCTGTCCACCCTGTCTGTTTCCAAAGCGGTCATTTCCTCTGCGTTCTTCATTCTGGCCTCCTCTGGGCTGATTTCTATCTCCACTACGGCTTCCCTGCTGACCTCTTGCACTGAAATGTCTGCTTTCTCTTCTTTCTTCCTGATTGGCATTTGCCTCCGGTGCAGGTTCCGGCTTTCTGGGAGGAAGCATCTCCATCACCTTACCGGTAGATTTATTGATCATCTGGTTAGGCCCCAGCTTAATGGGCTTGGGTGCCGGTGCCTTAGGCGCCTGCTCCGACTCCGGTTTTGCCTTGGGCCCGCGGTTATTCATCGGACCTCTCTGTCCTCCGGGCATCTTACTGTTCTGAGGATTGCTGACAAAAATAATATTTTTCTTTTTCTTGGGATGGGCAGCTTTTGGAGCCTCTGCTACCGGTCTGTTACTACCACTTTCCCCTTCTTTTACCGTTTTCTGCTCCTTCATCACCTCTGCCGGCTTCTCTTCCTTAACCGGCTTCTCCTCTGCCTTACTCTTACCGAAACGGCCCCTGATCATTCCTGCCACTTCTTCATCCACAGAGCTCTGGGCTGATTTTGCCTCGATTCCTTTTTCCTGTAAAAAAGCCAGAATTTCCTTACTCTGCGTATCTAATTCTTTTGCAAGTTCATATACTCTAAATTTAGCCATTCTACTAAACTACCTCCGTTCCTCTTCCAACATTTTTTTGATCGACTGGGCAAAACCTTCATCTGTTACTGCCAGAGATGCCCTCATTTCTTTTCCCATGGCATGCCCCAACTCCTCCTTGGTCCCGTAGATAAAGAGGGGAACATGGTAGAAGTCACACATATTCGTAAACATTTTTTTGGTATTCGCGGAGGCATCTTCTCCGACGATCACCAGCCTGGCTTCTCCACGCTTCACCTTTGTTTCCGTCATAAACTCACCACTTACCAGGTTCCTTGATCTGGTAGCCAGCCCTAAAAGGGAAAAAATCTTATTCTGATTCAATTTTAGCAAACTCCTCTGTCAGATGATCATAAACTTCTGTTGGAATACTCATCTTGAAAGACCGCTCCAAACCTTTACTCTTAACCGCCTTCTTCAGACAATCTGCATTTCGGCAAAGATAAGCGCCTCTTCCATTTTTTTTACCGGTTACATCGAGAAGAACAGGGCCTTCCTGAGGCTTAAGAATACGCATCATTTCTTTTTTATTCTTCATCTGTCCGCATCCTATACACTGCCTCATGGGAATCTTTTTGTTCATACCACATCTTCTCCTTATATTCATCAGGAAGAAACTATATTCCTGTTATCCTGTTATTGATCAGTTTATTCTTCAACTTCTTCCTGATCTTCGGCTTCGTAACCTTCTTCGTAATCTTCCTCATAACCGCCTTCATAATCTTCATCGTACTCATCTTCATATTCGTCGATGTAGTCTTCGTAACGGAAGCCCGGAGTATCCTTAGCCTGGGTCTCACTCTTGATATCAATCTTATATCCGGTCAGTCTGGCCGCCAGTCTGGCATTCTGTCCGGATTTACCGATAGCCAGTGACAGCTGATAATCGGGTACGACCACCTTTGCAGTCTTCTCGTCAGGATCCGCGAACACAGCAACGATCTTAGCCGGAGACAGAGCATTCTGGATCAGATTTCCGGGATTTTCATCCCAGTTCACGATATCGATCTTTTCTCCCCTTAACTCTTCCACAATGGAGTTTACTCTGGCACCGCTCTGCCCTACACAGGCTCCTACCGCATCCACATCCGGATTGTTGCTCCACACGGCAATCTTACTTCTGCTGCCTGCCTCTCTGGCAATGCTCTTAATTTCCACTGTACCGTCCTTAATCTCGGTCACCTCAGATTCAAAAAGACGTTTTACCAACTCAGGATGGGTTCGGCTTACCAGGATCCTGGGACCCTTGGTGGTATTTTTCACTTCCAGAATATATACCTTTATCCGCTCTGTAGGCCGGAATACCTCTCCCTCCACCTGCTCACTTTCCGTCAGGATAGCATCTGCCTTCCCCAGGTTTACACTGATGTTTCTTCCCACATATCGCTGAACGATACCGGTTACCACATCCTTCTCTTTTTCAAAATACTGATTATAGATTACACTTCTTTCCTCTTCACGGATTTTTTGAAGGATCACATTTTTTGCATTCTGTGTAGCAATTCGTCCAAATTCCTTAGACTTGATCTCCACATTCAGAATTTCACCCACTTTTGCTTTTTTGGAATGCTTCAAGGCCTCTTCCAGGCAGATCTGCAGCAGGTCATCCTCCACTTCTTCAGCTGTTTCCACAACCTCTTTTTCGGCATAACAGAGGAAGTCACAGGTTTCCCTGTTAATTTCCACCTTGATATTATCTGCTTTGCCAAAATGATTTTTACAGGCTGTCAACAGGGAGTTTTCAATGGCCTCAAACAGAGTCTCCTTACTGATTTCTTTTTCTTTTTCCAGCACATCCAACGCTTCTAATAATTCTTTGTTCATTTTGTCCTCTCATTCCGCCTCCAGGCAATCTTTTTCACATTTATCACTATTCAGGACAAGCTCGAAATCCCTTTGGATTTCCTAAATAGTGGTCAAAAATCAAAGGTCAATCTTACCAGAGCTATATCTGCCTTTGAAAATGTCTTCTCTTCTTCCCCTACCAGAATGGTCACATCTCCGTTTTGGTAGTCCTTCAATATTCCAATGAACTCCTTGCATTTATCTATGGGCCTATAGGTTCGCAGTTCTACCTCCTCCCCCATGGACTTTGCAAAATGCTTTTCCTTTTTCAGTGTCCGTCCCAATCCCGGACTGCTTACCTCCAGAATGTACGCATCTTCGATAAAATCCGTCTCATCCAGCTTCTGGGATAATGCACGGCTTACATTCTCACAGTCCACAATATTTACACCTGCTTCCTTATCGATATAAGCCCTTAAATACCAGTCACTGCCTTCCTTTACATATTCCACATCGTAGATTTCTACCCCGAAAGTCTCTGCGATAGGAGCCAGCAGCTGTTCCGTCTTGGTTTCATATGCCTCTTTTCTGGACATTCTGTCACCTTTTCCTTTCTCTATTCAGTTTTGTTTTTTGTCTTACGTTTACACGTAAAAAGAGTGGACCGCAAGTCCACTCTAATGATAAGTATTATTAGATTAAACCCAGTATAGCACTGAAATCCTTGAAAATCAAGGCCTATTTTAAGCATCTTCCATTTCTTTGGAGTAAATTCTATAGGTATCCCTTCCGGCCTTTTTTGCCTCATAAAGAGCCAGATCGGCCCTTCCGTATAATTCCTCATAACTGTCTGCCGGCATTTCCTCATTACAAATAGCAATTCCCACACTGAAGGAGGTATGTACCTTCTTGCTCCCATCCTCTGAATACTGATCGATTCGTCCCCTTGCGTTTAATTCTTCACATCTTTGACAAATTAACTCGACATCCGTAAACCTGGAGGCAAAAACACAAAATTCATCTCCACCCAAACGACAGATAATATCCCTTCCCCTGAATACGGTACGGAGAATTTCCGCCGTTTCCTGAAGAACCTTATCCCCCTTCGGATGACCAAGGGTATCATTGACACTTTTAAAATGGTCCATGTCAATCATGAAAAATGCCCCTGTCACCCTGCTGGTCTGGAAAAGCTCCATCATGGCTTTCTCCATGCTGGAACGGTTATATACTCCTGTCAGCGCATCCGTCGTCGCCTCCTGGAGCAGATTTTCCGACTGGGTCATTTCCGCATCAATATCGGTAAAGGAAAGATGGCAGAGAATATCTCCACTCTCTTCATCCTCCACTATGGTAATCTGAACCTTGGTCCACAGCCATTCCTTATCCAGTTCCTTCAAATACTCGCTGACCCGTTCCTGAAGATTCATCCGGCACATCAGATAATCCACCGATAACCTTACGTTGAATGTGTAGAAAGGAACTTCCAGTTTTTCACGATACTCTTCCAATTCCCTAAGGGGAATGAATCTGGCCTGATCATCCTGACATATTCCATTTTCCCTGAAATCATTCAGAACAGAAGCAGCGTCCCGGTCATACTCCTCTTCCAGATCTTTGAAGAACCATTCCCCCTCTGTAATCTCTCCCAAAGAAAGATCAAAGCAAAACCGTAAAATAGCATCCTCCTGGCTGTTTTCCCTGAATTGCCGTTCTTTTTTCAGCTCCGAATCGATGGCCACCATCTCCTGCTGCTTACGATCCTGCCATACATGGAACATAATGATCAGAAAACTGAAGATCAAAATCAATGAATTCTTTAAAAATAAATCTGCATTGATCATTACATGAGCATGTCTTGGCAAGGTGTCATCATAAATCAGATTCAAAATAAACAACGCCGATGTCAAAAGAACCACACTGGTTCCTACAATGCTTCCAAAGAGAATCTTTCCCTTCTCCCTGGAATGAAAAAGGGCAGACTGTTCTGTAACTGACACTGCCTTGGACCGGGGAATCATAATAAAAATCCCACTGGCCATAACAAAAGTCATCACCAGAAGAACCCGCCTGTGCTCCTGACTTCCAATGGGCCAGGGATTCTGAAAAACTATGGTCACCAAAGCACTGGATATACCATAGAGGGAAAATTCATCCAGAAGAGTCAGAAAAAAATAGTTCAAATAAGCCCACCAGGTATCCTTCGTTAACAGGATCAGATTCAAGATCAAAACGGCCGGAACGATCACCAGCGCAAAAGGATGCGGAGTAACCTCATTAAAACTCCAGAGTACAACTATCCCGGCATTGATCACAGAAAACAGGAAAATCCAGACCGTCCCCTTATTTTTCTTATAGGAAAGTCGAATCAGCGTATTCAAACAATTCCAGGAAAATACAAAAGCAGAAAGGAATAGAAGTACGGGATGTGCCGCTGTTTCCACAATAAACTCTTTTATCGTATGTAAAACTTCCATTTATTTATCTATCTCTCCAACATTTCACAAATTAACGGATAGATTATACTACAATTTTTTCCCTTCTTCAAGTTATTTGTTTTTTAAAAAATACAACTTGATAAATTTTTATCAATATTGGGATATTGAAGGAATAAAAAGGATGCTGGGGTCAAAACGGGAGTTTGACAGTTGAATATTAGAAAAAGTAGCTGCAGGTATTGATTTACCTGCATTTTTTGTGTCAAATTTTCTGTTTTATTTAGTAGTAATTTCTAGTAATCTTTTGGGAAGTATGATATACTAACTCAAACTTCGCACTTAAATTTTAGCTATGCACCTTGAAAATTCAATACCTGGCAGTTATTCAATTGTCAATATTCAGATCTTAAGCGGCTTGGAGTTGCGTTTTCAACAATGCCGGAAGTGCATTCA
>JAFSIS010000058.1 GCA_017439665.1 Lachnospiraceae bacterium
GGACATCATATGAAGTCCGGCAAGATGTTTGGTTCTCTGGATAAATACAGCAGTAAGGACTATTACGAAAAGCACAAGACGATTCAATTTGATACGATTTACGAAGAAGGAATCTATCAGGTGATGTACGTTTTCCGCTCAAAGGTGTATAATGAAGAGGATATCGTTTTTAAATACTATCAGTTTTTTGAAGCGGCGACCCCGGAGGAGTTTGATGCTACCATGCGAGAGATGGCAAATATCTCTTTGTACGATACGGGAGTTACTGCAACCTATGGAGACAAGTTAATTACCCTGTCCACCTGTGACCACGCGGAGACGGACGGCAGATTTGTTGTAGTGGCAAAAAAAGTGAACTAGAGGTTTACAAAGGAGAAAATTGCAATGAGCAAAAGACCAGGAACAAAGACCACAAAGAAGAAGAATTACAGATTGCGCAAATCGGTACGGAGGACCCTCGGTGCCCTTTTTCTGATTTCCGCAATTATTGTAGCGGCAATTCCTTTTCCGGATTCTTTAGCTACAGATAGTGCGGATACGACGACTGACCAAAATCAGGGTACAGTTGCGCAGACAACCCTGCCAACACCCTCCTATAGTCCGGTGGATGAAACGGTAAATGATGGGGTGAATTTGAACAATAATGGTAAACCAGGGCAGTCTACATACAATCCGGCCCAGCCGGGTGGCGCCACAAAGAGAGCTTATACCTTATTGAATATTGATGGGAACTGGTATTATGAGTGGCAGTTCGAATTTTATCTTCTGAATGGAAATGAAGCTATCATCAATTATTATAATAAGAGCTATAAAACGGAAAATATCCATTTAAAACAGACGATCAATACTGGTTACAATTTTGTGGAAGGTAATGTCTATGATGAATATTACAAAACGGGCGATGGTTCTAAAGATATTGTTATAAATGAAAACAATTATACCGACTATTACAATGCTAAGTATTTTAAATCTGCCTGTGATTCCATAAAAAAACAAGTAGATGAACAAAAGGCTGATCCCGCAAAGACAATCACCCCTGTAACAGTAAGGCTTACCGATAATGATTTGGTAAGCGAAAGTCAGAGACTGGAATACTATTGTGAGAAAGTATATAATAATGGTGCATTACGAGAAAAAGGCTATACCTTACATATGGCACTGGCAGATGGTTCCATCAGTACCCAGGATGATCCACCTGTAAGTTTAGATCAGGCATATTATGTGATTTATATTCCTAGAAAATTAACTGCTACTGAAGTACCTGCGGGATACTCTCAGGATGACAACGGATTTTTATACCAGTCAACCAATTCATATATTTTAAAAGGAATTGGAGAAAAGGCATTTTATAATGTTGATAACGTAAAATCAATTGAAATGTCAGAGCAGATTGAATACATCGGGGACAGTGCCTTTGAGGATGCTTCCCTGGTTCAGCGGGTTGAACTGGGAAATGCCAGGGAGATTGGCAACAGAGCCTTTAAGAGTTGTGGAGAACTGACTACCCTTGTATTACAAAACCCCTTGGAGACGATAGGAACAGAGGCTTTTTCCCAAACCAAGCTGACCGGGATAACCTTCCCAGGAACGGTAAAGAAGATTGGCTATGGTGCCTTTGCCAATAATGCAAAACTCTCTACTATAAAATTTGAAAATGCAATTGATGTGGAAATCGGGGCCTATGCGTTTTATAATTGTCCCTCTCTGGCAAACCAGAACTTTGAAAACGATGACATTAGTACTATTGGGGAAGGTGCATTTGCCCTTGGTGTATTGGATGATGGCACATGTACAAGTTTTGTATTCCCTAAGAATCTGGAGCCTTTAACAAAAGCAACAGGAAGTACAAATGCTGAACCAAAATATACAGAATTTGGTGACTGTATTCTGGCAGGTAGGACTGCTTTGCAGAATGTAACCATGCCTGCAGCATTGGGGCGCAGCCCTCTGCAAGAGGTTATACTGCCTGTAGGAACTTTCCAGGGCTGTAGTAGTTTAGCGCTTGTAACATTCCCTTCTACCTGCGTAAATGTAAGTTATGACTCCAAATTATATTCCCAGGTAGATAATCCAGAATTTTATGTAGTGGGACCGGCTTTATTATCTGCTGGCAAAACGGATCCTGCCAAGCCTAGAAGCTCCACATGGTACTGTACGATTAGTAACGGTGCTGAAGTGCCTTATATGTATGAGCTGAATGGAGTAACTTATTATGAGGTGAAAAGTGACAGTTACCTGTTGTCATTGATTACTAATGATGGCAATAAAACAGCTTCAGTAGGGCAGATCGCCCTTGTTCCTGGAGAAGCGGGAGGTGAACTGACCATACGGGATCAGATTGGCGAATATGAAATTGTCAAGCTGGAAGACGGATGTGTAACAGAAGAAATCAGAAAGGGAACGGGGGCTCCTGATTATTCTGGAGCGTTGAAAGAGTTAGTAATAGGAAATTCTGTTACAGAGATAGGAGCTTCCGTATTTGAAGACTGTCCATTACTGGAAACGGTTACTCTTGGGGATGGCATAACCTCTATTGGAAGCAGCGCATTTAAAAACTGTCCTAAGTTAGAAAGTATTGTTATTGGTAGTGGTGTTACCTCTATTGGAGATAGTGCCTTTGAAGAGTGTAAGTCATTGGTATCTGTGGTGTTTAAAGAACCCGTTGCCGGACCTTCAAGCTTTCCGGCAGGAGCGATTGGAAACAATGCTTTTGCAACCAATTCCAGCCAATTGATCATGGAAGGAGTGATTGAAGAGGGGTATGCTCCATTTGAGTATGCAATGACGCCTGGAAATCGTGCCAATCAGGCAGAAGGTGTTGGAATTCTGTATAAGAGTACGGATCCCAGTAATATCTATGTGTTGTTGGATGAAGCGACAGGACTCGCAACAGCTATACATTATCCTCATTTCCGGGATTTAACGATGATGTGTACTAATGCACCGACTGTTCCATTGCATGAAGCATACTATGCAGGAAATGTTGATCTGACGCCTTATGAGCTGGCTCAGGTTAACGCCAGCCTGAATCCTGTATTTTTCTCCGGAATTGAGTCCATTGATGTAAGTGGTTTGATGAATGATACAGGAAGTAAAAACAACACCAATGTTACCAGATATATGACTGGCACTACTGCAGTTAGTGAAATACAGAAATATGCAGACCAGTATAAGCAGTATGGCCTGTTTTCCGGAAATACGAACGAATTTCCGGATGGAGATTCCAATGAGCAGATTGAGCGAGGAGATGACTGTGTTGAAACGGTTACACTTGTTTCTGTCAAATCCCTGCCGAATACGGATAAGCTGAGCTTTACTAATGAAGAAGACAGGATCAAGAGCGGAGCTTTCTATAGCTGTGAAAGACTGCAGTCAGTAACGCTGGGCAGTGCTATGGAGGATGTGGGAGATGCACCCTTTATGGGATGTTACTCCATGTATAATGTAGACTGTACGGATAATCCGAATTTCCTTTTTGAGAATAAGATTTTATATGGAAATAAGACGGATGGTTCTACAGAGCTTATTGAGGTGCTGGGAAGCCGTGGAAATGATGGTGTTAATTCTATTAATGTAACGGCGGATCCTGCATTGGCAACGATTTCAGAAATTGGAAGCGGAGCTTTTATGGATTGTCCATACCTGTTTTCTGTAGATTTCACAGGTGCCACCGGCTTTAGAGAGATTCCGGATGATACCTTCCGTGAGTCTTCTCAAAGTTACCTTCAGGTCATCCTTCCTGAAAATGTAAGAGAGATTGGGCATAGAGCCTTTGGAGATATGGATACGGCAGTGGTAAGTATTTATGGCCGTGAAGTTAGTTTGGCTTCTGATGCTTTTGAAAATACGACTACACCTATTGTACATGCATATCTGGATTCAGCTGCCTATAACACAGCAGCCAGAATGCCAGGTGTACAGGTGATTCCTCTTGACAATACCTATAAGGTACAGTTCTTGGATTATGGCGGCCAGGCTCTGACAGGAGTACAGTATGTGAAGGAAGGAGAAGGTGCTGAACCACCGGAAGAAGATCCTGTACGTGAAGGATATAAATTTACCGGTTGGGATAAATCCTATCGAGATATCACGGAAGATACCTTGATTTATGCTACATATGAAATCGATAAGGAGAGTGATTACTGGGATACACAGTTCCCCGGGGGAACAGGTGATGGAACCGGTAGTGGAGGTGCTGGAAGTGGTGGCACAGGAACTGGAACAGGCACTGGCACAGGAACTGGAAGTGGCTCCACCAGTGGAGATTATGATAAGGATGGCAACAAACTTTACACACTGACCGTAACCGGTGGTACAGGCGGTGGAAAATATAAGGCAGGTCAGAAGGTTAACATTGCAGCCAGTGGCGGATCTTCAGGAACTACCTTTGGATATTGGAGCAGTTCTAATACAAGTGTTATTTTTGCGGACACCACAAAGACATCGACAACTCTGGTGATGCCTGCCAGTGATGCAACGGTCATCGCTAATTATGTGGGACAATATAGATTAGAGGTTGAATATGGAAGCGGAAGTGGAAGCTATCCGGCAGGAGCAAAGGTTAATATTTCTGCAGTTGAGCCTCCGGCAGGTAAGAAGTTTTATAAGTGGACGACTACAACCTCCGGTTTAACCATTGCAAGCTCGACTTCTTCCTCTACAACGATTACCATGCCGTCCGCCAATGCAAAGGTAACGGCAACCTATAGCAATACCACTTCGGGAAGTGGCACAGGAAGTAGTTCTACCACAGGAACTTCCTCCAACAATAAGACCAGTATCATCATTACCCGTCCGGGTATTTCCGATACGGATCAGGCTTCAGCATATGTAAGCGGCTCCTCTGATGGATTTATTGTAAAAATTTCTCAGAGTGCTGAGGCAGATGCAGCGGCATTGGCAGCCCTGGAAGCAGCGTATGGAGATATGACTCCCATTAAGTTTGCTGCCATGGATATCAGCCTCTATGATTCTACCGGAACGACCAAGATTACAGACACTACCGGTCTGAAAATTAATATTACCATGCCTATTCCGGATGCGTTGAGAGCATATGCGGGCAATAATAAGATTGCAGCAATTTCGAATAATAGTCTGGAGAAGCTGGGAGTTAAATTTATTACCATGAACGGTGTACCTTGTATGAGCTTTACCGCAACTCATTTCTCACCCTATGTAGTTTATGTGGATACGGGAAATCTGGTGGCCGGTGATATTCTGGATCAGACACCTAAGACTGGTGACGGTATTCACCCTAAGTGGTTCTTAAGTATAGGACTTGCATCCATCTCCATGATCTTATTCCTGAAGAAGGATTCCAAGTATAAAACCAGATTGACTTAAGAGAGCTATACAGATGTGTTAACAGTTCCGGCGGGCCGAAAGGTCCGCCGGAAAGTAATTAAAAAAGTTTATGGAGGATGAAGCAGTGGCAAGAATGAAAAGGGCGGCAAGTGTTATCTTTTTGGCAGTTTTTATTCTGACTCTGACAGTTTTCTTTTTTCTAGCACGGCTTCCCGGTACAAGAAGCAGTGCGGCAACTACAGACTATCAGATCAGCAATGGAACACTGATCAGTTATAAAGGGACAGAAACCAGAATAACCATTCCTTCTGAGGTAAAGGTTATTGGAGCAGAAGCTTTTGCAGGGAACACTACTTTGACTGTAGTGGTCATTGGTGATAATGTAAAGGAAATTAAATCTGGTGCTTTCAGTAATAATACTTCCCTGAAGAGAGTTTCTATCGGAGAGAGTGTGAAGGAGATTGATTCCGGAATCTTTGCCGGCTGTGACAGCCTCACCTCTGTAGCTGTGGATAAGGATAATCCCTGGTTTGTGGTTGAGGGAAATGCGCTGTATAATACGAATAAATCTGTTCTTTATGCTTATTTCGGAGGAAGTAAAACGGCTAAGTTCAGTATGCCTTCTTCGGTAACGAAGATTATGAATTATGCTTTTTGGGGAAATGATTATCTGCAGGAGGTTAATTTAAGCTCATCCCTGAGAGAAATTTCGGGTTATGCATTTTCCGGCTGTAAGACTCTTTCCAAAATCGATATTCCTTATTCAGTTAAGAGTATAGATACCAGAGCTTTTGAGAATTGTAGTTCTTTGGGTGAGGTGGAAATTTCCTCTTCCGTGGGCTATATCCATTCCACCGCCTTTGATGGCTGTTCCAATTTGGTCATTCAGGCTAATGCAGGCACGGTGGCCTATACCTTTTATCAGGACTGGAAGGCCAATGATTGGGGAAAAACGGTAGAAACATCCAGCCTTCTGGTGGAGCAGGTGGTGGATGGTGACACAGCCACAGTCAGTGGAAATGATGCTGAATCGGGTGGAAAGGTATACGTAGTGGGTGGTAATAATCAGGTAACTACTGTTGATAAAAATGGTGTAAGCAGTCAGAATACTGGAAGTACATCTGATGGCAGCCAGAGCACCGATACAACATCGGCAGTTGACCGTGCCCGGAACCACCCCAGCAATGTGGATTATATTCCCCAGAGTGATCCTCTGGATACCGTAGAAGATGGAGTAGTAGGAAAAACTATTGTGGTAGGTCGAAATGCAGTCATCCTCATGGATTCCTCGCTTCCGGTCACTTCCGGAGAAAGTGTTCAGTCAAATGATTCTGATGAGGCAGAACAGTAACCATCGCTGATGAGCCGCATATGCTGTAAAAAAGTACAGGAGTATGTGATGCAGCGGGTCAGAACACAGCTTGGATGTGAAGAAAAAGAGGTCAGTATCTATTGCGGGAAGGATATTACTGTAGCCATTCTGGATACGGGAATCATTCCCCATCCGGATTTTCAGGGCAGGATTCTGGCTTTTCGGGATTTTATACATCAAAAACAAAGGCTTTATGATGATGCCGGTCATGGAACCCATGTAGCAGGGTGCCTGGCCGGCAGCGGTTTTCTATCAGAAGGACGTTTCAGAGGAATTGCTCCCGCCTGTAATCTGGTTATCGGGAAGGTATTGGATAAGGAGGGGGGCGGGGATACGAACATGATGCTGGAAGCCTTGAAGTGGATTCTGGAAGAGAGAAGAAGGTGGAATATCCGGATATTGAATATTTCTGTTGGTTTTGAAGAGCATGTAGAGCCTGATAAGATCAAACGTCTGTTAAAAGCTTTGGAAGAGGTACACCAGGCAGGAATTCTTGTGGTTGTGGCTGCCGGGAATAAGGGACCGAAGGAGGGAAGTATTTCTCCTCTGGGGATGGGAAAACAGGTATTGACCGTAGGCTGTCACGATGGAGACTACAGACCTTCCGGAATAACCCTATGTGCCAGTTATTCCGGAAGGGGACCAAGTACGCAGGTAATGAAAAAGCCGGATATTGTAGCACCGGGAACCCGTATCATGGCTGCCAGTGCAAAATTGAGCAGAAGAAGAAATACCTATGAACAGGCTTATGAAGCTAAAAGCGGTACTTCCTTTGCCGCTCCTTTGGTTTCGGGTGCAGCTGCCTTATTATGGGAAAAATATCCTTTTTATACTGCCGGGGAAGTCAAACGAAGGATCTGTTATTCTGCCAGGGATCTGGGAGAACCCTGGGGGAAACAGGGATGGGGAATGTTGGATATTCAAGCAATGCTTAAATAATTGTAATTATTCATCATTGACACATCTCGTATAATTGTATACAATCATACGAGATGTGTTTTCCGGTTAACTAATTATAGTTATCGGAGTAAAAGTGGAGGATAATAGAATGAATGAAAATGCAGATATCTTTATGAACAGACCGGTATTTATGAATCCTAATAACCACTTGCTTGAGATTGAAGAGCATATGTATATTCTGGATGATGTGAAGAAGCCTAATGTTTTTCGGAATATGTTTCCTTATTCTGAGGTTCCTAAAATTCCCTTTAATGACCGGATCGTACCCCATAATATGCCGGAGGAGATCTGGATCACAGATACCACCTTCAGGGACGGACAGCAGTCGAGGGCTCCCTATACCACAGAGCAGATCGTAACAATTTTTGATTATTTACATAGATTGGGCGGCCCCAACGGAATGATCCGTGCCAGTGAATTTTTTCTCTACAGTAAAAAAGACAGGGATGCCGTATATAAATGTATGGAAAGAGGGTATCAGTTTCCTGAGGTAACCAGCTGGATCCGTGCCAGTAAGGAGGATTTTAAACTGGTGAAGGAAATCGGAATGAAGGAAACGGGTATTCTGGTCAGCTGTTCCGATTATCATATCTTCATGAAGCTGAAGATGACCAGAAGACAGGCGATGGACCACTATATTGGAGTTATCCGTGACTGTCTGGAGGAAGGAATAAGCCCAAGATGCCATCTGGAAGATATTACCAGAGCGGATATCTATGGATACGTCGTGCCTTTCTGTCTGGAGCTGATGAAGCTGATGCAGGAGTACAAAATACCGATTAAGATCAGAGCCTGTGATACCATGGGATATGGGGTAAACTATCCCGGTGCAGTAATTCCCAGAAGTGTTCCGGGAATCATCTATGCCCTGCATAAACATGCAGGTGTACCCCATCATCTGATCGAGTGGCATGGACACAATGATTTTTATAAGGCAGTAGTCAATTCCACCACCGCCTGGCTGTATGGCTGCAGTGGGGTAAATACCTCCCTCTTTGGTATCGGAGAGAGAACCGGTAATACCCCCCTGGAGGCCATGGTATTCGAATATGCACAGCTTAAGGGAGATCTGAACGGAATGGATACTACCGTGATCACTGAGCTGGCAGAGTATTATGAGAAGGAGATTGGCTATACTATCCCTTCACGAACCCCCTTTGTAGGGAAGAATTTTAATGTGACCAGGGCAGGAATCCACGCAGATGGTTTGTTGAAAAATGAAGAGATCTACAATATTTTTGATACGGAGAAATACCTGAACAGACCCGTTTTGTGTTCTGTAAGCAATACTTCCGGGCTGGCCGGTATCGCTCATTGGATCAATACCTATCATCGATTGAAAGAGGACAGGGCAGTAGATAAGAATGATCCTCTGGTAAAGGAGATCAAGGAGTGGGTGGACCAGGAATATGCGGATGGCCGTGTCACGGTATTAACGGATGAAGAATTGATTGCCTGTATTCAGAAAAAATGCAGTAAGCTGGGTATTGTTTTAGGGGAATAAGCATAGCAGATTTTGCAGGAGCATTTTGGGAGCTGCCAGGAAGGATAGAAGGAAAAATGGGAAATTATGATGTAAAGCAGGAGGTGACGGATAAGTTTTCGTTACGGGGGAGAGTGTTTCACAAGATCCGCGAGGATATTTTAAGTGGAAAATATAAGGATAATGAAGAATTGAAGGAGGTGGCCATCGGGGAGGAGCTGGGGGTCAGCAGAACGCCGGTAAGAGAGGCCTTCCGACAGCTGGAGCTGGAGGGACTGATCCATATTATTCCCAATAAGGGTGCCTATGTGACCGGGATTACGGTGAAGGATGTAAAGGATATTTACATGATCCGTTCCCTTTTGGAAGGGCTTTGTGCAAAATGGGCTACCATGAATATTTCCAAAGAGCAGCTGGAGGAACTGGAGGAAAACGTATATTTATCCGAGTTTCACGCCTCCAAGGGGCATAGTGAGCAGATCGCTGAGCTGGACAACCGTTTTCATGAGATTTTATACGAGGCATCCGGAAGTAAAATGCTGGAAAGACAGCTTCGGGATTTTCATGGCTATGTACTAAGGGTGCGGAAAAAAACTCTTTCCAAATTTAAGCGAAGTACCCAATCCAATAAAGAGCATAAGCTGATTTTAGAGGCCATCAAAGAAAAGGATGAGAAAAAAGCAGAGCGTATGGCCAATGAACATATTTTAAATGCTTATGAAAATATGGTGAAAAATGGACTTTATGAAGCATATGATGCGGAAAATGAGTAAATCTTTAAGAGAAACTTGCGAAAAATGGAAATTCACGGTAAAGTAGTAGGTAGAACGAAAAACATAATGGAGGCTCACATGGAAAAGATTAAAATGACCACCCCTCTGGTTGAGATGGATGGGGATGAAATGACCAGAATTCTTTGGAAGATGATCAAGGACGAACTGTTACTTCCTTATATTGATTTAAAAACGGAATATTATGATCTGGGCCTGGAATATCGGAATGAGACCAATGATCAGGTTACCGTGGATTCGGCCAATGCTACGTTGAAATATGGAGTGGCAGTAAAATGTGCAACCATTACTCCCAATGCAGCCAGAATGTCGGAATATGATCTGAAGGAAATGTGGAAGAGTCCCAATGGAACCATTCGGGCAATCCTTGACGGAACCGTATTCAGAACTCCTATTGTGGTTAAGGGAATCGAACCCTGTGTGAGAAACTGGGAAAAGCCCATTACTCTGGCCAGACATGCCTATGGTGATGTGTATAAAAATGCAGAGATCAAGATTCCCGGAGCGGGAACAGCAGAGCTGGTATTTACTGCTGAGGATGGAACCGTGACGAAGGAAGTGATCCATCAGTTTAAGGGTGCGGGAATCATTCAGGGAATGCATAACACAGAGGAATCCATTGGAAGCTTTGCCAGAGCCTGCTTTAATTATGCCATCGATACAAAACAGGATTTGTGGTTTGCTACCAAGGATACCATTTCCAAAAAATATGACCATACCTTCAAGGATATTTTTGAAGAAATCTATGAGCAGGAATACAAGGCCAAATTTGAAGAACTGGGAATAGAATATTTTTATACCCTCATTGATGATGCGGTTGCCAGGGTAATGAAGGCTAAGGGCGGTTTTATCTGGGCCTGCAAAAACTACGATGGTGACGTAATGAGTGATATGGTTTCCTCTGCTTTCGGCTCTCTTGCCATGATGACTTCTGTACTGGTATCACCCACAGGAGTATATGAGTACGAGGCGGCACATGGAACGGTACAGAGACACTATTATAACCATCTAAAGGGACAGGAGACTTCCACCAACTCTGTAGCCACTATTTTTGCCTGGACAGGTGCCTTGAAGAAGCGTGGTGAACTGGACCAAATTCAGGAGCTGGCAGATTTTGCGGATAAGCTGGAAAAAGCTACCCTGCATACCATTGAACAGGGAAAAATGACCAAGGATCTGGCTCTGATCACTTCCTTAAAAGAGGTGCAGGTATTGAACAGTGAAGGCTTTATTAAAGCCGTTCGGGAAGAACTGGAAAAAAGCTTATAGGAGAAAATTTTCCAAGAGGTGAGACGAATGAGAAAGCACAGAGGGGTAAAGCGGGTCATCCATCTGTTGATTATTGGCTTTGCAGTGGGATTGATTGCCACACTGCAGATGTATGTTTCAGCGGAAACAAAACAGGTTTCTACAGAAAAGGATTTTTTAGCTGCTTTAGCAGATTCTACAGTGGATGTGATTCAGCTTACAGGTTCTATTCAGATTGGAGTAGAGAGCGGTGAGGATGAACCACTGGTGATCAATCGTGCAGTAACGATTCAGGGCAATGGCAATGAGATGACCCTTCGGAAGGCAGGAATCATCCTGGGTGCTGATGTCACCTTTCAGGATATCCAGATCGGTTTTACCAATACGGTACGTAATGCCATTATTGCCAATGGATATAAGCTGACCTTAAATAAGGTTACTCCGGTAAGCTCCACAACGAATACAAGCATCCATCTTTTCTGTGGAGGAATTACAGATTATTCAGGATCTGTCAGTATTCCTGCTACGGGAAATAAGGGAGAGATCATTGTCGGTGGAACCAGCCGGCTGGGGAATATCTATGCCGGTAGTTTTTCGGATGGTGCAGATGAAAACTCTGCCACAGCAAATAGTTTTTCCTCTCCGGCGGCAATCACGGTCGCTGAGGATTTTCAGGGAAATATCGGGGAGATTTATGCCCATGGTGCCAGAGAATCCAGGGGAGAAGGTGAGGGAGATCTGCTTTATCCGGATTCTTCCAAATATAAGGCAACCGGTGGAGTAACCATTAATCTGAATAACGGAGTGGCAAAAACGATCTATGGAGCTACAGGTGGTGATACGGATGCTGCCGTAATCTATACCGATGACGGAACAGGCTATCAATATACTCCTTTACTGGACAATATCGGAAGTCTTGCTCTTAATGCCGGGAGCGAAGGAAGTAAGGCAGATCTGGCGCCTTTGACGGGAAGCAGCCTCAGCAGCAAAAGCGGGGCGGTAACCCTGAATGAAAAGACCTATTTGAATTTAAGCTCCATGGGGGATACAGTGGCTATTTCTTCTCTTTCCGGTGGAGGCACCCTGATCCTGGGAGGAAGCCAGACCCTGAATATTTCAGGAGAAGTAAGTGGAACGACTTCTCTGGCCATAGGAGGACTGGATTCAACCGGGCAGTACAGTACGGGAAGTATTAGTGAGGAGCATGCCTATATTTATGCACCTGATTCCCAGGCGGGAAATATTGTTTTACTTCCTCCTGCCGGTAATACGGGCCTAACCGTGAAAAGGGATGAACAGGGAAACTGGATAATCCCTTCAGCAGGGGAGGAGACGATCCTTATTGAAAGCATGGCTATGCCGGCCAGTGTAGAAAAAGAGAACGGAGTTTCTGAGGTAATTATTCCGGTTACAGAAATAACCTACGGATCTCAGGATGTGTATGATTACCTTGCCTTTATTCCCATGAATGTTATGGTGGGTAACTATACAGCAGCCCAAAAGAAGGAGGATGGTGACAGCTACAGTTATTCTACCGGTTCAGGAAGTACAGATATTGAATTTTATTTTATCGGAAATCAGGATGGGGAGACAACGGAAGCACTTTATATTAAAGGTGCTGGAACGAATCTCATCGCTGCCGGTGAGTATAAGTTTAATTTTACGATTTCGGAACAATATATGAAGAGTGGACAGCCTTACAGCTTTACTGTTACGCTGACTGTGCAGGCAGCCGATGATCCTTCCCTTCAGGCCAATGAGATTACTGCAGTGGAGGGTGGAATTTCCGGCACCTATAACGGAAGTGCATTTTCTCTGTCTACAGTTCAGGGAACCCATTTTAACTGGAAGGGAAGCGGAAGTGCTTCCATTCAGGGGTACTATCTGGATGAAGGAGCTACACCGACTACAACGGAAAATAGTGGAGCGACCAGCCAGGGTGGGGCACCGGTAAAAGCCGGAACCTATTATGGCAAGGTGACAGTGGCTGCCGACGGAACCTATGGCAGAGCTACGGCTTATCTTCCATTTACGATTAAAAAGGCTGATCTGGAGGTGCAGAGTGTTCCCCTGGTTTCACCGATTCAGCCGGGAACAGCATTAAGTAGTGCCAAGATCAACAATGGAGTTGTTGCCATAAAAGGAACATCAACCTCCGTTTCCGGTACATGGGTGTGGGTGAATGGAACGATCGTACCAACCGTAAGCGGTGAATATGAGGCGAGATTCATTCCTACCGATCAGATTAATTTTAATGAGATAGGTGTACAGAAGCTTTCCGTAACCGTAAGTGAGATTCAGAAGGCTTATACAATTTACTTTAAGGCCGGAGAGGGAAGCGGAACCATGAGTGACGGTACGGCCTTTGAGGGAACTTATTATTCCCTGCCCGCCTGTACCTTTACAGCACCTACAGGAAAAACATTTGCAGGTTGGTCCATTGCTGACAAGACTTATGCGGCAGGAGATAAGTATCTGTTTACTGCCAATGCCAGCGTGACAGCCCTCTGGAAGAGCAGCTCTTCTGCACATACCCATACAGGAGGTACGGCCACCTGTGCATCCCCTGCCAAATGTACTGGCTGTGGTCTGACTTACGGCTCGAAAAACAGCAGTAATCACACCGGTGGTACGGAAGTACGGAATAAACTGGCAGCAACGGCAACCGCTAATGGCTATACGGGAGATACCTGGTGTCTTGGCTGTAATACCAAGATTGCTACCGGTACGGTGATCAAAGCTACCGGTACAACGACCGGAACCACAGGAACGAACAGTAGTACAACCGGAACGACAGGAAGTACATCGGGAAGTGGAAGCAGCAGCACAGGCAGTACATCGGGAAGTGGAAGCAGTAGCTCAGGCAGTTCTTCCACAGGAAGCTCTCAAACGAAGGTAGCAGATACCGTATCCGTTTATGGGGCCAAAAACAACGTTAAGCCTAAAGCTTCCGTCAGTGGCACCACAGCCACTGTCAGTACATTAAGCCAGACGGAAATTACGAATATTCTGACCAATAACACAGCAAACAGTGTGATTACCTTCGATGTCAGCGGAATGGGAACAAAGACTGATTCGGTCAATCTCTCCCGGGACAATCTGAAAGCTTTTGCCGAGGCTTCCAACAACGGTGGTTTGAGGCTGAATTTAAGTACCGGAAGTGTGAAACTGGATCAGAAAGCACTTAAGGCTATTGTGGACCAGAGTGGTGGGGATACCATACGTTTGGTCCTGAATAATGCGGGAACCAGTCTGTTAAATGAGAATCAGAAGAAATCTACGCAAGGTATGCAGCTGCACGGAGCTGTAGAGGTATATTTTTTGTCGGTGAAGGATAATAAGCGTATTTCTGATCTAAAAGGCGGAATGATGACATTGAGTCTTCCGTTTTCTATTCCTTCCGGACATTCCAGCAGTAACTTTTTCGTCTGGTATATCGATGACAGTGGCACCAGGACGAAGCTGACCAGTTGGTATGAAGGTTATAAGATCCATTGGCAGGTTGGCCATAATTCAGCCTTTATCATCTCCTATGGAAGTGCAGGAGCAACGACCAATACCTCTGTGAAATCACCTAAAACAGGTGATCTGGGTCTGGATACCCTATTTCAGGATTTTACGGCCTTTATGGTTGTGGCCCTGGTGATTCCGCTGGTGGTGATTGTTGGTATAGCAGCACGAAACAGAGAATAAACAGCAGAGATCAAAATGATTTTTGCTCGGATACAAGGAGACACCCCAGGCAGTTCAATCAATTGCCCGGGGTGTCTCCTTATTCTCATTTTTAACCTGATAATACAGATTTTTAGGAGGACAGCTCCTCCCAAAGCTCCATCAGTTCCAGAAGCTTTAACTCCAAGTTATCCTTTTCTGACTGCAGCTCCTGTAATTTTACAGAATTTGTGCAGTTTTCCGGTCTGGCCATTTCTTCATCCAAAACGGAAAGCCTTTTTTCAATGGAGGAGATTTTCTGTTCGGCTTTTTTTAAGGCATTTTCTTTTTTGCGAAGGGCTGCCTGTTCTTCTTTTCTGGCTTTCCATTCCTGTTTCCGATCAGAAGGCTGTACACTGCCTTTTTCTGAAGAGGAAACAGAAGAAGGGAAAGCTGAAGAGGTATCCGTGACAGCCAAAACAGGCCGTTTTTCCAGATAATAATCGTAATTTCCCAGATAGGAGGTCAGCCCCTGAGAGGTCAGATCCAGTATACGGTGGGCCGTTTTATTAATGAAAAAACGGTCGTGGGAAACGTAAAGCAGGGTTCCTTCATAGTGATTGATGGCTGTTTCCAGGATTTCCCGTGAGAGAATATCCAAATGGTTAGTGGGCTCATCCAGAATGAGGAAATTGCTTTCTGACAGCATCAGCTTAGCCAGACAAAGACGGCCCTGTTCTCCACCCGACAGGGATTTAATCTGTTTGAACACGTCCTCACCGGTAAACAGGAAGGCAGCCAGAGTGTTTCGGATCTGGGTATTGGTCAGATAAGGGTAAGCATCCGAAATTTCTTCTATCAGCGTTTTTTCCTGATTCAAAATCTGATGCTCCTGGTCATAGTAGCCAATATATACATTGGTTCCCAGAGTGATCTTTCCTGCATCTGCCGGGAGAAGATCATTGATGATTTTTAGCAGGGTAGTTTTTCCGGTTCCGTTATCTCCGATAATGGCTACGTGTTCGCCACGCTTCAATGAGAGATTCAGATCCGTAAAAAGAGTCTGGCCGGGAAAGGCTTTGGAAAGGCCTTCTACTTCCAGCACATCCTTGCCGCTGGTCATATAGGGAGTGAGGCTCAGCTTCATCTGGGAATCGGCTTCAGTAGGCTTATCCAGAACCTGGATCCTGTTCAGTGCTTTTTCCCGGCTTTCTGCCCGTTTAACGGACTTTTCCCGGTTAAAGGATTTCAGTTTTTCAATAACCTCCTCCTGATGGCGGATTTCCTGCTGCTGCTTCAGATAGGCGTTCCACTGGGCTTTTCGAAGCATTTCTTTTTTTTCGGAATAGGCAGAATAGTTTCCCTGAAAAACGGTGGCCTTTCCCTGATCAAGTTCGATTACCTTGCCTGCGATCTTATCCAGAAAATACCGGTCATGGGAGACGATCAGGACGGCTCCCTTATAATTTAACAAATAGGTTTCCAGCCAGGCGATAGAGGACATATCCAGATGGTTAGTAGGCTCATCCAGGATGATCAGGTCCGGTTTGGTCAAAAGAAGATTTCCCAGAGCCACCCGGGTTTTCTGCCCACCGGAGAGTGTGGACAGGGGGCGGGAAAAATCCTCCTCTAAAAATCCCAGTCCCTTCAGTACACCGATGATTTCACTGCGGTACTGGTAGCCTCCCTCCCGTTCGAACCTATGGCTGGCATCCGTATACTGCTTCATCAACTCCTCCAGTGCAGTGCCATCCGCATGCTTCATTTCCTCCTCCATTCGGCGAAGGCTTTCTTCCAGAAGGATCAGGGGCTTCTTTACCTCAAGCAGGCTGTCATAAATGGAGAGCTCGCCCGAAACCTGTGTATTCTGTGCCAGATAGCCAAAGCTTTTTCCTTTGGCAAAGGTAACAAGACCTTCATCGGCTGACAGTTCCCCAATGATGATGCGAAGCAGAGTGGTTTTCCCCACTCCGTTGATTCCTACCAGGGCAGCTTTATCGTAATCCTCAAGGTGGAAAGAAATATGGTCCAATATGATTTTTTCGGAAAAACTCTTTCCTACAGCAGAGACAGATAAGATCATAAGATTATCCTCCGTATGTATATGGTTCAAAAGCATTTTAAGGGGTTTAAGAAGTAATGTCAATTATTTGACAGGTAATTAACAATTGGTTATAATAATAACAAAACAATCGGTAAAATTCTGGAGGCGCAAAGTGGAAAAGAAAGAAACAAAAGAAATCAAAGAAATATCACAGGCAGTGATCGGCAGACTGCCCCGTTATTTCCGGTATCTGGGAGACTTGAAGGATGAAGGAGTAGAACGGATTTCCTCACAGGAACTGAGTGAGAGGATGAAGGTGACGGCATCCCAGATCCGGCAGGATTTAAACAATTTCGGTGGCTTTGGTCAGCAGGGATACGGTTACAATGTGGAGTATCTTCATGTGGAAATTGGTAAGATCCTGGGGCTGGATACTGAGCACCGTATGGTCCTTATTGGTGCGGGTAATCTGGGACAGGCCCTGGTGAACTATACTAATTTTGAGAAAAGAAGCTTTCTGTTTAAAGGGATTTTCGATAACAATCCGGCGCTCTATGGCAAGCTGATCAGAAATTTTCCGGTTATGCCCATGGAGGAGATGTGTGATTTCGTCCGGGAAAACCAGATTGATATTGCCGTGATCGCCATTCCCAAGGAGGGGGCGGTAAAGGTTGCTGAGCAGCTGGTTAATTGTGGGATCAAAGCCATATGGAACTTTTCCCATGTGGATCTGAATGTCCCCGAGGATGTACAGGTAGAAAATGCGCATTTGTCCGACAGTTTAATGAAACTTTCTTACAACATTGGCCGATATAATAAGGAGAACGGTGTAAAGCAGTAAGGGAGGGAAACCTATGGCTGATAAAATTGATGTATTTGAGAAGGCACTGCAGGGGAGAAATATTCCTATTCTGGTATTGGATAATAAGTGGCATCGCCTGTTTGATTTTATGGAGCCGGATAAGACCATCAAAAAGATGGAAGAAGAACTGAATTCTTTGCTGAAGAAGCAGGGAAGACTGAATACTCAGCTGAAGGATATTAAGAAAGTAAAGAAAAAGCTGATGGACGGCATTGTGGATGAGATGCACAAAGAGGATTCTTATTCGGAAAAAAAACGGGAAGAAAGCAAGCGTCTGATCGAGGAATGCAATAACAAAATGGAAGAATATGAGGATGAGCTTTTGGGACTTCCCAGAGAGATTCATCAGATAAATCATGATTTGATGCTCCATACCATGGAGCTGTGCTATCAGGTATTAAAGGGCAATGAGAAAGAAATTATCGAAATTGCCGAGTGGATCAACCGGATAAGGGTAGAGCTGAAAAAGAATGTGGTAAGAAAACAGCAGAAGGAAGTGGCAAATCAGGGAATGTATGCGTTTATGCACGATATCCTGGGGCCTGACGTGATCAATGTATTTGATATGAAGTATAACCCTATGGACAATCCGGTGAAGAAAAAAGGGGAATGAGAGGAATAATGGGGCCGTTTCAATATGTAGTAACCGGCAGAGAAATGACCGAATATGATCGTAATACCATAGAAGAATTCAAGGTGCCTGCTCTGATTTTAATGGAGCAGGCTGCTCTTGCTGTTACGGAAGAAATTATCCGACGCTTTCCGGAGCGGGGGAAGAAGGTTTTGATCCTTGCCGGAAGTGGAAATAATGGTGGGGATGCTATGGCAGTGGCCAGACTGCTTACCCAGAGGGGCTTTCATGTGACTCTTTTCTGGACATCAGAGAGACAACCCGGGGAAGTCGGGCAGACGGCTCTTTGTCAGTACAGGATACTGGAAAAAATGCAGATCCCTCTGGTTACCGAACTACCCCATGAGGCATATGCTATTGTAGTTGATGGAATCTTCGGAGTAGGCCTCAGTCGTCCGGTATCAGAAAGAATTGGGAGAATACTGGAAATCATTTCCCGCTGGGATGCCTGGAAGGTGGCTGTTGATGTACCCAGCGGAGTGGACAGCAATACGGGAAAGATACTGGGTTATGGCTTTCGGGCAGATTGCACCATAACCTTCAGTTTTTTTAAGCTGGGTCTTGCTCTTTACCCGGGAGCCTCCTATGCCGGAAAGGTTCTGGTGAAGGAGATAGGGATCACTAAAAAGGCATTTGGCAGCTGTCCCCCTTCCTGGAGGATGCTGACGGGCGAGGCACTGGAGCATATGCCTCTCCGCCCGGTGGATGGACATAAGGGAAGCTTTGGAAAGGTACTGGTGGTCGCAGGAAATGAAGCTTCTGGGGGAGCTGCTTATTTATCTGCTCTGGGGGCTTTGAGAGCAGGCTGTGGAATGGTCTGTATCTGTACCCATAAGAGCCAGCACAGCGGCCTCCTTTCTCTTTTTCCGGAAGCTATGTTTGCCCTCTATGAAAAGGAAGATGAGGCAGAGGCTGTGCTGGAAGAAAAGCTGGCATGGGCAGATGTGATCCTTCTGGGGCCGGCTTTGGGGCTGAAGGAAACGGCCAGGATTCTTTTGCGAAAGGTGATTAGGGACAGCCGTAAGCACCTGGTGATAGATGCCGATGGTTTAAACCTGCTTTCAGGGACGGATTTGGGAGATGAGCTGAAAAAGCTCCAGGATTCTCCACAAACCCGTAGAAAACTGATTCTCACACCTCATGTGGCAGAGCTGGCCCGTCTGGCAGGCTGCCGGGTGGAAGAGGTATTGGACAGAGAAAAAGAAGTATTGGAAAAAACGGCTTTGACCTGGAGGGCGATCATTGTGGGAAAGGATGCCAGAACACTGGTGGCAGAGCCGGAAGGCAGAAAATGCATCAATCTTGCCGGAAACAGCGGGATGGCAACGGCAGGCAGCGGCGATTTCCTGGCAGGGATCATTGCCTCCCTTCTGGCCCAGGGAATGGAGACCTTTGAGGCAGCGGCTTCAGGAGTATATCTGCATGCCATGGCAGGTGACTATGCGGCCAGCCGGGACAATGAATATACCCTGTTGGCATCCGATCTGGCAGAAGGGCTGAAAAAACTGCTGAATAAAAACAAGGAGAGTTCAGAATCAATATGAAGCATTATGACAGGATCTATGCAGCCATAGATTTGGATGCTGTTTCTCATAATATGGATATTCTCCACAGGCATCTGGAGAAAGAAACGAAGATCGTAGCAGTGGTCAAAACGGATGGTTATGGTCATGGAGCTGTCCCTATTGCAAGGGAACTGGAAAGTAAAGAGTATCTATATGGCTTTGCCACGGCAACGGCAGAAGAGGCACTGTGCCTGCGTAAGGCGGGGGTTGAAAAACCCCTTCTGGTATTAGGCTATGTTTTTCCCTATGCCTTTGAAGAACTGGTTCGGGAAGACATCCGCTTTACCCTGTTTCGGGAGGATATGATCGATGAGTTGAACGAGGAGGCAGGCAGACAGGGAAAAGAAGCCGTGGTGCATATCAAGGTGGATACGGGAATGTCCCGTATCGGAATCAGGCCGGACGAGGAAGGAATTGCTTTTCTGGAAAAAGTTTATGCCAGTCCTAATCTTAAAGTGGAAGGAATGTTCACCCATTTTGCCAGGGCGGATGAAGAAGATAAAGGGGCTGCCTATCAGCAGTTTGCCCGTTTCACCTCCTTTTGCAGACAGACGGAGGAACACTTTGGAGTAAATATTCCCATCAAGCATTGTGCAAACAGTGCCGCCATACTGGAAATGCCGGATGTGGGGATGGATATGGTGAGAGCCGGAATTTCCCTGTACGGAATGTGGCCCTGGGAAGGAAATCACCATATGGATCTGGATCTGCGGCCGGCATTCTCCCTCCACAGTCATATTGTCTTCTTAAAAAAGTTAGAAGCAGGGAGGGAGATCAGCTATGGAGGAACCTATGTAACCAGGAAAGAAATGCAGATTGCTACCATTCCGGTAGGCTATGGTGATGGCTATCCCAGAACCCTCTCAGGGAAAGGCTATGTGCTGGTCCATGGAAAAAAAGCCCCTATTCTGGGAAGGATCTGCATGGATCAGTTCATGGTGGACGTGACCCATATTCCCGAAGCGAAGGAGGGAGATGAAGTCATTCTCATTGGAAGGGATGGTCAGGAACATATCACCATGGAAGAGCTGGGAGAGCTGGCAGAACGCTTTAATTATGAGCTGGCCTGTGTCATCGGGAAACGGGTTCCCCGCATTTACAGCAAGGGGGGAAAAGAATGCTACGCAAAAGATTATTTTGATGACTATTATTTTGAGAAGATTTAGAAGTATACCTTCAGATAATGTGGCAATACTTTGAATGTAAAATCAGGCTATATTAGATGAAGGAAGTGAGAAAGTGAAACGTGGAGACGTTTATTATGCTGATTTACGACCGGTAATCGGTTCCGAACAGGGAGGCGTACGACCGGTTCTGATCATACAAAATGATATGGGGAATAAGCATTCCCCGACGGTAATCTGTGCAGCCATCACCTCCAGACTGACCAAAAACCAGCTTCCCACACATATCAAGCTGGCTTGTGAAGAGTATGAAATGGTGAAGGATTCTGTGATTTTACTGGAGCAGCTGAGAACCATCGATAAAAAACGGCTGAAGGATAAGGTCTGTCATCTGGATGAAAGGATTATGAGTAAAGTTAATGAAGCCTTAAAAATCAGTCTTCAATTGCATTGACGTTTATCTTACGGAATGATATATTTTATAAATACGCATTATAGGATAAACCAGAAAAAAACAAAAGCATAAGGAGTTGAGAAAATGGATGATGGTGGTCCTACTGCCGGCAGTATCACATTAATTATTTTCATCGTATTCTTGGTGGAGCTGTGTCTTTACATAATTGTCAAAATGCTGAAGCAGTATATGGCAAAGAATAAAGACGGTTCCGCTGCAGAAGAAGAGATTATTTCCATGATCAATGAAGGCCATGAGCAGGGTCTGATCCAGGCCAGCGAGGCCAGAATGATCACAAATATTTTCGAATTTGACGATAAGCAGGCTCAGGATATTATGACCCACAGAAGCAATATTGTGGCTATTGACGGAAAAGTTACTCTGGATGAAGCCATAGGCTTTATGCTGGAGCAGCGTAATTCCCGCTATCCTGTGTATGAGGAAAATATCGATCATATTCTGGGAATTTTACATTTGAAGGATGCCCTGCGCATGCAGTACAAGAATCAGAACAGGAAGGAAGCTGTCGGGAGTATTCCCGGCCTTTTGCGGGAAGCCAAGTTTATTCCGGAGACCAGAAAGGTAGATGCCCTGTTTCGGACAATGCAGTCCACCAAGCTGCAGATGGTCATTGTTGTGGATGAGTATGGGCAGACCTCCGGGCTTATTGCCATGGAGGATATTCTGGAAGAGATCGTAGGAAATATTCTGGATGAATATGATGAGGAGGAAGAGCATATTGCCCAGACCAGCCAGGATGAGTATATGATCGAGGGACTTACCCCGTTAAAGGAGCTGGAAGAGCGGTTTGGGATTTCTTTTCAGGAGGAAGAATTTGAGACGCTGAATGGTTTTCTGATCGCCAGAATGGACAGGATTCCCAGTAAACAGGATGAATTCAATATTGATGTGGATGGCTACAACTTTAAGGTGATCTCCATTGAAAATAACCGTATCCAAAGTGTTCTGGTTACGAAGGCGGCACCTGAGGGGGCCGGCAGTAAAACAAAATGTTAAGGCTGAAGTATACGGATTAAAACCGATACAAAAAGACAGACAGGAAAGAGGAGAATATGTCAGGACATTCAAAATTTGCCAATATTAAGCATAAAAAAGAAAAAAATGATGCAGCAAAGGGAAAGATTTTTACGATTATCGGAAGAGAAATTGCTGTAGCGGTTAAGGAGGGCGGACCCGATCCGTCCAATAACTACAAGCTGGCACAGGTGATCGCTAAAGCCAAGTCCAACAATATGCCCAATGATACCATTGAGCGGGGAATTAAAAAAGCGGCCGGGGATCTGGGCAATGTCAACTATGAGTATGTTACATATGAGGGCTATGGGCCTAACGGAATTGCCATTATCGTCAATGCCCTGACGGACAATAAGAACCGTACCGCCGCCAATGTAAGGAGTGCCTTTACCAAGGGACAGGGAAGCATTGGTACGCCGGGCTGTGTTTCCTTTATGTTCGATGAAAAGGGACAGATCATTGTGGATAAGGAAGAGTGTGACCTGGAAGCGGATGATCTGATGATGACCGCCCTGGATGCCGGAGCTGAGGATTTTAATGAGGAAGAGGACAGCTTCGAGATTCTGACCACACCGGATGCCTTTGAAGAGGTAAGAAAAGCACTGGAAGAGGCAGGGATTTCCATGGTCAGTGCGGAGGTAACCATGCTGCCTCAGAATTATGTGGAGCTGACTGACGAGACTGCACTGAAGAATCTGCAGAAAACACTGGATCTTCTGGATGCAGATGACGATGTACAGGCAGTTTACCATAACTGGAATGAATAAATGAAGGTAAAAGAGATAAGCTGTCCTTCCTGTAAAGAAAAGCTGCAGGTGCCTGAAGGCAGGGACAGCATATTTTGTATGTTCTGTGGGAAAGCCATAGAACTGACCCCAAAAGAGCAGGGGGATTTTTGTGAAAAGACCTTTCAGGGTCAGATCGTACCTATACTTATTTCTTATCCTGTTTGGATAAAGAAGTTTTCCCGGGAAGAATATCCGGCCGCTTTTGAACGGTTTTGTAAAGAACAGAAGGTCTTTTTGGAAGAAGTGGATAAAGGAATTGCCCAGAACCAGTCTGCGAGAATGGTGGAGCTGGTGATCAGAGGAGCCGGAGAGGCTGGAAAACAGCTGTCAGCTTCAGCCAGGGCGGGAGAGGTACAGCATGGGATGAATACCCTGATGGCGGTTTATGTGATTCCGGCCATTATCCGAAGGAAGAGAAAGGAAGCTCCTGCCTTTTGCAAACAATTGAAAGAAGCATGGGCTGTTTCCTTTAAGGATAGCAGAATAAAGGTTTCAGATTTTGAAACCATTTGGGAAGGCTTCAACGTCAGTTTTTTTGATGCCTGGTTTAAACGTCGTTGACAAATGGAGGAAGAGAATGAGCAAACAGTATGCAAAAGAAACGGTCTGCATCCAGTCCGGATGGCAGCCGAAGAAGGGTGAACCCAGAATTTTACCTATTTATCAAAGCACTACCTTTAAGTATGAAACCAGTGAACAAATGGGCAGGCTTTTCGATCTGGAAGAAAGCGGTTATTTTTATACCCGTCTGCAGAATCCTACCAATGATTTTGTGGCAGCAAAAATCTGTGAACTGGAGGGAGGAGTGGCAGCTATGCTTACCTCTTCCGGACAGGCAGCAAATTATTATGCCATCTTTAATATTTGTGAGGCGGGAGATCATGTGGTTCTTTCCTCCACTGTTTATGGCGGAACCTTCAATCTGATCACAGTTACCATGAAAAAAATGGGAATTTCCTGCACCGTTGTGGATCCGGATGCTTCCCTCGAAGAACTGCAGAAGGCGATTCAGCCCAATACCAGGTGTGTAGTGGGTGAGACCATTGCCAATCCTGCCCTGGTGGTTCTGGATATCGAAAAATTTGCCAGGCTGGCACATGACAACGGAGTACCTCTGATCATTGATAATACCTTTGCTACTCCCATTAACTGCAATCCTTTTCAGTGGGGAGCAGATATCGTTACCCATTCCACCACGAAATATATGGACGGACATGGTATGGCAGTAGGTGGAGTTATTGTGGATTCCGGTAACTTTGACTGGATGGCCCATCAGGAAAAATTTCCGGGGCTGTGTACTCCTGATGACTCCTATCACGGAGTGACTTATACGGAAAAATTCGGTAAAGGAGCCTATATTACCAAGGCCACCGTTCAGCTGATGAGAGATCTGGGCTCCATCCAGTCCCCTCAGAATGCCTTTTTATTGAATGTGGGTCTGGAAACCCTGCCCTTAAGAATGGAGCGCCACTGCAGCAATGCTCAGGCAGTTGCGGAATTTTTGGAGAGCCATGACAGCGTTGCCTGGGTAAATTATCCCGGACTAAAAAGCAATAAATATTATGAACTGGGGAAAAAATACCTGCCCAAAGGAAGCTGCGGAGTGATTTCCTTTGGGTTAAAGAGCGGAAGAGAGGGTGCTTCCAGAATGATGGATTACCTTGAACTGGCTGCTATCGTCACCCATGTGGCAGATGCCAGAACCTGTGTCCTCCATCCCGCAAGCCATACCCACAGACAGATGACGGACAGCCAGCTGAAGGAAGCCGGTGTTGCACCGGATCTTATCCGTTTATCTGTAGGAATTGAGAATGTAAATGATATTATTGCTGATCTGAAGCAGGCGATTGAAAAGGCAGATGCATGAAGGAACTTAAAGCAGGAAAAGAAGTGAATATGGGAAAAGGGCTGATCGAAACCGGTGTTTTTCTGTTGATTTTGAACATTCTGGTTGCGGCCCTTCTTTGGGAGGCTGTTTCTCATCACTGGCAGATTGTGGGAGAAGGACCGATGGTTGACCGGGCCTGGATCCGTCAGGGACATAGCCTGTCCTTTACGGAACTGACCTGGGAGAATGGATATCTTTTTCTGCTTCATCTTTTGTTTGGTTTTTTGGGAAATCATCAGGTGGTGGCAGTAACTGCCAACATTTTCCTCCAGCTTTTCGGCCTGTTTTTGTTTTATCGTGGAAGCAGAAGATTGACCAGTGGAGTCATTTCTCTGGGAATTGCTGGTATACTGGCTATTGTGAGTATCTATGGTTTTTCCGTGGTATTGGATAGCCCTGAGCATCTGATGTGGTTTCTTGGCGGATTTGGTATCTGGCTTCTTTCTTTTATCAGACCCCTTCTGATGGCGATTTTGAGTATTCGATCAAAGAGGAAGGCTGTAAAAGCAGAGTCGAAGGTAATGCAAAAAGAAGCCGGGGAAGAGATAAAGCCGGAAATGGAGGCTGCAAAGGTCAGAGTAGAGGTAAAGCCGGAAGGAGAGCCTGAAAAAGCCAAGCCGGAGACGGAAACAAAACCGGCCATAAAGCTGATCCCCAATCCCCTGCCTCTGCCCAAGAAGCATGTGAAGAAGGAAATGGATTATGCCTTTGAGCCGCCGAAGGAACGGATGCATTATGATCTGAACAACTATAATGTAAATGATGATTATGATTTAAAAGAGGGTTAAAAAAGAGCTGAATAAGCTCTTTTTTTTGTGCAATCCTAATAGATGAAGCAGAATGAGGTAACAGTGGGTCAAAGGCCAAATGGTTACAGAATGGGAGGAAAAAATGGGAAAAGAAAAAAAGAAACAGCAGCCTAAGGCAGAGCACAGGGAAAAAGAGGAAAAGAGTACCAGCCAGATGATAGAAAAGGAAAAGTGGAAGCAGGAGGAGATCAGGGAGGAAGGACGAACCCTGCTAAACGAAAATAAGGAAAAGCAGAATATCCAGCTGATCACCATTATCGGAGAAATTGAAGGCCATGACGTTCTGGGAAGCAACAGCAAGGCAACGAAATATGAGCATATTCTGCCCATATTGGCATCTATAGAAGATTCTGAAGAGGTGAAGGGAGTATTGATTCTGTTAAATACCATGGGCGGTGATGTGGAGGCAGGACTTGCCATAGCAGAGATGATCTCTTCTCTCAGTAAGCCTACAGTCTCTCTGGTTCTGGGTGGAAGCCATTCCATCGGGGTGCCCATTGCCGTCAGCAGTGATTATTCCTTCATTGTCCCTACGGGTACAATGGTTATTCATCCGGTACGCCTAAGCGGCCTGGTCATCGGTGCCCAGCCTACCTTCGATTATTTCCGACAGATGCAGAACAGAATCATTAATTTTGTCAGCTCCCATTGCAGGATCAGCCCCGACCGGATGGAAGAGCTGATGATGGAAACAGGCATGCTGACTAAGGATATGGGGACGATCCTGGTAGGCAAAGAAGCGGTGGAAGAGGGGATAATCAACGAAGTAGGCGGGATTGCCCAGGCCGTATCCAAATTGCATGAAATGATTGGAAAAAGATAAAAGAATATGCTATACTATTCTAGGTATTTTATCCATAGATGAAAATACAGGAAGGTTTAGTAGTATATGGCTTCAAATTCAGGCACAAGAAAAAAGAGTGCAGGGGCAGCCAAAGCCTCATCGGGAGGCAGCAAAAGAGCTTCTTCACAAAGTCGGACAGCCTCAAAGCGGGTCCGAACAGAGGAAGAGAAGAAAATTGGTAAAGAGCTTCTTCTTTTGCTGATGTTTGCTGCTGTTATCCTTTTGTTTTTATGTAATTTCGGTGTGATCGGCCCCGTGGGAGATGCGTTGAGCAGCGTCCTGTTCGGGATCTTTGGGATTATGGCTTATGCAGCTCCCATTATTATTTTTTTACTGGTATCTTTTGGTATTTCCAATCAAGGAAATCCTCTTGCTATGCTGAAGCTGGCGGCTATTGTGGTGGTTCTTCTTTCTTTAATGGCAATGGCCCAGTTCATCTGGACGGATATGGGTGCACTGGAAGGCTCTGCCCCCATAACCTTTTACCGGCTGGGGGCAGATGAGCGAAAGGGTGGTGGAATCCTGGGTGGTTCTTTTGCCTGGCTGTTATACAGTCTTTTGGATACTCTTGGTTCTATCATTATTTTATTGGTGCTGCTTCTGGCGAGTCTCGTGATCCTGACCGGTAAATCTCTGGTCAGCGGAATGAAGAGGAGGGGAGGAAATATGCTCCACTCTGCCAGAGAAGATGTAGTTCAGTATCGGGAAAAGAACAGAGTAAGAAGAGCTGAGCAGGAAGAACAAAGGCTCAGAAAAGAGGAAGAGGAACGAAGTCTGCGTGAACAGCAAGCCCTTCATGAGGAGAGGGAAGAGGCGGAAAAAATCCTCAGGATGGATAAAAAAGTATCCGGTGTAATGCTGGACACAAAGTTGAAAAAAGAGATTTCCCACCAGGAGGAATTTCGTCATGATGATATTCACGAAATCACGCTTCGGGATATGGAACAACAGGAGGATACTGTTTTAAGGGAAGAATTACCTTTAAAGGAACAGAAGGTTCTTCAAAAACCGAAGCCGATAAGCTCTCCGAAGGCAGAAGTAAAGGGAGAAACAAAGGTAGAAGTCTTTGATTTTGACCAGGTTCGTATTCATGGTGCTCACCAGATTGAACTGGAGGAGCTTACCCCGGACAGGATAGAAATTGAAAAAGAAAAAAATGAGCCGGTAGTGCCTTTTCGGGAGCGGCCCCAGGCGCAGATAAAGAAGGAAAGTACAAAAAGCAGGGAAGAATTCCCTGCTCCGGGAACACCGGGAGGAAGAGAGTCTCCCAGGCCGTATCAGTTTCCGCCTATTTCCTGCCTCGCCAAAATGAATCCGACAAAGCAGGAAGGAACGGGGCAGCTAAAGGAAACAGCTATGCGTCTTCAGCAGACCCTTGCTACCTTTGGGGTAAGGGTGACCATAACCGATATCAGCCAAGGACCTTCTGTTACCCGATATGAACTACAGCCGGAGCAGGGAGTGAAGGTAAGTAAGATCGTAGGTCTGGCGGATGATATTAAGTTAAATCTGGCAGCCACGGATATCCGTATTGAAGCCCCCATTCCCGGAAAGGCGGCTGTGGGAATCGAGGTTCCCAATAAAGAGAATGCTGCGGTAGGCTTAAGAGAGCTTTTGGAAAGTAAAGAGTATAAAGAATTTCCCTCCAGGCTGGCCTTTGCGGTGGGTAAGGATATTGCGGGAAAGGTAGTGGTGGCAGATATTGCCAAAATGCCCCATATGCTGATCGCCGGCGCCACCGGAAGCGGAAAATCGGTGTGTATCAATACACTCATTATGAGTCTGCTGTATAAGGCCAGACCGGACGAGGTGAAGCTGATCATGATCGATCCCAAGGTGGTGGAATTAAGTGTGTACAACGGAATTCCTCATCTGCTGATCCCGGTGGTTACGGATCCGAAAAAGGCAGCCGGTGCCCTTCATTGGGGAGTGGCGGAAATGACCGACCGATACCAGAGATTTGCGGATTTTAATGTCCGGGATTTGAAGGGCTATAATGCAGAAATCGATAACAGAATAGCCCGGGGAGATCAGGATGTTCCTGCCAAGATGCCGCAGATCGTCATTATTGTGGATGAGCTGGCAGATTTGATGATGGTTGCCCCGGGAGAGGTGGAGGAGTCCATCTGTCGTCTTGCACAGCTTGCCAGAGCAGCAGGAATCCATTTAATTATTGCTACCCAGCGTCCCAGCGTAGACGTGATCACAGGCCTGATCAAGGCCAATATGCCCAGCCGTGTGGCTTTTGCCGTATCCAGCGGTGTGGATTCCAGAACCATTCTGGATATGAATGGAGCTGAAAAGCTCCTGGGAAAGGGGGATATGCTGTTTTACCCTCAAGGCTATCCCAAACCGGCACGTATGCAGGGAGCCTTTATTTCTGACAGAGAAGTAGGGGATGTGGTAGACTTTCTGAAAAATCAGACTCTGGGAAATGTCTATAATGAAGATATTGAGGACAAGATCAAATCAATAGGCTCCTCCTCCGGTGGAGGATCTTCAGGAATGGACAGCGAGAGGGATTCTTATTTCGAAGAGGCAGGACGCTTCATTATTGATAAGGATAAGGCCTCCATCGGAATGCTGCAGAGAGTATTTAAAATCGGATTTAACCGTGCTGCCCGTATCATGGACCAGCTGGCAGATGCGGGGGTTGTGGGAGAGGAAGAGGGAACCAAGCCCAGAAAAGTACTGATGTCCATGGAACAATTCGAAACATACATCGAGGAAGTATTGTAGGAGATTACACACAGGCTGCCCATGCAGCAGAAAGAGAGGGACAAAATGAAAACAGATATTCAAATCGCACAGGAAGCAACTATGAAGCCGATCACCCAGGTGGCTGAAACACTGGATATGAGTGGGGATGAGCTGGAGCTTTACGGAAAATACAAGGCTAAAATTTCCGACAGCTACATAAATAAGGTAAAAAACAATCCCAACGGTAAGTTGATTCTGGTAACTGCCATTAATCCTACTCCTGCAGGAGAGGGAAAAACTACCACTACAGTAGGACTTGGCCAGGCTTTTGGTAAACTCAACAAGAAAGCGGTAATTGCTTTAAGAGAGCCTTCCCTGGGCCCCTGTTTTGGTGTGAAGGGTGGAGCGGCCGGTGGCGGTTATGCCCAGGTAGTGCCTATGGAAGATCTGAATCTGCATTTTACCGGCGATTTCCATGCCATTACCTCTGCCAATAATCTGTTGGCAGCTCTTTTGGATAATCATATTCAGCAGGGAAATGAGCTGGAGATTGATACCAGAAGCGTGGTATGGAAGCGGTGTCTGGATATGAATGACCGTGTCCTTCGCAATGTGGTTGTAGGCCTGGGAAATAAGATGGACGGAACCGTAAGAGAGGATCATTTTGTGATTACGGTAGCCTCTGAGATTATGGCTGTACTCTGCCTGGCAGACGATATGGATGATCTGAAAGCCCGTCTTTCCCGTATGGTTGTGGCTTACAACTTTTCCGGAAAACCGGTTACTGCCGGAGATCTGGGAGCAGTAGGCTCCATGGCAGCCCTCTTAAAGGATGCATTAAAACCCAATCTGATCCAGACGCTGGAACATACACCGGCATTGGTTCATGGTGGTCCTTTTGCCAATATCGCCCATGGCTGCAACTCTGTAAGAGCAACCAAGACGGCATTAAAGATTGCTGATTACGTGATCACTGAGGCCGGATTCGGAGCGGATCTGGGGGCAGAGAAGTTCTTTGATATCAAGTGCAGAATGGCCGGCTTAAAACCCGATGCAGTGGTATTGGTAGCTACCGTTCGTGCTTTAAAATACAATGGTGGAGTGGCAAAGGCAGATCTCAATCAGGAAAATCTTGAGGCCTTAAAAAAGGGTATTGTGAACCTGGAGAAGCATGTTGAAAATCTGCAAAAATACGGAGTTCCCGTAGTGGTTACATTAAATGCTTTCACCAGTGATACCCAGGCAGAGACAGACTTTGTCAGAAGCTTCTGCGAGGAAAGGGGCTGCGAATTTGCTCTTTCCGAGGTTTGGGAAAAGGGAGGAGAAGGCGGAATTGCCCTGGCCGAAAAGGTATTGAAGACTCTGGAAGAGAAGCCTTCAAACTTTAAGGTTCTTTATGAAGACAGCCTTTCTTTAAAAGAAAAAATTGAAGCCGTAGCAAAGGAAATCTATGGAGCAAAAGGGGTTGAGGTAACACCCGGGGCGGCAAAACAGCTGGCGAAGCTGGAAGAGCTGGGCTTTGGCAAGCTTCCTGTATGTATGGCAAAAACCCAGTACTCTCTTTCTGACAATCCGGATCTTCTGGGTCGTCCCAGTGATTTTACGGTCCTGGTAAGAGAGGTTTATGTCAGTGCTGGTGCAGGTTTTGTAGTGGTATTGACGGGTGCCGTAATGACCATGCCGGGACTTCCCAAAAAACCGGCCGCCCTCAGTATTGATGTGGATTCCGAGGGTGTGATCACCGGACTCTTTTAATCGGGGAAACACTGTACAAAGTGCTTCCTTAGACTAAGCTCTCCGGGAGAATGTAAGTAAAGGAGAGTTGGAAAATAGGATGATCAATGATGAATTGTCAAAAATGTGGAGCCACCATAGTGGCAGGACATTTGTATTGTGATGCCTGTGGTGCTGAATACCAGATCGTTCCGGACTTTGAACCGGAGCTGGAGCACAGTATAGCGGAGACCCTTTCCGGTCTTTCGGAAGCAATTCAGGGACCAAAAGAGAATCAGAAAGATAGGGGATTTGAACAAAAAAAGAGTATATCTGTCCGAAAAAACGGGCGGATGACCTTGAAATGGCTGATCCCCTGCCTTCTTTTTAGTCTGGCTGGAATAGGAATCGGAATGGCTGCCTACCAAAACACGGCAGGTTATCTGCTAAAACAGGCTGAGACGGCCCAAAGCAATGAGGCCTGGTCTGAAGCGGCAGAGTGGTATGAAAAACTGAGACTGAAAGAAGCCGGGAATTTAGAATGGTATCTGAAAGAGGCCGAAATGTACCTTTATGGCGGAGATGTACATAAGGCCTCTGAACTGGCTCTGCTGGCTCTTGAACAGGATGGGCAGAATGCACAGGCATATATCTTTCTCCTTGACCTGTATTTTGAGCAGGAGGATTATGAAAAAATGAATGATCTGCTGGCAGAATGCCAGAGTGAAGAAATCCTTTCAGACTATTCTGCTTATCTGGCACTTCCTCCAAAAACAGATTATGAAGAAGGTGCATATGAACATATTCTGAAAGTGAGCCTGAGTGCAGAGGATGAGGGTACGATCTATTATACCCTGGACGGCAGCACTCCGGATACACAGTCTTTGGTATATGAAGAGCCCATTGTAATGGGTAACGGAAAGCATCGACTGAGGGCAGTATATGTGAACACTTTTGGTGTTTCCAGCAGCGTTTTACAGGTGGACTATCAGATTGCTGCTGCACTGCCGCTTGCACCGGTGGTCCTGCCGGAAAGCGGTACTTATGACCGGGCAGAGAATATCGTTCTGGAGGTAGAGGAAGGAACTGAGGTCTATTACAGTCTTGATGGAACATTTCCGACTATGGAAAGCTACCGTTATCAAAGTCCTATTCCCATGCCTTTGGGGGAAAGCAGCTTTACCTTTGCGGCCTATTCCGGGGAAGGAGTAGCGGGAGAAGCTACCACCAGAGACTATTTATTGAATATTAAGACGGGTATCAGTGAAGATGAAGCAGGGAACCTTCTGGTCCAGGAATTGATCAAAAAAGGCCTGCTTTTGGATAAGAACGGAGCCCTTGCCGATTATTATGGTGTGCATCGTTATTTTTATTCTTATCCCATACAGGTAGAAGATGCGCATTACTATGTGTTTACAGAACATTATCTGGAAGATGAGATTAACCGTCGAACCGGAAGCTATTATGCAGTGGATGTTATGCAGGGAAGCTGCTTCAGATTGCTGACAAAAGAGGATGGAAGCTATAGATTGAGAGAAGTTTAACAACATATCTTGCGTTTTTTATCATTATGCATTAAGATAACAGTGACTTTTCAGAACGAAGATAAACTAATTAATGTAGCTACCTTGAAAAAGGTAATGCCGAAGGGCGGAATGGAGGAACAATGTACAAAATCATAAGAGCGGAAAAGTTGACGGAAAACATCTATCTTATGGACGTAGAAGCACCCAGGGTGGCAAAAAAATGCGAGCCGGGTCAGTTTATTATTGTAAGGGTAGATGAGAACGGAGAACGAATCCCATTGACGATTTGCGATTATTACCGCGGAAGGGGAACCATTACCATCGTTTTCCAGATTGTAGGGGCCGAGACCCTGCGAATGGCTGATCTGAAGGCGGGGGATAGCTTCCACGATTTTGTAGGTCCTCTGGGATGTCCTTCAGAGCTGGTTCATGAAGCGAAAGAAAGCTTACAGGCAAAAAAAATTCTTTTTGTTGCCGGCGGTGTAGGTACGGCTCCTGTATATCCTCAGGTAAAATGGCTTCATGAAAAGGGTGTTCAGGCTGATGTTATCGTAGGAGCAAAAACCAAAGATCTGCTGATCCTGGAAAAGGAGATGGAGGCTGTTGCAGGAAACCTCTATGTGACAACAGATGATGGTTCCTACGGAAGAAAAGGTATGGTAACCAATACCATCCAGGAACTTGTTGATGCGGGGAATACATATGACCTTTGCGTAGCTATTGGTCCTATGATCATGATGAAATTTGTCAGTATTTTAACGAAAGAGTTGAATATTCCCACCATTGTCAGCCTGAATCCGATCATGGTAGACGGTACGGGAATGTGTGGTGCCTGCCGTGTGACCGTAGGTGATCAGATCAAGTTTGCCTGTGTAGACGGGCCGGAATTTGATGGCCATCTGGTAAATTTTGATGAAGCAATGAAGCGTCAGCAGATTTATAAGACTGCTGAGGGAAGAGCCTTCTTGAAAGAAAAAGAAGGAAATACCCATCATGGCGGCTGTGGAAACTGCAACTAAAGTAAGTGGGATAAATGGAGGAAAAGTAATGGATGTATTAACAAAGGTTCCTGTAAAAGAGCAGGATGCAAAGATAAGAGCAACCAACTTTGACGAGGTTTGTTTGGGATATGAGCTGGAAGAAGCCATAGCTGAGGCAACCAGATGTATTAATTGTAAAAATGCTCACTGTATTGAAGGCTGCCCGGTTTCCATTAATATTCCCGGCTTCATCCAGAAGATTGTGGAAGGAGATATTGAAGCTGCATACCAGATCATCAGTGAATCCTCTGCTTTACCGGCAGTCTGTGGCCGTGTATGCCCTCAGGAGACTCAGTGTGAAGGTGTATGTATCCGCGGAATCAAGGGAGACCCGGTTTCCATCGGTAAGCTGGAGCGTTTCGTTGCCGACTGGGCCTGTAAACAGGGGATCAGGCCGGAGGGAGCAAAGGAGAAGAAAGGAAAGAGTGTTGCGGTCATCGGTTCCGGGCCGGCAGGTCTTACCTGTGCCGGTGATCTGGCAAAAATGGGTTATGATGTTACCATTTTTGAAGCTCTCCATGAGGTAGGCGGGGTACTGGTGTACGGTATTCCTGAATTTCGTCTTCCCAAGGAGGAGGTAGTAGCAAAAGAAATCGAGAATGTGAAATCTCTGGGAGTAAAAATTGAAACCAATGTTGTGGTAGGTAAGTCTGTAACCATCGATGAACTGCTTAATGAAGAAGGCTTCTCGGCTGTATTTATTGGTTCCGGTGCGGGCCTTCCCAAGTTTATGGGAATTCCCGGAGAAAATGCTAACGGCGTATTTTCTGCCAATGAATATCTGACCAGAGCAAATCTGATGAAATCCTTTGACGAAAATTCCCCCACTCCTATTATGCGGGGAGGCAAGGTGGCGGTTATTGGAGGAGGAAACGTTGCTATGGATGCCGCCCGTACGGCACTTCGTATGGGATCTGAGGTGCACATTGTATATCGCCGAAGTGAGGAAGAGCTTCCCGCCAGAGTGGAAGAGATCCATCATGCCAAAGAAGAAGGGATTATCTTTGATCTGCTGACCAATCCTACAGAAATTCTGGTAGATGAGAATGGCTGGGTGCGCGGAATGAAATGCGTACGGATGGAACTTGGAGAACCTGATGAATCCGGAAGAAGAAGGCCTGTGGTAAAAGAAGGTTCCGAATTCGTTATGGAAGTGGATGCTGTAATCATGTCTCTGGGAACCAGTCCCAATCCACTGATTTCTTCTACCACCGAAGGGTTGGAAATTAATAAGTGGCAGTGTATCGTAGCAGATGAAGAACTGGGAAGAACCAGTAAGGAGGGAGTTTTTGCCGGTGGAGATGCAGTGATTGGTGCAGCGACCGTTATTCTGGCCATGGGTGCAGGCAAGGCTGCTGCCAGGGGAATTGATGAGTATTTAAGTAATAAATAAGGAATTGCTGTTATGAAGATCACCATTATTGCCGTAGGAAAGGTAAAAGAGAAGTTTTACCGGGAGGCAGTAGCAGAATTTTCCAAAAGGCTTTCCAGGTACTGTAAGCTGGAAATTCTGGAAGTGTCTGATGAAAAGACTCCTGATGCGGCAAGTGAACGGGAGGAAGAGCTTATCCTGGAAAAAGAAGGAGAAAGGATACTCAGGCTGTTAAAGCCGGAAATGCAGGTATATGCACTTGCTATTCAGGGAGAAAGCTTTGATTCACCGGGCTTTGCCGCTGCCATAGAAAAGGAAGGGATTCAGGGAAACAGCTGGCTGTGTTTTGTGATCGGAGGCTCCTTGGGCCTTTCCCGTCAGGTACTGGACAAAAGTCCGCATAAGATCAGTTTTTCGGCAATGACCTTTCCCCATCAGCTGATGCGGGTAATTCTTCTGGAACAGATTTACCGTGCTTTCAGAATTATATCAAAAGAACCCTATCATAAATGATTTTTCAGTCTCATATAGATAGGTATGAGGAAAAGAAAACCAATCAAGGAAGAAGACAGAAAAAATTCAAAAGAATGGATCGTCGAATCATTGGAGCTCCCAAAAGATATTCTCTTGGGGGCTTCTATTATTACCCTGGTGGGAAAAAATGAGCTTCTGATCGAAAACTATAAGGGAATTCTCGATTATCGGGAAGATTCCATTCTGATCCAGGGTAAACATGAGCGGATCAGGATTGAGGGAAGAAAGCTGGTGATCTCAAACTATACCAGGGAAGAAATGAAGATCAGCGGTACCGTACACAAAGTAAGCTATGAATAGAAGGAAGGGACAGAGTTTATTGGTTCGCTTTTTCGATGGATATCTATCGGTTTTTGCAGAAGGAAAAGAAGTGGAACGGTTTTTCAATCTCTGCATCAGACGGGATATTGAACTCTGGGATATCGCAAGACAGGATAAAGGCTATATCCTCAAAATGAATGCAGAGGATTTTTTTCAGGTAAAGGATATTTGTAAAAAGACCGGCTGCAGGCTGAAGATCCTGAAGAGGCAGGGAGCCCCATTCTGGTGGAAAAAACAAAAGCAGCACAGACTGTTTCTGGCAGGGCCTTTTTTTTGCATTCTTCTTTTGTGGATGCTCTCCGGATGCCTGTGGTCCGTGGAAATAGAGGGGAATTATCAGCTCAGCAGGGACATTTTGATGGATTTTTTACAGGAACAGGGAGTTCATTATGGAATGCCTCTTCAAAATATTCCTATTACAGAGATCAAGACGGGTCTGAGAGAGGATTATGAGGAAATCAACTGGGTATCGGTCAGTGTAGAGGGAACGGTTTTGAAAATACGGATGAAGGAAAATGATGTATGGAGTCAGGAAAGAGAAGAGCTTCCGGGTCTAAACCTGATCAGTACTGTGGATGGAACCATAGATGATATTCTGATTCGGGAAGGTGTAGCTCTGGTAAAAAAAGGAGATGAGGTAAAAAAGGGAGATGTTCTGATAGAGGGAAAAATACCCATACCGGATGAAAATGGAGAGATAAAGCGGATAGAATACTGTCAGGCAGATGGGGATATATGGATCAGAACTGAGATTCCCATAGAGGAAAGCCTGATACTTTCCCATGTAGAAAAAGAGTATTCTGGAGAGGAAAAGGAAAAACTATTTCTGGAAGTGGGAGGACATAAGCTGGGGCTGGATATTGGAAAGATTCCCTATGAGGAGTACGATATTCCGGAGGAGAGAAAAGCTATAAGTCTGTTAGGGGAAATTCAGCTGCCTTTTACCGTCTGCAGAAGGATCTATCGGGAATATACTTCTGTGAATACCAGCTATTCCAGGGAGGAAGGAGAGAAGATCCTGGAGGAAAGGCTGTCAAAAATAATCGAAGCTTTGGAGAAAAAAGGGGTACAAATTATTGAAAAAAATGTTAAAATAGTAGCTAATAGTGTTTCCCTGTCCCTGGACGGGAGTATTACTATTCTTCAGCTGCATAATCAACAGAGTGCCGCCGAAGCAGAATAAGAGGAAAAGTGGATAATGATAGAAAAGGAAGATTATTTACCCATTCCCCTGGAACACAGCCGGAATATTTTCGGTCAGTTTGACTGCCATGCAAGAAAACTGGAACGTTCTTTCGGAATATCCATTATCAATCGTGATGAGGGAATCAAGCTGATCGGAGCACCCGGGGCAGTGGACAGAGGAAGCAGAGTGTTGAAGGAGCTCTGGGAGCTGTCCAGAAGGGGAAATCAGATACAGGAACAGAATGTGGACTATGCCATTGCCATGGCAATGGAGGATAAAGAGGATGTTTTAGTAGATATTGATGGGGATTTGATCTGTCATACCATAAGCGGAAAACCGATCAAGCCTAAAACCCTGGGGCAGAAGGAATATGCAGATGCCATCCGCAATTCCATGATCGTCTTTGGAATGGGCCCTGCCGGTACGGGAAAGACCTATCTGGCCATGGCCCTGGCCATCACTGCCTTTAAGAACAATGAAGTGGAGAGGATCATTCTTACCAGACCGGCTATAGAAGCAGGAGAAAAACTGGGCTTTTTACCGGGAGATCTGCAGAGTAAGGTGGATCCCTATTTAAGGCCTCTTTACGATGCCCTTTACCAGATCATGGGAGCAGAGAGTTTCCTGAAAAATATGGAAAAGGGGTTGATCGAGGTTGCACCTCTGGCCTATATGAGGGGAAGAACTCTGGACAATGCTTTTATCATTCTGGACGAAGCTCAGAATACTACACCTGCACAGATGAAGATGTTTCTGACCAGAATCGGTTTTGGTTCCAAGGTGGTGATCACGGGAGATGCTTCTCAGAAGGATCTTGCTGCCAGTGTGGAATCCGGTCTGGATGTTGCAGTGAAGGTATTATCCAGGGTAGAGGATATTTCCTTCTGCCGGCTGACCAGTAAAGACGTGGTCCGTCATCCTCTGGTACAAAAAATTGTAAAGGCATATGAGGTTTATGAATCAAAAGAAAAATACAGAGATAAGCATAGAGAAAAACACAGGAGCAGTAAAAGAAGCAGTCATTAGTATCTTTATTTTGCTTCTGGTGGGTATACTGACGGCAGTAACCACTTTTTATCTGAATAAGCCGATGGCAGAGATCATCCGGGAGACGACCACTATGATGATCGGCGGTATGATCTTCCTGTTTTTATGGTATCAGAGTGCTTTCAGTCATTCTCTGCAATACGATAATCAAAAACACCAGATTCGTTTCTTCGGTGTGTTTTTTGTGTGTTATCTGTTGGCCTTGGGAATGCTCTTTCTGCCGGTAGGCAGTTGGCCTTTTCTGGCGATCATGGTACTTCTTTCCATGTTCAGTAATTCCTTTATCGGGCTGACTGCCGGGAGTACCCTGCTCCTTCTTGCGGTGAGCCTTAGCCAGAATACAACCATATACCATTTTTTTCTTTACTATATGGAGGGAATGGCGGGTATTGCTCTGTTTCGGAAGCTGGATCTGGATTTCAGAGTGGGAGAGCCGCTTTTTCTATCTGCTCTTACTGCCTTTGTGCTGCAGACTGCCCATCTGGTCATTTTTGAAAACCAGCCTCTTAATCTGGAAATTTTGATCTTACCGCTAATGAACGTATTTATCAATCTGGTATTTCTTTTTTTGATCTTAAAGTTTTTCAGTCGTCTGGCCATGTATCATATTCAGGATAAATATGAGGAGATCAATGATCCGGAATTTCCGGTTTTGGCAGAACTAAAGGTGAAAGATAAGAAGCAGTATTTTGAAGCAATACACAGGGCCTATCTGGCAGACCGGGTATCCAAACGGCTGCATATCAATGATAAAGCCGTAAAGAGCTGTTCCTACTATTATAAAATGGCTTCTGTAGCGAGTACGGATGATCAGTCCTGCCTTCCTTTGCAGGAGCAATACCATTTTCCTCAGGAAGCAAAGGCATTGATGGAAGAGTGTATCCGGGGGGAGTATGGCTCCAAGGAAGCCTGTGTGGTGCTCACTTCCAATGAAGTGATCAAAAGAGTATACCGTATACAGAAGGAGAATACGGAAGGTCAGATTCCCTACGAAAAGATCATTTCCGGTATTTTTGATGACATGATGGAAAAGGATATTCTGGCAAATTGTGATATTTCCATTAAAGAACTGAGGATTATGGAAAAAGTGTATATAGAGGAGAAACTTTATTATGACTTTTTACGCTGAGAATGAAACCGGAATGGAGCTGCCCTTTGACTGGAAGGAAGTTTTTTCATTGGTGGGAGAAGGAGTGCTGGAGCAGGAGAATTGTCCCTACGAGACGGAGATAAGCCTTCTTTTGACGGATGAAAAGACTATCCGGGAAATGAATCGGGAAACCAGAGGAATTGACCAGGTTACGGATGTGCTTTCTTTCCCAAATCTGTTTTTTGATCATCCCGGAGATTTTTCTTCTGTGGAAGATACGCAGGCAGACTGTTTTCATCCGGATACGGGGGAACTGCGTCTGGGAGAAATGGTGATCTGCATGGAAAAACTGTATGAGCAGGCAGAAAGCTATGGTCACAGTGTAAAGAGAGAATTTGCTTTTCTGGTGGCTCACAGCATGCTTCATTTGTGCGGCTATGATCATATGGAAGCCGAAGAGGAGACAGTGATGAACAGCCGTCAGGAGAAAGTGTTGAATTTACTGGGAATTACAAGAGAACAGCTATAGTATACAGGAGAATTTGCGAGGATTAAAGGGTGCGGGAAAAACGACTAAAGGAAAACAGAACTAAGAAAAGAACGAATTTTGAAACCGGAATTCTGGCAACATTAATTCTGCTTATTTTTCGGATTCCGCTGGCAAGGACCATTGGGGATGAAGCAAACGGATATCTGGCAATATCCTGGGAGATTTACAGCCTGTTCTACCTGCTCTTCGGCTTTGGCTATTCCGAGGCAGTCAGTATTATGGTAAAAAACAGGATAGAAAGAGGGCTTTACCGGAATGGTGTCAAAAGCATGAGTACCGTTTTGCTGGCTGGATTTTTTTCGGCGGCGGCAGGGGCATTGCTGCTTTATGCAGTATCCACGCCCCTGGCCGGTTTCTTTCCCGGAGAAAAGATGGTAGAGATCAGTTTGAAGGCCTTTGCTCCTCTTATTCTATGTTCTGCCATTTTGGGAATATACAGAGGATATTTCGAAGGGATGGGAAGCCGTGTTCCTACGAATATTTCACGTCTGGTGGAAGCTGTGGTTACGGCAACAGGAAGTCTTCTGTTTGTATTTATTGCCAGAGGCTATGGAGAAAAAGTAGGAGCACTTTTGCATGACAGCCATTTTGCTTCGGGATTTGCAGCTGCCGGAGTGGTGGCGGGCTATCTCTGCGGAAGTATTCTCTCCTTTCTTTTTCTGGGCCTCGTTTATATTTTGTATAAAACAGGATATAACCGCCTGTTAAAAAAGGATCCTACCAGAGTGGCAGAGGCCAGAGGTGGGTTGATCAGAGAGCTTACAGGTATTCTTCCTACAATCATTTTTCCGATTCTTTTTCTCAGGCTATATCGGTTCGCCAATCTATGGATTTACAAAGGACAGCTTTCCACAGAGGAAGAAATCCTTAAGGGAATTGGAATCATAGGAAGCTTTTATGGAAAAATAACGGTATTAATGTCCCTGGCCATTGTACTGATCCTGCTCATCTGTGGCGGAGGGAAAAAAAGAAATAAAAAACAGTTGATGCAGAATGAATTCAGAACCGGAAAGCAGATTCTGACAGAGGAATTGCAGAAGCTGTTTTTACTGGCCTTTCCCATTGCGGGAAGTTATATTTCCCTTTCAGAAGTACTGTTAAAAACCATTTTTAAAACAGCCAGTCAGAATGACTGCCGGCTTTTCATGGTAGCGGGGGGAAGTGTGATCTTTATTTCTCTGGGGGTATATCTATATCGTTTACTGATTTCCCTCCAGTTAAAAAAGCAGGTGGTCATTGTACAGGCAGTGGCATTTATCTTCCAGTTGGTGTTCATGCTTTTCATTGTAAAGCTTCCGACGGTAGGAAATCTGTCTTTTTCCGCTCTCTCCCTCGGAGTAGCAGAGATGATGTTCTGGATTGTCTTTTGCCTGGGACAGCTGTTCATTTTACTTAAGGGATATCGGCTGAGACTTCCCTGGGGAAATCTGGTGTTCCTTCCTCTGATCAGGACTCTGGTCATGGTGGTTGTACAGATTTTAGTCGTTAATCTCCTTAAAGCAACTATTCCTTCCTGGATCATCTGTATCCTGGGGATCGGTATGGGAATCGTTTTTTACCAGTTAGCAGGAAGAGTTTCTCTCTTTCATAAAGTATAAAAAGTTAAAATATGGCTGATACTATTCAAAAAAAGAAAGTTGATGTGAAACCAGATGAAACTTTTGAAAAGTATTAGCTTATATTTTATTTATCCAATAACCATGTTTTTATTAGGGTTCTTTTCCCATATGGCTTATGTGGAATTTTTTTATCCTGGGCGTTATCCTGACCAGGTTCAGGAAAATGTATCTGAAAGCAGTGGAGAGGAAGAAGCGGTTATTCAGGTAGCAGAAACAGGGGGAGAGATCACTACCTGTGATACGGATTATGTGGTTGTGGAGTATAACCTGGGGGATGATACCAGTAAATCCAGCAGTGGACGGCTTCCGGAGAAATATCTGGGGATGACCAGGGAAAATCTGGAAGAGGCTCTGAAGGATTATGAGATGAATCCCACCCTGGAAGATCAGGAAAAGGGATTCCTTTCCCTTGAACTGGAGCGTTTTTCTGCAAAACAGGTGGTGGTGCAAAAAAACTTCCAGCCAATAGAAAAGTCAAGTGGCTATTATCTTATGGTAGAAGATGGGAAGATCATCGTAATGGAAGAGGATCAGAGAACGGTCTATCTTACGACGGAGATCTATGCAGATGATCTCTCGGACAGACTGAAGCAGGAACTGATCATTGGAAAATATATTCACAGTATAGATGAGCTTTATGGTTTCCTGGAATCCTATACCAGTTAGAAAGTCACCGTCCCGTATTAGGGACCGTGTGGAATGTATTGCTAAAGCAGTGGAAGAAGAGGAAAAATGAAAATAGGAATTATCGGAGGAGGGGCCTCGGGAATCATGGCAGCAATTATTGCGGCAGATTCCGGGGCCGAGGTAACAATTCTGGAGAAAAAAGACAGGATTGGAAAGAAAATTCTTGCAACCGGAAATGGAAAATGCAATTTTACTAACAAAATAGTAGAAAAAGATGACTACATCAGTCAAAAAGAAGGGATTTATCAAAACTATATAAGTCAATTCGATGAAAAACGGGTGTTACATTTTTTTGCTGAGCAGGGAATGTTGGCCAAAGAAAAAAGTGGATATTTTTATCCCCGGTCGGAACAGGCATCAACCGTATTGGATGTGCTCCGAAAGAAGCTGCAGGAAAAAGGGGTGACGGTTCTTACAGAAAGCTGTCCCGATTCTCTAAAGAGGCAGGGTGAAGGTTTTGTGGTCAGGCTGGGGAAAAAAACTTTATTTTTTCATCATCTGATCCTTGCCTGCGGTAGTTTTGCCGGGGAAAAGCTACAGGAAGGAATTTCCGGCTACGATTATGCCCAAAAGTTTGGACATACCCTGGTTCCCGTGGTTCCGGCCCTGGTTCAGTTGAGAGCCGATCACGACCGGGAGGTATTTAAGGCAATCGCAGGTGTCAGATGTGAGGCAAAAATCACCTTGTACATAGAGGGAAAGATGCGTGCCCGGGAGCGGGGAGAGCTGCAGCTTACGGATTATGGAATTTCGGGTATTCCGGTTTTTCAATTAAGCCGACATGCAGCCTATGGTTTTCATACCCAAAAAAAAGTTAAAGCTTCCATTGATTTTCTGCCTGAGTACGATGATGGGGAGTGGGAAGGGCTGATACGGGAAAAATGGGAAGGATTTAATCCCCAGGCTTTGACAGAAGACTTTTTTTTGGGCTTTTTAAACAAAAAATTAAATCTGCATTTTATCAGAAAAGCAGGATTAAAACCCCAGCAGCCCATGGGAAATTATTCCTATGAACAGATTTTGCAGGCTTGCCTGCAAATGAAAAACTGGGAGGTAGAGCTGACCGGAACCAATCCCTTTGCCTCAGCTCAGGTATGTGCGGGAGGAGTATCCATGGATGAGGTCACTTTGCAGCTGGAATCCAGAAAGGTAAAGGGGCTGTTTTTTGCCGGAGAAATCCTGGATGTGGATGGAAGATGTGGGGGATACAACCTGCAGTGGGCATGGACCAGCGGTTATATTGCCGGAAAGGCTGCGGCAGAAAGAAGGCTTCCTTCAGTTTAGTCAGATCAGGTTACAGTAAGCAGTATAGTCAAAAAATGAGGTAAAACGGATGATACGTTTACAGCAGGTAAAGATCCCGGTGAATGAAGCAGGATCAGAAAAAGAGCTGGAACAGCAGCAGAGGGTGCAGCTGGAGAAAAAGATCAGAAAACTTCTGGGCTTAAAGCGTCCGGAGGAACTGATCAGCTGGAGTATTGTTAAACGCTCTCTGGATGCCAGGAAAAAGCCCGATTTGTTTTATTTATATCTTATTGATGTCCGGGTTAAGGATGAGAAGAGCGTTTTGGCCCGGTGCCGCAACGGGCAGATCGAAAAGCTGGAGAAAAAAGACTATTGCTTTCCGAAAGACAGAAAGCCCAGAGCCCTGCGGCCTGTTATTGTAGGAACCGGACCGGCAGGTCTTTTCTGTGGTTATTTTCTTGCAAAATACGGATACCGGCCCATCCTTCTGGAAAGAGGAAAGGCTGTGGATGAACGCAGGGAGGATGTGGAGCATTTTTGGAAGACGGGGGAACTGGATCCTGAGTCCAACGTTCAATTTGGTGAGGGAGGAGCAGGAACCTTTTCCGATGGAAAGCTGAATACGTTGGTGAAAGAAAAGCACGGAAGAAACCGTGAGGTACTGCGTATACTGGTTGAGCATGGGGCACCGGACAGTATTTTATATGACAGTAAACCGCATATTGGAACAGATATCTTAAGTCTGGTGGTAAAACGGATGCGGGAGCAGATCCTTTCCTGGGGAGGTCAAGTGCGCTTCCAGACCAGAATGGAAGAGCTTCTTTTTTCTGAAAACAAGGTCGTTGGTGTCCGTCTGGCAGGAGGAGAGGTGCTTGAGACGGATGCAGTGGTTCTGGCTGTGGGACACAGTGCCAGGGATACCTTTCAGATGTGTTTCAATAGTCATGTTCCTATGGAAGCCAAGCCCTTTGCCGTAGGATACCGGGTAGAGCATCCCCAAAAGCTGATTGATCATGGGCAGTATGGAGAGTGCTGTATGCGTTGCCTGCCTGCAGCGGCCTATAAGCTGGCCATGAAGTCAGACAGTGGACGGGGGGTTTATTCCTTCTGCATGTGCCCGGGAGGATATGTGGTAAATGCCAGCAGTGAACCAGGGCGATTGGCCATAAATGGAATGAGTTACAGTGGACGGGACGGAAAGAATGCCAACAGTGCTATTCTGGTATCCGTATCCCCGGAAGATTTTGGTGGTGATGGGCCCCTTGCCGGAGTGGAATTTCAGCGAAGATTGGAAGAAGCGGCTTACAGGCTGGGCCAGGGGAGGATACCAGTTCAGTATTATAGAGATTTTAAAGGCAGATCGGAACACAGAGGGCATATCCCGGAGAGTTTTCTGCCATCCATGAAGGGAGAATATGTGTTTGCTCCGGTAAAGGAGATTCTTCCTCAGGCTCTGAATGAAGTTTTTATCCAGGGAATGGAGCATTTTCAACGCCTGATTCCCGGCTTTGCAGATGATTATGCCTGTATCTCGGGAATCGAAAGCAGAACCTCATCCCCAGTTCGGATCAACAGAGATGAGGAGGGGCAGTCGGTTTTCAGAGGGCTCTATCCCTGCGGAGAAGGGGCCGGTTATGCAGGAGGGATCACTTCTGCGGCTATGGATGGAATTTTTATTGCGGAAATGGTTGCAAAGGGGTAAAATAAAAAGATGCGCTTATTACGTTATAATAGGAGAAGAGGTTTACCCTGATGGAAAAAAAATTAAGAGAAGAGATAAAAGAGAAGAAAAGGATCGTGGTCAAAATCGGTTCTTCCTCCCTGCAGCATAAAGAAACCGGAGAGCTGGACTATACCCGGATGGAGGTATTGGTTCGGGAGCTTTGTAATATGCGTAACCAGGGAAAGGATGTGATCCTGGTGACCAGTGGAGCCATTGCTGTAGGGAAAAAGGCTATTGGTCTTTCCAGGCTGGAAAGTGAGGCAGGACATCTGGGAGTGAAGCAGGCCTGTGCAGCGGTGGGACAGGCACGGCTGATGATGATCTACCAGAAGATTTTTGCAGAATATAATCAGGTGGCGGCACAGATTCTGATGACCAAGGATACCATCATCAATGATTTCAACCGCTATAATGCAAGAAATACCTTTTCTGAGCTTCTGAGTATGGGAGTAATCCCCATTGTGAATGAAAACGATACTGTGGCTACATACGAAATCGGCATCGGTGACAATGATACTCTGTCTGCCATCGTTGCCGCTTTGATCGAAGCGGATCTTTTGATTCTTTTGTCGGATATTGACGGCCTGTATACGGATGATCCGAGAACCAATCCGGATGCCCGGTTTATTGAAGAGGTGGAGGAACTGACGGAAGAATATTGCCGGATGGGCAAGGAGAGTACCGGCAGTGATGTGGGAACGGGCGGTATGAACACCAAGATCAATGCCGCAAGAATAGCTACTAACTCCGGAGCAGATATGATCATCGCCAACAGTAAGGATATTCGTATTCTCCATCGAATTATGGACGGAAGAAGATTGGGAACGCTGTTTAAAAAGCACAGACAGGAGGAATTCGACCTGGTCAGCTTTGTAGAACATTTACATGAATAGAGGCCCATTGGGGACAGAAAAGAAAGGCAGGGAAAAGAATGGCACAGACCATGGATGAGAAAATAAAGAGGATCAATGCTCTTTATCACAAATCTCAGGCAGAAGGCCTTACAGAAGAAGAAAAAAAAGAACAGCAGCTTCTGCGCAGTGAATATATTGCCAGTGTGCGGGCAAATCTGCGGGGGCAGCTGGACAATATCAATATTCAGAACGAGGATGGTTCCATTGTCAATCTTGGAGAAAAATTCGGAAAGAAAAAAAGCCATTAGAAACGAACTGATCAAAAGACGAAATGCAATTTTGCCAAAGAAGCGAAATGCAGAAAGTGTACTGATCCTGAATAAGCTGACTGCCCACCCCTGGTTTTTGCAGGCAGAGAAGATCCTCACCTATATCAGCTATGGCAGCGAGGTGGATACCCTGTTATTTTGCCGGTACTGTCTGGAAAGGGGAAAAGAGGTGTACTGTCCCCAAGTTCTGGAGAGAGGTCGGATGGAATTTTACCGGATAACCTCTTTGGCAGAACTGAAAGAAGGGTATAAGGGAATTCAGGAACCTCCCCAAAGCCGGCCTTTGGATTACCGGGAGGAAACTGAAGCTATGCTGATGATTCTGCCTCTGGTGGGTTTTGATAAAGAGGGAAACCGACTGGGCTACGGAGGAGGCTTTTATGATCGCTATTTGGCAGACAAACGAAAGCTGAATACGATCGCCCTTGCTTTTAAAGAGCAATGCTGGGAGACTGGATTGCCAACAGAAAGCTTTGATATAAAACCGGGTGTTATCTTAACATCCGAAGGTGTCTTAAATCCTTAAAATAAAGCAATTAACATAAAGTTAATTTTTGATTTAACACTGAATTGATAAAAGATTTAACTGATTGTTTTGATGAAACTAAAGGCAGCTGTAAAAGTACTGTATAAAGACAGGAAAGGAGAGACCAATATGCTGGAGAAAATGGGAAAACTGGCTCTTAATGCCAAAGAAAAGGTGGAGCTTTTGTCCACAGAGAAAAAGAACGAAGCACTGAAAAAGGTGGCAGAAGGATTGATCAGGCATACAGATGCCATCCTTGCAGCTAATGAAAAGGACATGAAAAATGGTCAGGATAAAGGAATGAGCCAGGGACTTCTGGACCGTCTGAAGCTGACTGAGGCCAGAATAAAGGATATGTCAGAAGGTATCCTCCAGGTGGCAGGGCTGCCTGATCCAGTGGGAGAGATACTGGAGGAGTGGGAAAGACCTAATGGTCTTTTGATCCAAAAGAAGCGGGTGCCCATGGGTGTTATCGGTATTATTTATGAGGCCAGGCCCAATGTAACGGCAGATGCCTTTGCCCTCTGCTTTAAGACGGGAAATGTGGTAATCTTAAAAGGGGGCAGTGATGCTATCCATTCCAATGCGGCTATTACGGAGAGTATCCGGGAAAGCCTTAAGGAGGTAGCCATTACGGAAGATGCTATCCAGCTGATCATGGATACGGACAGAGAAACTACCTCCCGTTTTATGAAGCTGAATCATTATATTGATGTGCTGATCCCCAGAGGAGGAGCCGGTCTTATCCGCACTGTAGTGGAAAACAGCACTATCCCGGTAATCGAAACAGGGACCGGTAACTGCCATGTGTATGTAGATAAGGATGCCGACCTGAAGATGGCCCTGGAGATCATTGTGAATGCAAAGACCCAGAGGATCGGAGTGTGTAATGCCTGTGAGTCTCTGGTTATTCATGAAGCTATTGCAGAAGACTTCCTTCCTCTGCTGCGAACAGCCCTTTTGGAGAAAAAGGTGGAAATCAGAGGAGATGAAGGAGTATGCCGGGCTATTCCTGAAAGCAAGGCTGCATCCGAAGAAGACTATGGTACGGAATATCTGGATTATGTTCTGTCGGTGAAGCTGGTGGGAAGTGTAAAAGAGGCTGTTTCTCATATTAACCGGTATCACACCATGCATTCTGACTGTATTGTGACGGAAAAGGAAGAAACGGCGGAGCTGTTCCTGAATTCTGTAGATTCTGCCTGTGTTTACTGGAATGCTTCTACCCGTTTTACGGATGGCTTTGAATTTGGTTTTGGAGCGGAAATCGGAATCAGCACACAGAAGCTGCATGCCAGAGGTCCCATGGGGCTTAAGGAGCTGACTGCCTATAAATATCTGATCAAAGGCAAGGGGCAGATACGTTCCTAAAGAGCTTGTGAAAGGAAGAAAAATGAAAAGATTAACCTTAGACAATATCGATTTAAGCCTGGAGGCCCCCCTGGAGGAACCGGCAAGACAGTATTATTTTATTGCCAAAGCCAGAAGCTTTATGGGAGAGCTTAGTAAGAAGCTGGGACACACTCCCACCTGTGCAGTAGTCACCTTTGGCTGCCAGATGAATGCCAGGGATTCAGAAAAGCTGGTGGGAACCCTGGAGCAGATCGGCTATCAGGTGATCGAAGAAGAGGGAAAGGCCGATCTGGTTATCTACAATACCTGTACCGTAAGGGACAATGCCAATCAGAGGGTTTACGGACGATTGGGGGCGTTGAACAATCAGAAAAAGAAGAATCCCCACATGCGGATTGCCCTCTGTGGCTGCATGATGCAGGAGGAGGCGGTGATCGAAAAGATCAAAAAGAGCTATCGGTTTGTGGATATTATTTTCGGTACGCATAACATTTATAAGCTGGCTGAACTTTTAGTAACCTCCTTTACCAGAGAGGGAATGGTGGTGGATATCTGGAAGGATACGGATAAAATTGTGGAAGACCTTCCGGTGGAGAGAAAATATACTTTTAAATCAGGAATTAACATTATGTTTGGCTGTAATAACTTCTGCAGCTACTGCATCGTTCCTTATGTAAGAGGAAAAGAGCGAAGCAGAAGTCCCAGAGATATCATCAGGGAGATTGAAGCCCTTGTGGCGGACGGAGTAGTGGAGGTCATGCTTCTGGGGCAGAACGTGAATTCTTATGGGACCAATCTGGAAGAGGAGATTACCTTTGCTGAGCTTTTACAGAGGATAGAGGAGATTCCGGGGCTTAAACGGATCCGTTTTATGACACCCCACCCCAAGGATCTGTCGGATGAGCTGATCCAGGTAATGAAAAATTCTACAAAGATCTGTCGTCATCTTCATCTGCCGGTACAGTCCGGCTCCACCCGTATTCTGGAAAGAATGAAGAGGGAATATACCAAAGAAGATTACCTGAAGCTGGCATTGAAGATCCGAAAAGAGATTCCGGATATCGCCCTGACCACGGATATTATTGTAGGCTTTCCCGGTGAGACCCATGAAGATGTTGAGGATACCATCGATGTGGTGAAACAGGTGGGCTTTGATAATGCTTTTACCTTTATTTATTCCAAACGGACGGGAACACCGGCCGCTGCCATGGAGCAGGTACCCGAAGATCAGGTGAAAAAAGAATTTGACCGTCTTTTAAAGGTAGTACAGGAAGTGGCCAGAGAACGCTGCGGACAGCTGGTGGGACAGGTGGAGGAAGTGTTGTTTGAGGAGATCAATGGACAGGACAGCTCTATGTTGACAGGGCGTTTGAGTAACAATACTACGGTACATGTTAAGGCAGATGAAAGTCTGATCGGGAAAATATGTCCGGTCAAACTGACAGAAGCACGAGGTTTCTACTATTTGGGAGAACTGGTGAAAACATGATCGAGGGACAAAAGAAAGGGAGCGATGAATGGCTGAGTTAACCCCCATGATGCAACAGTATCTGAAGACCAAGGAGCAGTACCCTGACTGTATTCTGTTTTATCGCCTGGGTGACTTCTATGAAATGTTTTTTGAGGATGCCAAAACTGCCAGCAGAGAGCTGGAGATCACCCTTACCGGAAAAAACTGCGGCCTGGAGGAGAGAGCACCTATGTGCGGTGTTCCCCACCATGCGGTAGATGGATATTTAAACAAGCTGGTTTCCAAGGGCTATAAGGTGGCCATTTGTGAACAGGTAGAGGACCCAAAGCAGGTAAAGGGGATCGTTAAGAGGGAGGTAACCAGGATCGTCACTCCGGGAACCAATCTTTCCGCTCTGCAGGAGGATGATAAGCGGAATAATTATCTTATGTGTATCGCTTACTTTAACGGAAAAATAGGGATTTCTGTTGCGGATGTCAGTACAGGGGACTATTTTTTGACGGAGGTGGATCAAAACAAGAGGCTTTTGGATGAAATCATCAAGTATTCACCCAGAGAGATCATCTGTAATGATGCTTTTTTTGTCAGCGGTGTGGATATTGATGACCTTAGAGGAAGGCTGGGAATCAGTATTTTTGCTCTGGAGCCTTATTTTTTTGATGAAGGAAACTGTAGAAAATGTCTTACCGGTCATTTTCAGACCAAGACCCTTTCCGGATTGGGAATTGAGGATTTTCCCAGTGGAATTATCGGGGCAGGAGCACTTTTACAGTATCTTTATGAAACACAGAAGATCAGCCTCAGCCATTTCACCCATCTATACCCTTATCTGGCCAGCTCCTATATGCTTCTGGACAGCTCCACCAGACGAAATCTGGAGCTTTGTGAAACCTTACGGGAAAAACAAAAAAGAGGATCTCTGCTGTGGGTGCTGGATAAAACCAGAACCGCCATGGGAGGAAGAATGCTTCGAACCTGGGTGGAGCAGCCCCTGATCAGAAAGGATGCCATTGAACAGCGCCTGGATGCGATAGAAGAGCTTTGCAGGGACAGTGTGAGCCGGGATGAAATCCGGGAGTATTTGGGGCCTGTATATGATCTGGAACGTCTATTGGGAAGGGTCAGCTATGGTACAGCTGGTCCACGGGACCTCATTGCTTTTCGGAATTCCCTTCAGATGATTCCGCCCATCCAAACGGTTACGGGTGATTTTCACAGTCAGCTTTTAGGTGAACTGACCCGGCAGCTGGATGGACTTGAGGATATCTGCGGCCTGATTCAGGATGCTATTGAGGAAGAGCCTCCCGTCAGTGCAAAAGAGGGGGGCGTGATTAAATCCGGTTACCATGAACAGGTGGATACCCTGCGGGAAGCGAAGATTCAGGGAAAAAACTGGCTGGCTGCCCTGGAGGAGGAAGACCGGGAAAGAACAGGGATTAACAATCTGAAAATTAAATACAATAAGGTTTTCGGCTATTATTTTGAAGTCACCAACTCTTTCAAGGGAATGGTGCCTCAGGATTATATTCGAAAACAGACCCTGACCAATGCGGAGCGCTACACTACACCCAGGCTGAAGGAACTGGAGGATACCATTCTGAATGCGGAGGAGAAGCTGTTTGCCCTGGAATATGAGCTTTTTGCAGCTATTCGGGAAAAGATAGCCTCCCAGATAGAGCGGGTACAGCAGACGGCTAAAGCCCTGGCTCTTATCGATACCCTGACCTCTCTTTCACTAGTGGCGGAGCAGAATCGTTACGTCCGGCCAAAATTGAATGAAAAAGGAGTTATCGACATTAAGGAGGGGCGTCATCCGGTGGTGGAAAAGATGATCACCAATGATATGTTTATCCATAATGACACCTATCTGGATAACCAAAAGCATTGCGTATCCATCATTACCGGCCCCAATATGGCTGGTAAATCCACTTATATGCGACAGACGGCCCTGATCGTTCTCCTGGCACAGATCGGTTCCTTCGTTCCGGCAAAAAAAGCCAATATCGGACTGGTAGACCGGATTTTTACCCGGGTGGGTGCCTCAGACGACCTGGCCAGTGGGCAGAGCACCTTTATGGTGGAAATGAATGAGGTGGCCAATATCTTAAGAAATGCCACAGGGGACAGTCTGCTGATCCTGGATGAGATCGGCAGGGGAACCTCCACCTTTGACGGCCTGAGTATTGCCTGGGCAGTGATCGAACACATCAGTAATCCCAAGCTTTTGGGGGCAAAGACCCTGTTCGCCACCCATTATCATGAACTGACGGAGCTGGAGGGAAAGATCAATAACGTAAACAATTACTGCATTGCCGTTAAGGAGCAGGGAGAAGACATCGTTTTTCTCAGGAAGATTATTCCGGGAGGTGCGGACAAAAGCTATGGTATCCAGGTAGCCAGACTGGCGGGAGTTCCCGATATTATCATCAATCGGGCCAGGGAAATCGTAGAGCAGCTGGCCGATCAGGATATTATTGAAAGGGTTCAGCAGATTGCAGTGACTGCCCCCGCATCATCAAAAACGAAGCCGAAGGTCCTGGATGAAGTGGATCTGAGCCAGATGTCCCTGTTTGATACCATAAAGGACGAGGATGTGATTCAGGAACTGATGGATCTGGAAATTACCACCCTGACCCCTTTGGATGCGTTAAATACCCTGTATCAGCTGCAGAATAAGCTGAAAAACCGTTGGAAAAACTGATGTGGTCCGGGGTGGAAAACAGGTATGGAGATAGATGGAAATGACGAAAATACAACTGCTTGACAGTGAGACCATTGATAAAATAGCTGCCGGAGAGGTGGTAGAGCGGCCTGCCAGTGTGGTAAAGGAGCTGGTGGAAAATGCTGTTGATGCAGGGGCCACTGCCGTAACGGTAGAAATCAAAGAGGGGGGAATTTCCTTTATCCGTGTTACCGATAACGGAGAGGGGATTGCTTCCGATCAGGTGCAGGATGCCTTTTTACGCCATGCTACCAGCAAGATCAAAGAAGCGGTAGATTTAAACCATATTCAGAGTCTGGGGTTTCGGGGGGAGGCTCTCTCCAGCATTGCGGCAGTAGCCCAGGTGGAGATGATGACCCGCCGGAAAGAAGAGCTGATGGGAGTGCACTACTGTATTGAAGGGGGAAAGGAAATCTCCTTTAGTGAGGCGGGTGTACCCGAGGGAACCACTATTCTGGTAAAAAATCTGTTTTTTCATACCCCAGCCAGAAGAAAATTTTTAAAAACTCCTGCCACGGAAGGTGGGTATATTGCCGATCTTTGTGAACGTCTTGCCCTTAGTAAACCGGCAGTGGCTTTTCGTTTCATCGCTAATGGACAGGTAAAATTCCACACCTCCGGAAATGGAGATATGAAAGAAATCATCTACCGGATCTTCGGGAGGGATTTTTTGAAAAATCTGGTTCCTGTTGAAGCCTCCACAGAGGGTTTTTCCATCAGCGGATATCTGGGGAAACCGGTTCTTAACCGTTCCAATCGTAATTTTGAGAACTGTTTTGTGAATGGAAGATATGTAAAGAGTGCTCTTTTGTACAAGGCAGTGGAAGAGGGCTACCGCCCCTATCTGATGCAGCATAAATTTCCCTTTGTAGTCCTTCACCTTTCCTTTGACAGTGAATTGGTGGACGTAAATGTGCATCCCACGAAAATGGATATCCGGCTTACGGACAGTATACGGTTTATGGAATTTCTCTCCCATACCGTGGGCCAGGCACTGAAGGAAAAGGAGCTGATCCCGGACATGGAACAGCTGGAAACCATTAAAAATACGACTCCTGTACCACAGCCTGTGGAAAGGAGCCATGTACCTGAGCCCTTTGAAGAAAAGCGTATGGAGGAGTACCGGGTAAGAGAAAGTATGCAGTATGGTGAAGAGGAGAGAAAGGAGCTTTTCTTTACTCCTCAGGAAACCAGGCTGGAAGGATTGGACTCTGTTTCATCAGGATCCCAGGCAGAGGAGCAGGAAAAAGCAACGAAGGCTGTGGTGAACAGATCGGAAAAACTGTCCGGGATCCATACCCAGATGAACCTCTTTGAAGACAGGATCCTGAGAGAGGAAAACCGCTGCCGTTTTGAGATCCTGGGACAGGCCTTTGATACGTACTGGATTCTTCGCTATGAGGATAAGCTGCTCTTTGTGGATCAGCATTCTGCCCATGAAAAGGTAAAATATGAACGTCTTATGGCGGAGTACCAAAAAGGAGAGATACTAAGCCAGAATCTGCAGCCTCCCATGATCTTTCATCTTACCCAGAAGGAAGAGGCTGCCCTGGAAGAATACCGCTCTCATTTCGAGAAGCTGGGATTTGTCTGGGAGGATTTCGGAAGCCATTCCATTGCCATGCGTGCCATGCCGGTAGAGCTTTATGGAAAGAATGAAAAGACCTTTTTTGAAGAAATTCTGGACGAACTGGTGGAGAACGGCTGTAAGGGAACACCAGAGGTAATTCTGGAGAAAATCATTTCCATGTCCTGTAAGGCAGCGGTAAAAGGAAATCAGGCCATGGACAGAAGGGAGATGCAGGCTCTGGTGGAGCAGATGCTTACCCTTGAAAATCCGTATCACTGTCCTCATGGACGTCCGACCATGATCTCCATGAGTAAGCAGGATCTGGAAAAGAAGTTTAAACGAATTGTTTAAGGATTCAAAGCCTATGCATCGTTTAAGGAGAAACAGGAGGCAGGAATGGCAGAAGCATATTTACATTCAGGAGAAAAAAAGCCCCGTCTGGTGATTCTGGCGGGTCCTACTGCCGTGGGTAAAACCAGCCTTTCCCTTGCTCTGGCAAAGGCTATCGGCGGGGAGATCATTTCTGCCGATTCCATGCAGGTGTATAAGCATATGGATATCGGCTCCGCCAAGATCAGACCTGATGAAAGGGAGGGAATCCCGCATTTTATGATCGATGAGCTGGAGCCTTCTGAAGCGTTCAATGTCCTCTTTTTTCAGCAGAGGGCAAAGGAGTATATGAAAGGAATCTATGAGAGGGGAAACATTCCCATTTTAGTAGGGGGAACCGGTTTTTATATCCAGGCAGTTCTATATGACATTGATTTTACCCAAAACCGGGACGATCAGGGAATTCGAAAACAGCTGGAAAAGGAGGCGGTGGAAAAAGGACCGCTGTATCTGTATGAGCGTCTGCAGACGGTAGATCCGGCTTCCTGTGAAGTGATCCACGCAAATAATGTGAAACGCCTTATCCGGGCATTGGAATATTACGAGCTTACAGGGGAACCCATTTCCAGGCACAATGAGGAGCAAAGAAGGAAAGAAAGTCCCTATGATTTTTCTTTTTTTGTTTTAACTGATGAACGGCAGAAGCTCTATCAGCAGATCGACCTCAGAGTAGAGAAAATGGCAGCCGCAGGCCTGGTGGAGGAGGTGGCAGCATTGAAGGAAATGGGTTATGACCGATCCTTTGTTTCCATGCAGGGTATCGGCTACAAGGAAATGCTGGATCATCTGGAAGGCAAGATCAGTCTGGAGGAAGCACTTTATCAAATCAAACAAAACACCCGGCATTTTGCCAAACGACAGATTACCTGGTTTAAACGGGAAAAAGAGGTGGTCTGGGTAAATAAGCCGGATTTTGATTATGACAATAAAATGATCCTGTCGTATATGATGGAAAAAATGAAGCATACTTAAAAAAGGAATGGACGCATGATAGCAAAACAATATGAGCAGATGGGAATCAGCCATGAGATCTGGCAGAAGGGAGAAGAGATCCTGAAGGGTCTGAAATCCCGGTTTGAAGAAATTGATGCCATCGCAGAATTTAATCAGCTAAAGGTCTTAAAGGCTATGCAGGATAACCGGGTCAGTGAGGCCTGTTTTACGTCAACTACCGGCTATGGCTATAACGATAACGGAAGAGAGACCCTGGAGCAGGTATATGCTTCCGTGTTCGGTACCCAGGATGCCCTGGTAAGACCCCAGATCACCTGTGGCACCCATGCCCTTGCCCTGGCTCTTCTCAGCAACCTGCGGCCGGGGGACGAGCTCTTAAGTCCTGTGGGCAAGCCCTATGATACCCTGGAAGAGGTGATTGGAATACGGCCTTCCCGTGGTTCTCTCAGGGAATATGGGATTACCTATCGCCAGGTGGATCTGCTGCCGGATGGCAGCTTCAATTATGAGGAGATCAAAAAAAATATTCATGAAAAAACGAAGATGGTTACTATCCAGCGTTCCAAGGGTTACCAGACCAGACCTACACTTTCTGTGGAAAGGATCAAAGAACTGATTGGATTTATCAAATCCATCAAACCTGATGTCATCTGTATGGTAGATAACTGTTACGGGGAATTTGTGGAAAGACTGGAGCCCTCACAGGTGGGGGCAGACCTGGTGGTGGGTTCTCTGATCAAAAATCCCGGAGGTGGACTGGCCCCCGTGGGAGGTTATCTGGCAGGAAAAACAGAATGTATCGAGCAGGCGGCCTATCGTCTTACCAGCCCGGGACTGGGAAAAGAAGTGGGAGCCTCTCTGGGAATTCTGGGATCCTTTTATCAGGGACTTTTTCTGGCACCCACGGTTACGGCAGGCGCTTTAAAGGGAGCTGTTTTTGCTGCCAATCTCTTTGAACAGGCCGGTTTTTCGGTGGTACCTGATGGCAGAGAAAGCCGCCATGATATTATTCAGGCAGTTACCTTAGGTTCGCCGGAGGGAGTCATTGCCTTTTGCAAAGGGATTCAGAAGGCAGCACCGGTGGATAGCTTCGTCACTCCTGAGCCCTGGGATATGCCGGGCTATGACAGTCAGGTGATCATGGCTGCCGGAGCCTTTGTATCCGGTTCCTCCATTGAGCTGTCTGCAGACGGCCCCATTCGGGAGCCCTATGCTGTTTACTTCCAGGGAGGTCTCACCTGGCAGCATGCAAAATATGGGATTCTGTGTGCTTACCAGGAGATGGCAAATGCCGGATTAGTATAGCAAAGAACGGTATTTTTACGGGAGAATAACTGTTTTTTGTTAGAATTACGCGAAAAAAAATCCTGCTATTTTATGTACAGCCGTCGGGAATTGTGTTAAGATAGTTGAGATTAACAAGGATAAGAAAGGATTATGATCTACCAATGAAACATAAGAACAGCTGGACCTGCCTTCTGCTCATTCTGGCAGGTATCGTTCTGGGCGGATTTATCGGGAATATGTTTCCGGGGACTTTTTTAAGCTTCGGACAGACATTTGGCCTTACCTCCCCCATGGTTTTGGATTTTGGTATTCTTTGCATTACCTTTGCATTGACCATCAGGATTACCATTGCCAGTATTATCGGTATCATTATCGGCATCATTATTTATCGCTTTTTATAGGAGTTATGTCCTGCCCGGAGAGAAGAGAAAGCAGGATAAATGGAAGAAAAAAGAAAAATTTGGGAAGAGCAGCTTCCCTATGAAAAGTTTGAAGCCTATGGACCTGAGCATTTAAGTGATGCAGAACTGATCGCCATTCTTTTACGAACCGGCACCAAAGATTGCAATTCGGTGGAGCTGGCAAAAAAGATCCTGAAGCTGGGAAGCCAGACGGGACAGGCCCATGGCCTGCTTACCTTACAGCATCTTTCCCTGCCTCAGCTGATGGAGATCAAGGGTGTGGGAAAGGTGAAAGCCATACGCCTTAAGTGTGTAACGGAATTATCCAAACGGATGGCGATGGAAGGCTTTCGGCATGGAATTCATTTCGACAGACCGGCTACAGTAGCCGGATATTACATGGAGCAGCTCAGACATCTGGAAGTAGAGCAGGTTATTCTGGTGATGACGGATAATAAGAACCGCTTCCTTAGGGATATGGTTTTGTCCAGGGGGACTGTGAATATGTCCGTATTATCTCCACGGGAGATTTTTTTGCAGGCTATTCGTATGCAGGCAGTGCATATCCTTCTGGTACATAATCATCCCAGCGGAGATCCAACACCCAGCAGTGAGGATATCAGAATTACAAGAAGAGTGGATGAGGCTGCCCAAATTTTGAATATTCCTCTGGTAGATCACATTATTATCGGAGATAATACTTATGCAAGTTTAAAGGAATTAGGTTACCTGGAAAAGAGAAAGGAGTTGTGAACGTGGCAAACAACGTATTCGGTATTGATCTTGGCACCAGCAACATTAAAATTTATAACCGTGTGGATGATTCGGTAATGGTAGAAAAAAATATGATCGCCATTGAGAATAAAAAGACTTATTTTGCTTACGGAGATTCCGCTTTTGACATGTATGAGAAGGCACCGGGGAATATTGTGGCTTCCTATCCCGTATGTAACGGAGTGATTGCCGATATCAAGAATATGGAGGTTTTATTAAAATACTTCATTAACGATCTCTCTGGTGGAAACCTGAAGCCCGCGGATTTTTATGTGGCAGTGCCTACAGATGTTACAGAGGTAGAAAAAAGAGCCTTTTATGATCTGGTAAAGGATGCCAATGTAAAGGCAAAGAAGATCATGGTGGTGGAAAAGGCTGTTGCTGATGGTCTGGGTATGGATATTGATGTGAAAAATTCCCAGGGTGTCCTGATCGTCAATGTAGGCTATGATACTACCGAGGTATCCATTCTTTCTCTCGGAGGCATTGTATTAAGCCGTTTGATCAAGGTGGGCGGATTAAAATTTGATGAAGCTATCCGCAACGCGGTGCGAAAGGAATTCAGCCTGATCATCGGTGGAAAAACAGCGGAAAAAATAAAGATGAACCTTCGTGAGCTGGAAAAGGCCGGCAGACCGGCCGTGGTCTACGGACGGGATATCGTTACTGGTCTTCCTGTAGAACGGGAGATCCCTACCGATCTGGTGCACCAGACTCTGATTGAGAATTTCCATACGATTATTGACAGTGTAAAGGTCATTCTGGAGCGTACACCACCGGAACTGGGAGCAGATATTTACCGCCATGGTATCTATCTTACCGGAGGAGCTGCCCAGGTCAGCCATCTGGCTGCCCTCATGCAGAAAGGAACAGGATTAAAGGTGAATCTTGCAGAAAATCCCATTGAAAGTGTAGCAAGAGGACTGGCGAAGGTGATCAAAGATGATAACTACAAATCTGTAGCGTATTCCATTGAAGGGATGGGAAGATGAGTCCTTTATTAAAACGACCGAAGGAGAAATTTACGCTGCCCAGTAAATATCTCCTTTTTCTGTTAACCATGCTTTGTGTTGGCATTATGGTAATTTCTTTTAATACCAACCTGGTCAATACTCCCTTAAATACCGTAGCAGGGTATCTTCTTGTTCCTTTTCAGAACGGAATAGCCGAGATGGGAGGATGGCTGTCGGATAAATCGGATCAGCTGCTGGAGCTTAAGGATGTGCTGGAGGAAAATCAGCGTCTGAGAGAGGAGTTGGATAAGCTGACCATTGAAAACACCCGTTTTCAGCAGGAAAGATATGAACTCTATCAGTTAAGAGAACTGCTGGCTCTGGATGAGGAATATTCTGAATATGAAAAAATAGGAGCCCAGGTGATCAGCAGGGATACCAGTAACTGGTTTGCCAGCTTTACCATCAATAAAGGAAGTGAAGACGGAATACGGGTCAACTGCAATGTGATGGCCGGAAGCGGGCTGGTTGGAAGGGTTACGGATGTGGGACCAAATTACGCCAAGGTGACCAGTATCATTGAGGACA
>JAFSIS010000059.1 GCA_017439665.1 Lachnospiraceae bacterium
CAGAGAGCCATTTATGGGTGTCCAGGGCATATAAAGCCATAAGTTTTGGATTTCCTATATGCCCAAAAGAGTTATTTATGGGTGGTCAGGGCATATAAAACTATGAGTTTTGGACTTCATATATGCCCAAAAGAGCTTTTTATGGGTGTCCAGGCATAAGGTGATGAACCAGAAAAAGGATAAAAGAGATGAACAAGAAATTTTTTGGATTTTTCCTGTTGATAATATCAATATTTTTCGTTTTCCAGGCAGGCAGATTGATCTATTATACTTCCCGGGCGATCATGATGATCACCCATGTAGAAGCCGAAGAAGGAATCCTGGAAGAGAAGGTGACCTATGATGGGGCCTATAAGATGGTGGTTGAGTTGGAAGAGGCTTCGGATCTGCACTATATCAATATAAGAATAGTGGATGAAAAAACGAAGGAGGAAGTCTATTGGATTGATCATGTATATCGTGCCTGGGACTTTCAATGGATAACCTGGGAGAAGGAAAGTTATCATTTCTGGATTAAATCAGGAGACCTGGGGACATTTTGCTATGAATATACGGGTAATGGCTGGGAAAAAGCAGGAATTACCAGATATCTTGAGAAGTATGGTGAAGGCTCTGTAACGGAGGTCAGGCTTGAAGAAATTAATAAAAAACTTCCTGATGAATATCGTGTCGAATACCCATGAATAAAGAAAAGGAAACCATTAAGGAACAAATAAAAAACGAAACAGGAGGAAACCAATGAGGGGAGTAAAAAAAGGATTGCTGGTTCTTGTTTTTTGCCTGATCCTGACCGGCTGCGGGGCACAGGATAGGGACGGAGAAAATGCAGAAAGCAGGATGCAGACGGATGTACAGACCGAACAGGCAGAGAGTGCTACTGATGCAAAAGAAGCAGGAGAGAAAAACGGCGGTGCTGCGGCAAAAGAAGCAGGAGAAAAAAACGGCGGTGCTGCGGCAAAAGAAGCAGGGGAGAAAACCGGAGGTGCAGACGTAGAAGAAGCAGGAGAGAAAAAAGGCGGGACCGATGCAGGAGAAGCAGAAAAGAAGTCGGGAACACCCATCGGCACGCTGCAGCCCATGGAAAATGCCTTTGTTTACAGTAATGCAGATAATCAGCTCTGCTTCTGGCAGCAGGGCAGTGAGGTACCGGTGGTATTGACTGAGGAATGGCTGTCGATCACTTTCGCAAATACGCTGTTTGGCTACAGCGACACAGAGCTGGAAAGTATAATGGAAACGCTGGATTTGGACAGTACAAGGAAGGTGGTTTATGCCGGGGACGGAGCAGGCATCTATTTTCCCTCCCGGTTGCTCTTCTATCCTTTGGGAAAAAATGAAATGAAGCTGGTTTTCCAGCTCGATTTTCTGGGAACGGATGGAAGTAAAAGCACTGTGGCATCAGACGTATTTGCCTTTCAGGGGGATCAGAAGGGAAACCTCTGGTACAGCGTGATGGAAAAGACAGCAAAAGGAGAAAAGGCCATCCTGTACCGCTATGATGGAGAAGAACATCAGCTGATCGGAAGCCTGGGCAGTTTTGAAGAAGCTGGCTGGCAGGTGTCAGAAGATGGCAGTATGGCTGTATTTTTGGGTGAGGATGAAGGGTTATATGCCTGGAGCATGGAAGCAGGGCTGTGGCAGGAGCCATTGACCCGGGAAGACCAGGAGGAATTTTATCTGGCAGCCGGAGGAGAAAGGGTAATCAGCCGAAAAGAAGAGCAGGTACAGATAATCACGCTGCAGAAAGGGCAAAAGCTGCAGACAGAGATCCTTCGGGAAGAGTGGGAGCAGGTCTATATTTTGGGAGAGGATGCAGAATATCTTTTTTTCCGGAATCAACAGACACCACTCTACGAAGAGCTGCTGTTTAACGACATTTCGGGAAATGCAGCTTCAGATGAGGCCTGGGAGCTAATCCGAAAGGAAGGCCCACAGAGGGATATTTTCAAGTGCCAGGTGGGAATGTACGATACCGGGAAGGGAGCATATCTTGCCAGGGAATCGGGCTTTTATCTGGAAAGTTTAGAGTATGAGCAGATGGAGCCCATTTCAGGCTGCTTCTTTTTGGAACTGATCCCAGAAAAGAACTATAAAAAACAGCCTCTTTCTATCTGGCTGGCCCCGGATACCCCGGAGGATTTTCTGGAAGATTACGAAGTACTGGGACAGGATATGTTTGACGGGGGGCTCAATGATCTGGAACCATTTTATGCGCTTGCCCAGGGTTATGTTGCAGGAAAGGGATTCTGGAAGGCCTGTCCGGGAATGGAGTTTTCTGATCAGGCAGAGGTGAGAAAAAACTACGACCGCAGCAGTGGAGATTATTATGTCAGGATCATCCGTTATCTGACTACTGAGAGCGGTGAGTTCATCCTTGCGGGAGAAGATACCTATGTGATCGATCAGACAGGAAAATGCAAAAAGGTGGTGGAGGCAGCCGGTCAGGCCAGGTTTATCGGGGATCAGTTGTATTATACCAGGATTGTGGGCCAGGAAGACCGGCAGAAGCTGTTTACTCTGGAGGGTGACGGGGCACTCATCGAGGCTGACAGTATCAATCTGGACAGCATGAAAAAGTCCTTACATACAGGCTGCCTCTATTATCTGACGGGAAGCTATGGAATATACGATTCACGTTCAGGCACACTTTCGGTATACGATGGTAAGGAGGAGAAGGTGCTTGAGGAGCAGATTGCCTCATTCCGGCTCTATGGAGAGGGCAGCGTGGCAGCACTTCAGTACGTTCACCGGCTAATGGGAGAAGAGACCTACAGACTGATCGTAATCGAAGATGGAGAAAGTAAGATTATCGAAGAAGATCTTGTGGATATCTTTACGCTTTCATAAATGGAGGGGAAAATGAAACAAAAGAAAATTACAGGCCTCCTTTTTCTGATCCTTGTTCTGCTCACCGCAGCCTGCGGCACCAATCAGGGAGGGCAGACAGGCTTTTTCGGAGGAGACGGTCAAAGTGGAGCGGCAGAGAATGGGGAAGGGTTAAGCCGCCAGTCATCACAGCAGGCCCCGGGTCTGGATGAGCTAAATGCTTACAGAGCAGAAATAGGAATGGATCTGGAAAAGGATTATCAGATCACAGAGCAGATGGAGGGAAACAGGGAGGACTATATCCTGCTCACCCGGGAAGGAAAGGAGTATTATATCCGCCGTCCGGCAGCCAGGGAAGAGAATAGTTATCTGGCCTATGAAGGAGCTTTCCGGTTTGAGATCCCTGAGGATTGGATCTGGGGAAGCAGTGAGCTGGATAACCATCTGGAGGTTCACTGGGAAGACAGCGAATATGAGGTAGGAAAGGACGGTATCGTTCCCTTCTTTTTGTGGAACATCGAATATAATGAGGGCGGAGCCAATCCTTTTGAGGAGCAGTGGGAGGAAGTCTGTGCCAATATGGAAGAGACGGCCGGTATTGTTTTCGAGGATAAAATCAAGGATATGGAATTTAACCGGTATAGGCTGGAGGACGGTAATGAGGTGTACCATATGAGGTGTACCGTGGAAAGTGAGGAGGGAAGAGAATGGACTCTCAGTACTGCCTATCGATTCGGGGAAAAGAACAAGATGGAGTTTATCGGACTGGGCGACCACTACGATTCCCTGGACATGGGCAATCTCATTCTTTATACGGCTGCCACCTATGAGGAGTTTGGGGGAGACAGAGAACCGCTGTATGAGGGGACAGCCCTTTACAAAGGGATGAAGATCTGGGACTATCAGGAGTTCCATAATCCTTTTGTGCTGGCCTATGAGGCAGCCAATGGTAAAGTATGGCGCGAGTCAGGAACAGAACGTATGGCGGCAAAAAAAGATTCTATAGTGGAATTTACTGAACCCTTACTTGAGGGCCTGGTGAGAGAGCTGCTGCAGATCGAAGAAGGGCAGATTATGGCCAGTGACCTGGAGAAGATCGAGTCCATCGTTCTGGTCGAAGATGTGAACGGCAATCAGTGTATCTTTAATGAAACAGAGCTGACAGTTGATTTCAGTACCCTGGTATCAGGTGATGGTCTGGTAAAAGATCTGTCACAGTTTACCACCCTGAAAACACTGGTACTGGGAATTGGAGATGCATCCGATTATTCACCCCTGGGTGCTCTCACACAGCTGGAGACATTACAGATCCAGGCGGGAAAAACGGTTACGGATGTGGACTTTATCCAAAAGCTTCCGAACCTGTTGAATCTTTATTTGGAAAAGGCACCCACACAGGAATTTGTGGCTTCCCTGAGTGAGGATTTGTGGGAGCGTACCTGCAGGGAGATGGAGGTCTATACCTTCCGCAAGGAATATGGGGGAGAGCCCGGGCTTGCCTTTGACCTGGTGGAACTTCCCGATTAAGGCTGGTTTTTATCCTCCGGCTGGGCCATAAAGGTAGGATAGCGAAACAGCAGGGTTCTCAGGGCTTTCCAGTGAAAGGGAAAAAGAGGCCAGAAATAGCTCTTTTTTCCGAAAACCGGAGTGGTAATGATTGACGCTAGTGTCAGAAATAGTCCGATCAGAAAGCCCGGACCGGAGAATAAGCCTGTCAGCAGGATCAAAAAGAGACGGTACAGGCGCAGGGCATCTCCCAGCTCCACGCTGACCAGACCCAGGGTGGCAAGGAGGGTGGCTGCTCCATAGAAGATCACCTCTTCATTGGCCCAGTTCAGGCCGATGGCGGTGTCTCCGATGAGCAGCCCGCCTACGATGGCGAAGGCTCCCGAGTAGCCGGAGGCAGTGTGGGCAGAGGCATATTTGAACAGATCCAGTCCCAGCTCCACAAAGAGGACGTAGATGAAAAGAGCAAAAGGAGTGGTATCAGCGGGCACCAGAGGAGAGAGGGCAGGAGGCAGCCAGCCGGGATGCCCTGCGAAAAGCAAAAATAAAGGCATCAGAAAAAGGCTGATCAGGATACAGGCCAGGCGTACCAGTCTCAGCCAGGTTCCCACCAGGGGACTTTTGTAGTAGTCATCGGGGCTCTGAGTAAACTGGAAGAGATTGCAGGGTAGAACCAGGGCAAAGGGTGAGTTATCACACAAAAGCAGAATATACCCTTCTGCCAGATAGCTGCAGGCCACATCCGGTCTGGCCGTCAGAAAAAAACAGGGCATGGGATGAAAGAAGCTTTTTTTGACCAGTAACTCCTGCAGACTTTGGATCCCCATGGTCAGGGAGGAGGTATCCAGTGAAGAAAGCTTCTTTTTTACCTCCTTTAGAAGGGTAGGATCGCAGTTGTCTTTAAGGTAGGCCAGAACCACATCGGTATGGCTTAAATCCCCTACATTCTGGAGAGCGAAGGTGAGTTTTGGACTGCGCAGCCTGCGGCGGATCAGGTTGCAGTTAATGAGCAGAGTTTCCACGAATCCATCTTTGGCTCCCCGAATGACCTTCTCACTGTCCGGTTCCTCTACGCTGCGTAGAGGATACTCACGGGTATCGATGATCAGCCCCTGACCATAGCCTTCCAGCAGTAAGACACAGGGACCGCTAAGAAGAGCGTTTGCCAGCTTATCTATTGAGGACGAGAAACTGACCTGGGCGTAGAGAAACTGATCCTGGATGATTTCCGGCAGATTCCGGCAGGGAGAACCTGCAAGAGCAGAAAAATCGGAGGCTTTGATCTCGGAAAAAATGCGCAGGATCACGTCCAGATCGCAGAGTCCGTTGAGCCCCATGAAAAAACAGGGGGTATCGCCCAAAGCCAGGTCTCTGGTAATGAAATCAAAGCTGTCGGAGAGAGGAAGAAGTCTGTTGAAGGCTTCTTTGTTCTGCTCCAGGGATGTACTTAAGGTGACTGTGGATTTAGGCATAAAAAGACCTCCTGCGGGAATTTTATAGTTAGAAATACTTGTAACGGTAAAGGCAGCAAACAGTTACGAAATAGAAATCCGGAACACCCTTTCGTGATCAAAAAGAGTATTCCGGATTAGTTTGTCCTGATCATATCCCGAATATGCAGGAGGTGACATGTGTGTGGCCAGAAAAATAACCTGATACAGAAAAAGGGTGGCAGGGGATTCACAGCCTTGTGCCAGCACCGATAGAAAAGGCCTGACAGGAAAGGCACAGCTAAATCTATTCAACTCTGTGCCAGCACCAGCAGCAGGGCTCCAATCAGAATGGCAAAGTCGGAAAGATTGAATACGATCTTATTGAGGGCCTGAAAGGGAGTATTGAAGGAAAAATAATCCACCACATATTTTCTTTTCAGCCGGTCATAGGTGTTACAGAAGGCTCCTCCCAGAAGCAGGGTAAGGGCCAGCTTCAACAGGCCGTTTCCCTTTTGAAACAGGGTGAAAACAAAAAGGCAGGTGATCAGCAGGGTAAGCAAACAGGTGAGAGCCAGCAGAAACTTCCGTCTGGTTTCCATCAGATTCAAAAAGGCCCCCCGGTTATGGTAGAGACGAAGCCGGATTTTTCCCTGAAAAAGAGAGCGGTTCTGCCCCTCCGCGAGGCAGTGTTCTGCTTTATTTTTCAGGGTAAACTCCATTACGATAAAAAACAGTAATAAAAAAAGACAGATCATGAGCAGTTCCTTTCCTTATCTATTCTCCCGGTGCCAATCAGGGAGGGATTGGTGCCGGGCTGTGCGGTTACATTTTTCCCTTAGTATATCGCAGAAGGCTGCGTTAATCCAGTGTACAAAAAGGAAAAATTTTGTTACAATCATAAAGATACAGAAGTGTAAGCTTGGCTTACCCTATACATGAGGTGTGAAATGTCAAAGAAAAGGATCAGGGCCGGACTGGCAGTATTCGTCTTATTGGCCAATCTGGTATACGGTTATACCGGACAGGAAAAAGTCGTTATGGCAGCAGATGTGTCCAAAGAGGAGCAGGTATTGATCAATATAGCAGATCAGCTTCCCCGGGGCGGAGAGGCGCAGCTGATCGAAGAGTTAATGTTCGGCGAGGAAGAAACAGCAGCTGGAACTTGGCAGGAAATCGGGGATATAGAAGATGGTCAGGAGACAGACAGCAACCGGCAGGCAGATGCAGAAGTGGCAGTGAAGCCGGTGGTGGAAGCAGAAGCAGAAGTGAAGCCGGCCGCAGAAGCAGAAGTAGAAGTGAAAACGGTGGTAGAAGCAGAAGATGTGGCAGTGGAGGAAATCCTCAGAATCGCCACTGTAGGCAGTCTGAACGAGGAGCTCTTAAAGGCAGCAGAGCCCTATCTCTTAAGGCAGGGCTACGGACTGGAAATTATTTCCTGTGAGGACTATGAAACTCCCAACACCCTTCTTATCTCCGGAGAGGTGGATGCCAATTTCTTTCAGCATACGGCCTATCTGGAACGTTATAATTTGGAAAAAAATACGCAGTTAAGCAGTTTTGGGGCAGTCTATTATGAGCCCCTGGGAGTGTATCCGGGGGAAATTGCTTCCCTGGAGGAGCTGACCGCAGGCAGCCGTATTGCTGTACCTGCAAACCCCACCGGTTATGCCAGAGCACTGTTTTTGCTGAAACAGGAGGGGCTTTTGGAGCTGGCTACAGATGCCGATCTGCTGGCCGTCTGGGAGGATGTGACGGCTAATCCCCATGAGCTGGAGCTGGTGGCCATGGAGGATGAGGAGCTGGCAGCTTCCCTGACGGAAATGGATATGGTTATTTTTTCCACCAGTCAGGCCCTGGCTGGGGCAATGGATCCGGCTGGCTTCCTGGCTCTGGAAGCTGAAGATTCTCTGGCGGCCCGCAGTTTAAGCCAGATTCTGGCAGTGAATGGAAAGGAAACGGGCAAAAGGGATGCCGGTGAAGTACAGACGACAGTGGAAGAAGCGGACGGTGAGAAAGCACAGACCACGGATGCAGGAGAAAGCGGCAGTGATCAGCTAATGCCAGAAGGCGGTCAGGACTCAGCTTCCGGTCTGCAGCTGCTTTTGGAGGTTCTCAGATCGGAAGAGATAAAAGAAGTAGTAAGTAAGCAGTATCATAGCAGTATCATTATTTTGGAATGAGTCGGATACAAAGAATGGAGGCCCAATGAAAATATCAGCAAAAGGGCGTTACGCCCTGCAGGTCATGGTGGATCTTGCCATGCACAATACGGGTGAAAGTATTAAGGTAAAGGATATTGCCAGACGTCAGGGTATTTCCGAAAAATACCTGGAACAGATCATCGGTCTTTTGAATAAGGCAGGTTACGTGAAAAGCATAAGAGGGGCCCAGGGGGGATATCATCTGGCCAAGGACCCTTCCCAATATACAGTCGGGATGATTCTGAGGCTGACGGAAGGAAATTTAAGTCCTGTGGCCTGTCTGGAGGATGAGGTCAATCAGTGTGAACGCTGTGATGAGTGTGAGACCCTGGATGTCTGGAAGCGGCTGGCCGGAGCCATCAATATGGTGGTGGACGGTGTGACCATTGCAGATCTGATGGAGAAGAAAAAAGACCGCCTGGGAGAAACGGATGAATAGGAAGGTGTTAAAAGAAAACTGGTACGTGATCCTGGCAGCAGTGCTGTTTTTCCTGCAGCTGATGGTGATGACTGCCTGGGGAGAACACAGCTTTGTGGCCATCCACGACAATCTGGACCTCTTCGTTGCCCATAATACAATGGTAAAAAAAGCAGGATTGTTTTTTGGTCAAGGGGCTCTGGCTCCTATGTTGGGGGGAGTCAGCAGGGATACCCTGGGAAGTGAATTTAGCCTGTATAACCTGCTCTATTTCCTGCTTCCACCCTATGGAGCCTATGTTGCAGGCTATCTGTTGAAGATTCTCATCGGGTTTGGAAGCAGTATTCTACTGGCCAGGGAGTATTTAAAAGAGGAATATGGCCGGCTTCGCAGTCTGGTCTGGCTGGTGGCAGCAGGATTTTCCATGATACCGGTCTTTCCTGCCTACGGAATTGCCTTTACTTCCATTCCCCTGGTGGTGGTTTTACTCAAACGGGTTGATGAAAAACCCCAAATTTTAACATATCTACTGTTATTTTTTTACCCCTGGCTTTCTTATTTCTCCTATTTTGGATTCTTTCTGCTGGGATATCTGGTTCTCGCCGTTTTGCTCCTGTGGATAAAGCGAAGGAGATTTCCTCTCTCACTTACAGCAGCGGTGCCGGTGCTGGCAGGGGGATATATGGTATGGGAGTATCGCCTGTTCAGGGAAATGTTGTTTGGGAATACCATAACCATTCGCAGCACTATGGTGAATGCTGATTTTTCTCTGGGTGAGGTATTGGATAAGATCATAGAAGGATTAATAACGCCCGTTTTTCATGCTGAAGATTCTCATGGTTACTGGATTATCTGGGTCTGCCTTATTGTCGTAATGGCGGTTAATATGGGATTGGCACGAAAAGGAGAAAAGAATAGGCTCTACAGGGAACCGATCAATCTGGTGCTTATGGTAATCCTGTTTAATTGTCTGATTTATGGACTGTATGATTATAAGCCCTTCAGGGATTTGTTTGAAACGCTTCTTCCGCAACTGAAAGGCTTTCAGTTTAATCGGACCATCTATTTCAATCCATTTTTATGGTATGTACTCTTTTTCCTCTGTTTAGAGAAAATTGCAGGAAAAAATGCAAAAAATGACAAAAATAGCAAAAATGAAAGCATAACTTGCATAATTGCTCTTGCGGGAACTTTAATTTGTATGTTTGCACCTCAGGTTTACAATGATTTTTATCATAATTGTTATCACCATGCTTATGAACTACTGAAGGGAGAAAAAAGCAGTCGGCTTTCTTTTGAGGAGTTTTATTCAGAGGATTTCTTTAATGAGATTAAAGCAGAACTGGATTATCAGGGAGAGTGGGCTGTGGCCTACGGAATGCATCCGGCCGTTTTACAATATAATGGAATAGCTACTCTGGACGGATATCTGGGGATGTACAGCCAGGAGTATAAGGAAAGCTTTCGCCGTGTGATCGCCCCTGCTCTGGAAAGGGCAGAAGAGTTTGAAAATCTTTACGATACCTGGGGAGCCAGAGCCTACCTCTATTCCGGCGCCGGTGAGAATACCTATCAGCCGGTAAGGAATTTAACGCTCACCGACCATAACCTCTATATCGACACCCAGGCATTAAAAGACCTGGGAGGAACCTATATCTTCTCCAGAATTCAGGTGGAAAATGCCGATGACCTGGGCCTTCGCCTGATCAAAGAATTTGTGGGAGAAACTTCACCTTATACAATCTACGTTTACTGTATAGAATAGGGAATTATGTTTCCAACCTGTACGCATTAAGGGGCTGCTGCATAGTTCTAAAAAAGCTTACTGCTTATCCACTTGTACGCATTTGTGAAGACAGCCTATGTGAGTGTCGGTGAAGAGCGGATCTTGGTCCGATATTCACCGATAATCCCATAGGCTGTACGTAGCAACAAGCGAACAAGGGATAACAGTAAGCCTGAAGGAATAATATAGCAGCCCCTTCACCTTAATCTACTTCAGCCACTTCTTCCGCAGAGCTTTCATGGTATTCCTGTTCCGTGTTTACATTCCAGATGTTATCTTTATTTTTTGTGCCGTTCAATATGTTCTTTACGGTTTCGAAGGAGGTACACATGGAGTGGTCGATATTGTTGTAACGATGCTGTCCATTACGTCCCACACAATAGAGGTTGTCGATGGACTTCAGATAAGCTACCAGGGTGTCGATCTCATCATAGGTGTCAAAGTAGGCAGGATAGGCCTTCTTCACCTTTTCCATATGGGTGTCGATCACCTCATCTGCGCTGTTAATGAGACCCAGTTGGATCATTTCCTGAATACCAATCTTTGAGAACTCTTCTTCTGACATCTTCCAGAATTCATCACCTTCGTTTACAAAGTATTCCAGACCGATCCAGACCGTATTATCCAGATCCCTGATCATATAGGGAGACCAGTTATTATAAATCTGGAAACGTCCCAGCTTCACCCGGCGATCCTGGACATATACCCAGCAGTCGGGAACGATATTTCCCACCGTTTTGATATCGGTTTTGTTTTCCAGATTGATATTGGGAACCAGTACACCCAGAGTCATGTAGTCACGGTAGGGGAGACCGGCAGCAATTCTGGCTTCATTGGCGGGAACGTCATTCATTCCGCCTACCAGATCCCGAACCGGCATGGAAGAGATGATATAGTCTCCTTCCATGGTGTATTCCTGCCCGTCTTTTTCATAGGTCAGGGAGGTGATCACATTGTCCGCATTTTTGTGCAGCTTCGTCACCTTTGCATTTTTTAAAATGGTGCCGCCCATTTTGATGATCTCATCCGCAGTTACTTCCCAAAGCTGTCCGGGCCCCAGCTTGGGATATTTGAATTCCTCGATGAGAGAGGTTTCTACCTTCCGGTTTTTTACCTTGAAGATTTTTCCGAACACATCCTTGAGGATTGCAAAAATAGAAATACCCTTAACTCGCTGGGCGCCCCAGGAGGCGTCTATCTCTCTGGGATGGCGTCCCCAGAGGTTTTCGGTGTAATACTCAAAGAACATGGAGTAGAGTTTACGGCCAAAACGATTGATGTAAAAATTTTCCAGATTGTCTTCCGGAAGCTTACGAAAAACAGAGGCCAGATAACTGAAGCCCACCTGAAGGGTGGTAAGGAGGCCAAAGTTTTTAAAGGTCTCAGGTTTTAAGGAAATGGGATAGTCATAAAACTTGTCCTCAAAAAAAATACGGGATACGCGGCGTCTTGTAAGCATAACCCTGTCTTCCTTTTCCGGATCAGGTCCGCCGGCAGTCAGGGGCATGGAACGGTTTAAAAGGATATCATCGTAAGTAGGTGCACCCTGCATGGGGAGCAGACTGTCCCACCACTGATTGACCTCTGGAATTTTGGAAAAGAAGCGGTGTCCGCCCATATCCATCCGGTTTCCGTTATAATTTACGGTTTTGGAAATTCCGCCAAAGCAGTCGCTTTCTTCAAAGAGGGTGACTTCAATGTCCTTTCCCTGTTTTAATAATTCATAGGCAGCCGTAAGACCGGCAGGTCCGCCACCAATGACAAGAGCCTTTTTCATTTGCCAAAATCCTTTCTTCTAGGCTAGGATAAAATAACCCATAATAGTATCATTCTAGCATAGGCTGAGTGCTTTTACAAACCCCAAATGGGAGATTCTACGGGGAAAACCGGATGGAAAATTCTCCCGGCTTAAGGGTGGTAAACGTCTACCACATATCCGATCTTACTGTCCACATCCTGTTCAGAGACACGGAAGGTAGGATCCAAAAGCCCCAGATATTCTGTCCGGGACACTCCCTCTTCCATATAAATATGTTTTCGGGCAATAAAGATGGAATCATAATAGATAACTACACAGAGTTCATTATTCAAGCCTTCACGGTCGGCAGCAATCAGCAGGATGTCATAGGGGGAAAAATAGGGCATATAGTGGTCACAGGTGATCTTCAGACCTAAAAAAACGTTGGCTTTTACGGTTTCGGGAAGATGATCTATGCACAGAGGCTCCATCATATTCGTCATTTTCAGAGAATTGTTTCTTAAGGACGGCTTGATGACGGAAATGATCTTTTTTCCTTTATGTTTATTTTCCATAGCCAGTTCCATCTGACGATTGATGAACCAGCGGACCAGATAGAGCTGATGTTCAGGAAGCTGGCGGCAGTTGGCGATATTTTTCAGGGTAATGCTATCCACTGAGCGGGAACCGATCAGTTCCGATACCGTAATACCCAGGGCACAGGCCAGCTTTTCTGCGGTGGAGATCTTGCAGTCGGTAACCTTGCCGTAAAGCAGAGATTTCAACGTATCTATGGATACCGAAGAGGCATCAGACAGATTTTTCAGGGTAATATTTGGTTGTGCCACATAGATCAGCAGGTTTTCACGCAGGTTGTCGAAGGGGTTGGTGTGATGTGACACCAGTTGCAGGGACAATTTTTTTAACTTTTCGTTTTCCATCATGCTGACAGCCTCCTTTTCTTGTTGTTAAAATGTGAAAGATGTCGAAAGTGAAAATTATTTTCAATCGCCAAGATTTTAACATCTTTGGGAATTTATGTAAAGATTAAAGTGGATAAAAGATATCCAGATCAATTCGTCAAGATTTATGATGAGAAAGGCAGGAAAATTAATGATGATCAGTGTGCAGCCGGAAATGAATCAGGAATCCTATATTAATTATGAACAGTTTACAGAAGAAAATTTTTTACAATTATTTTCTTTATTAAAGGAAAATAAGGGGCTTAAATTGACCATCTCTTTTGGAGATGACAGTCAGAATATGGTGGTTAGCCAGAAGCCGGAGATAGGCCGTTATCTTACCCGTCTGGGCATTGGCAGGCATCTGAACGGTTTTTCTTATCTGAAAACGGGGATTCGCCATTGTCTGGATCATCCGGAAGAGATGGAAAGTGTGACCAAAATTTTGTACCCGGCCATTGCCAAAGAGCATAATACGACTGCAGGAAGGGTGGAGCATGGTATCCGCCATGCCATCAGTCTGGCCTGGGAGGAGAGGAATACCGAAGAATGGATCAGGGTATTCGGTTATCGTGCCGCATCTGCTCAGGGAAAGCCTACCAATACAGAGTTTCTGGCGGCTCTGGCAGACTATATTGTACTGGAATGGGGAGTGTAGGGCTCGATGTAAGATGGTTTTGAAACCGGGAGTGTAAGGCTTGATGCAGGATGGCTTGGAAGCGTGAGTGTAAGGTTCGTGGCAGGATGGCTTGGAAGCGTGAGTGTAAGGCTCAATGCAGGATGGTTTTGGAGCTGGCATGAAGCAGAAACAGAAACTGCAAGTTGCAGATCCTACGGGTATGAGATAGAATAAATTCATAGGGAATAGCTGAAGGCATCCGCACAGGGTGCCTTTTTGTCAAGATAAGGAGATGTTTTGTGGAAATGCATCAGGATGAAAAATTGGGGACAGCCTCTCTTGGGCCGTTGATGTTTAGTATGATTCTGATCATCTTTTTCAGCTGTTTAAGGAGCCCATCATTCTGGAGTAATGGGAATTTACTATGCAGAGCCTGTTGCCGATATTCTGGAGCATTGACCACAGGAACTTTATTTATATTGAACTTTAAGAAAATCATCCGAAAGGAAATGGGAGAAGATTGATGGAAAAGAAAACAATTTTGGACTATGAAACGGTAGATATTGATTTAGAGTCGGGAGAGCTGGTCATCATCGATCAGACGAAGCTTCCGGCAAAAACAGAGATCATCCGCCTGAAAACAGCAGAGGAGATCTGGGATGCCATCTATCTGTTGAAGGTGAGGGGAGCGCCGGCTATCGGAGTGGCAGCAGCCTTCGGCATCTATCTTCTGGCAAAACAGATCGAGGCCGAAAGCTTTGAAGAGTTTTATAAAGAGTTTAAGAGGCAGAAGGATTATCTGGATTCCTCCCGCCCTACGGCGGTAAATCTTTCCTGGGCCCTTAAGCGGATGGAGGCGGTGTGCCTGGCCAATCAGGATAAGCCACTGGAAGACATCCTTAAGCTTTTGGAAAAGGAAGCTTTGGAAATCAAAGAGGAAGATACCTGGGTCTGTCGGATGATCGGAGAATATGGCCTGTCTCTGGTAAAACCGGGGGATGGTATTCTGACCCACTGTAATGCCGGACAATTGGCCACCAGTAAGTACGGAACGGCTACTGCACCCATCTATCTGGGGCAGGAAAAGGGGTATGGGTTCAAGGTCTTTGCAGACGAAACCAGACCACTTTTGCAGGGTGCCAGACTGACCGCCTATGAGCTTCATTCGGCAGGAGTGGATGTTACCCTGATCTGCGATAATATGTCTGCCATGGTGATGAAAAATGGATGGATTAATGCTGTCTTTGTAGGCTGTGACCGGGTAGCAGCCAATGGTGACACAGCCAATAAGATCGGTACCAGTGTGGTGGCAGCAGTGGCAAAACGGTATAACGTTCCTTTTTATGTCTGCGCACCTACCTCCACCATCGACATGAGCCTGGAAAGCGGAAGCCAGATTCCCATTGAGGAAAGAAAGCCGGAAGAAATCACCGAAATGTGGTATAAGGAGC
>JAFSIS010000060.1 GCA_017439665.1 Lachnospiraceae bacterium
TTTGTCAAGGTTCCGGTCCTTAAAGAAGCTCTTTTTCTTCCTTAAAGCCTGCTGTTTTAAGGTGTGTTCCCCGTGACAGCTTAATCATACTACCACAGCCCTTTTTCTCTGTCAACAGCTTTTTTTGTTTTTTTTGAAAAATCTGTGGTGGACTTTTATCCTAGCATTTGCTCAGCCCTTTGTCAAGGCTGATCTATACTACTTTTACCATCAAAATCAGCTTAACCAGATAGTTATATTCATAAAGAGTAGACAGAATCTGGCTGCTTGCCGTATCCCGGCTGATTATTTCTCCAAATTCTCCCAAGAGTCCTGCTTCATTTATGACAAAGAGAAGCCAGATCAAAATTATCCCTTCTGCCACACCTACTGCCAGTCCCAGGAGTTGGTCCAATAACCGAAATACAGGAAGCTTTGCGATCATCCTGATCGATCTGACCACAAAATGGATTATTCCATAAATAAATCCTACTAAGACCAGTGCAATAATCATGACTACAGTTAATTTTATATTTTCATTTTTAAAGCCCAGATAAATAATTACGAGTAATGTGATGACCAGAATAGCCACTATCCAGGCGATCAGGCTGCCTAATACCTTCGTCATCCCCTCGCGAAAACAGAGTATACACAATAACAGAGTAACAAAGCCTGCAATAATCAGAGTAATATTCATTATCTTCTCTTTTCGTAGTTAATTTAGTTCTATCAGATCTATGGTATCTGCGGTTACCATTACGAATCGTTTTGTGGAATCCGTAGGAATCAACAGGCTTACTTTTTTTGCAAAGGTTCCCTGATATTTTTCACCCCCGGACATATTATACATAATACACTCATGGTCATTATAAATAACGATATAATTTTTTTCCAAAAGAATATTCTGAAATTCTATTTCTATATTTTTTTGAAATAGGAGGTTTCCTTTCTTATCATAAACTTCCAGTCGGTAGAGGCTGGCTCCGGTAGTGTCCAGATAAACCAGTGCTACATGTTCCCCACCTGTATATGCCGCCTGAATTTCTTCATTTAATAATTTTTCTGCCACACTGACGGGTTTGTCTGTACCACTGTAGAAATTAATTCTACTGTCTCCGATGGCAAAAGCAGCATCTTTTCCCAAAAAACCGACATAGGGTATGACTGTATCCGCATAGTCATTACCACTGACCAAGCGGTCTACACTGTTCTGCCCTACATCAGAAAAATTATAAAAGGCCACGCTGGATTTCATTACTCCACTATCTACATATAAATAGGATACAGCCATTACTTCACCGTTATCTGATAATGAAACAGAAACGGGATAACCGTTCTGATTCATTCTGACCTCAGACTTCACTGCTTCTTCTCCAGTAGAATTATACACGTTCAACCGGGTTAACTTCGTGTCCTCCAGAACAACCGCGACTACACCGGTTTTAGATACACAAAAATCACGGATCGGCAGATTCGTATCAATCTCCCCCGCCTTGCCTTTTTCATCCATTACATAAATAACATTTCCGTTATAATCACCTACAGCAACTGCATTTTCATTCACCCGGACGATGGGATTCTGCATCTGATAGGTTTCATTCCAGATAACATTTCCTTTGGCATCAGTACTGCTGATACCATCTTTACTATAGGTCAATACCCTTCCGTTATGGTTCAGGCAGGTACTGTCACTGGCCCCGCTTCTGTCCACACTGCTGATCTGTCCGTAAGAGGTATATCTTACGTTATCAACATACAGATAAATTCCCGCAAACAAAAGGAAGACAACCAACATGAGGCTGCCGATCTTAAACAGGCGGGAACGTCTGTATTTTTTTATTTTATCTTCAAATTCCATTTTATTTTCAGCATTCCCTTTTTTTGGAACAAACTGTTTGATCTGAGCCATATATTCCTCTGTCTTTTGTATCTTCAACAACTATATCTGCAAAAAACATCCTTCCGTAACTTTGTACTTATCAGGAAGTTACATTATATCATACTTTTATTTTGGAAGGTAGAGTTTTTGTCCCGGTGCAATATGATCTTCATTTTTGATCTCATTATACTCACACACTTCTTTTAACCTTGCAGTACTTCCATAATAAAGCTGGCAGATTCCTGCAAGGGTATCTCCCTCCCGGACAATATAGCTTTCATATTCTTCCTCTGCACTACTCTCTTCTACGATGGAAATAACAGATGACGATGAAGCAACTTCCTGTATACTTTCTTGCGTGGAAGCTTCTTCAGCCATTTCAGCAGAATTTACTACTGCCTGATCAGACGGCATATTTGCCTCTGTTTCTGCAGCTGTACTCTCCGGGGTTTCTGATGTGGCCTTTGTGGCTGCACTTTCTGATGTATTCGCTGTAGTCTCTGCAACCGTACTTTCCGGTATTTCTGTCATCGATTCGCTAAATATGGCTGCCGTTTGTTCCTCCACAACAAACTCCTCCGTTTCTTCCAAAGAATCCGACATTGCAGAATAGACCATTTCTTTTAAATCAGAAAGCTTCCCGTAACCGTTTCCACTGGTAATCGCAACAGCCAAAAGGATCAGAGCTAAAAAGCAGCCTGCAAGGAAAACCATATTTCCGATATCCTGCTTTCTTTTTCCTTCCGGAATATATTGCCTGAAGGATTGAGGCCTTCCAAATGCGGCAGGCTTTGCCTCCCTTCCCTGTTTCTCTGCCTTGGAAACTGTTCTTTCTTCTTTATTTCCTCTGCTGTTATCGATCAGGTACTCCTGCATTCCCTGATTAGATGCATAAAAAACATAAAAGCCGGTCAGGTGGATCTCCTCTCCCCTTTTGCCGACCAGATATTTTTCTCCATTCCTTATTTTTAAACTTCCCAGCGAATACCAGTTTTTGAAATATCGGTTCTCTTCCCTGGGGGAATCGGAAATTCCATATATGTACCACCGTTCCTTATCACCTGTCACTTCTTTTTTTCCGTAAAGATAGTATTTTTTTCTGTCTGTGTCCTGCTGTTTTTTCAGATAGGTATATGCATAATCCTCCAGATAAATTCCTTTTCCCTCAACTGGATTCCCAATCTGCGTGACGTGATCCATTCTGGCCATCTCTTTCCTCCATTATTTTTTCTCAAACTGTTCACTTTCCCGGTGGGATGCTATCTCCCTGAACAGTATCTTTTTTACACTATAACACTGGTAAAACAAAGAATTTAGCAAATCCTGTAAGGGTTGGACAAGTTTCCTTCGACAAAAAAAGTGCAGTCCGGTTTGACTGCACTCTTTGCTTAAATAAACTTGTAAATTGTAGTAGATTCATACTTTCGTTTCGGTCCAAATACGACGGAAGGAAAGTTCTCCTTATGAATACTGTCCGGATAGTACTGAGTCTCCAGGCACAGCCCACTTCGTTTTCCATAACCTGCTCCTCCCTTTCCGGTCTGTTCATCAATAAAATTACCGGCATAAAACTGCACTCCCGGCAGATCCGTATACACCTCCATGGTTCTAAGGGCATCAGGAGCTTTTACCGTAGCGATCAGCCGTACCTCTCCGGTACAGTCATCGGTAACCCAGTTATGATCATATCCTCCGGCAGACTGTAACTGTGGGAAAGAAGAATCTATTTTTTCACCTACCACCGTTTCCCGGCGCAGATCCATAGGGGTTCCCTCCACTGAAGCAATCTCACCTGTGGGAATAGAGGCTGCATCTGCAGGGGTATAGCAGGATGCCAGAAGAGTAATCGTATGATCCATGATATCTCCTGCTTTATGTCCCTTCAGATTAAAATAAGAATGATTGGTAGGATTAATGATTGTATCCCGGTCAGAACTGATCTCGTATTGAATCTTTAACTCATTCTCTTCCGTTAAGGTATAAGTAACTGCCAGGTCTTTATTTCCGGGAAAACCCATATCCATATCTTCCATGCAAAGGGTAAAGCAGACACTTTCACCCTCCGTTTCTGCCTTCCATATCCGTTTGTGGGAGGCTTTCTCTTCATCACTATGTAAGTTGTTTTCTCCGTTGTTCTTTTTTAAGGTATAACTTATTCCCTTTATCATAAAAGAAGCACCGCCAATGCGATTGGCACTGGGAGCAATCAATGCGCCAAAAAAGCTGGGATTTTTTTCATAGTCCGCTACCGAATCAAAACCTAACACCACATCTTCAACCCGGCCATTTTTATCCGGTACCATTAGCCTGACCAGATTGGCTCCATAATTGGTTACGGCAGCCTTCATTCCCCGACTGTTTTCCAATATGTACAGGATTGCTTCCTGTCCATCCTTCGTTGTCCCGAATCCTTGTGTCTGCATAGCGCTCCCTCCTACAATTCTATTCTTCCCTCCAAAGCACGGAGTAAGGTTACTTCATCGATATACTCCAGATCCCCACCTACCGGCACACCACTGGCAATTCTGGTTACCTTTACTCCTGTGGGTTTGATCAGCTTACTGATATACATGGCAGTAGTTTCCCCTTCCAGACTGGAATTGGTGGCAATAATCACCTCATTCACCTCTCCCTGCAGACGTTGCAGGAGTTCCTTCAGCTTGATATCGGCGGGACCAATGCCGATCATCGGAGAAATAGCCCCATGGAGTACATGATAAATCCCCTCATACTTACCGGTTTTTTCATAAGCTGCCAGATCTCTGGTATTTTCCACTACCATGATCGTACTGTGATCTCTTTTTTCATTGGCACAGATGGGGCAGATTTCCTGGTCTGTAAGGGTAAAACACTCCTGACAATACTGTACATGCTCCTTGGCCTCCAGTATGGTCCTGGCCAGCTTTTCCACCTTCGGTGCCGGCATATTGATCAGATGAAAGGCCAGCCGGGAGGCAGATTTCTCTCCGATTCCCGGCAGTGATGCCAGTTCTGTAATCAATTTATTGATATGTCCGCTGTACAGATCCATTAGAAGGGCATTCCTCCACCCAGTCCGGCAGTCATTCTTCCCATCATGGCAGAGCTTTCTTCTTCCGCCATCTTAATGGCTTCATTGGTTGCTGCCATGATCAGATCCTCAAGCATTTCTACATCATCAGGATCTACAACGTCCTTGGAAATGCTGATCTTGGTTACGATTTTTTTGCCGGTAACCGTTACCTCTACAGCACCGCCGCCGGCCTTTGCCGTAAATTCCTTTGCCTCCAGCTCACGCTGGCTTTCCTCCATCTGACGCTGCATACGCTGTGCCTGCTTCATCAAATTATTCATGTTACCGGGCATTCCTCCCCCGAATCCACCTCTTTTTGCCATATTTTCCTCCATTCTTCTGCCTGCTATACCGGCAGTCATTCATTTTCTTCTTCTATTTCCATATTGATTATTTGGCTTAAATCAACATAGCTTGCTTCAAACGATCTGTTCTCTTCCAGGGAACGGATCTCAATCTCCAGAGTTTTCCCCAGAAAATTTTCGATTAGCTGCAGAACTGCTGCCTGGTTATCCGGTTTGCTCAGATAATCATATACAACTCCATCCTCTGTCACCAGAAGCAGATTCTTTCCCTCACCTGCTGAAGGCCTTACTTTCCTTAAATAGCTTTTCAGCGGCATCGTTGCCTCGGCTACGATTCCCTGCCATTTTGCCCCTACCTGCTTCAGTTCTTCGGGAAGGGCCTGTGGCAGAATTTTGGGTGCCTGGGGAGCCGTATTTACCATTTCCGGAGGTTGGGACCCTGCCCATCCCCCAACGTTTTGCGGCGAAAGAGCAATTCCCTGTTCCAGCTTCTCTTCCAGGCTGCGAATCCTGTCTAATAAAGAATCCGTACTGGTCTCCATCTCTGGTTTACATAATTTTATCAATGCCACCTCTACCAGAATCCGCTTTTGTACGGCATATTTCATCTGGGAAGCCAATCCGGCAAAAATACGGATATATCGCAGAATCGTTTCTGCATCCGTCTCCTTCGCCTCTTCCTTAAGACGATTCAGATTTTCCCGGGAAAAATCCAGCATTTCTTCCATATTATCAGATGTTTTTACTAAAAGCAAATTTCTGAGATACCAGGAAAGATCATTGACAAATTGGGTAAGCTCTCTTCCCTGCATAATGATGTCTTCCAGAAGATGAATGCAGCCGGGAATGTCTCTGGCCAGGATCAGCCTGAACAATTTACTGAACACTTCTGTATCTACAGCTCCCAAAACATCCAGTGTCTTTTCATAAGTCAGCTCCTGCCCAAAATGGAAGGCAATGCACTGATCCAGAAGGCTCAGTGCATCACGCATAGAGCCATCTGCCGTTTTTGCCACAAATCGCAGAGCCTTTTCCTCTACCGGAATATGCTCTGCCTCCATCAGCTCCTGAAGCCTTCCGACAATGGTGTCTATACTGATCCGTTTAAAATCGTATCGCTGGCAGCGGGACAGAATGGTGATGGGAATTTTATGGACTTCCGTCGTTGCCAGAATAAAGATCACATAGGAGGGCGGCTCCTCCAGAGTCTTCAACAGGGCGTTAAAGGCTCCGATGGAAAGCATATGCACCTCATCAATAATATACACCTTGTACTTTCCCTCTGCCGGAGAATAGGAAACCTCATCCACGATCTCACGGATATTATCCACACCATTGTTGCTGGCTGCATCGATTTCGATGACGTTCATGCTGGCTCCGGAAACGATCGCCCTGCAGGATGGGCATTCACCACAGGGGCTTCCTTCCTTTGGAGCCTCACAATTTACTGCCTTGGCAAAAAGCTTGGCAATGGAGGTCTTTCCCGTACCTCTGGTTCCACAAAAAAGATAGGCATGACCCAGACGGTCTGCCTCTATCTGATTTTTCAGGGTAGTCACAATATGATCCTGCCCTTTTACATCCTTAAAATTATCCGGTCTGAATTTTCGATAAAGAGCGGTATATGACATCTCTTCTACTCCGATTTCTCTGCTTGATCTCTCTAACAAGGAAAAGGGCCGCTACAGTAAGAATCCTTCTACAGTTCTTAGTGCCGCAGCCCTCTAAACTATCCTTTAATCACCAAAGCTGATTCCCAATAGTTTTGCTTCTTTGACCATAGCAGAATCAGGCTGTACCATTTTCAGCTTTCCTGCCACATCTGCCAGGGGTACCTTCACGATTTCACGATTTTTATAGCCTACCATGAAACCATATTCTCCTTCCAGGATCGACCTTCCTGCCTCTGCACCCAGACGACTGGCAAATACACGGTCATAAGGGCAGGGACTTCCACCTCTTTGCGTATGACCCGGGACGGTAACCCGAACCTCTTTTCCCGTCTTTTTCTGAATTTTCTCTGCAATTTCATAAGAAATTGACGGGTATTTATAATTCTTCATCTTTTCTTTATATTCTTTTTTGGAAAGGGCAGCATCCTGCTTGGAAATAGCACCCTCTGCCACTGCCAGAATGGTAAACCGGCTTCCCCGCTTATCCCTTGCTTCGATAGCTTCCACCACCTTATTAATGTCATAAGGTATCTCAGGAATCAGAATAATATCAGCACCACTGGCTATGCCTGCATTCAGGGTAAGATAGCCTACCTTATGCCCCATAACCTCAACGATAAATACACGGCCATGGCTGGAGGCTGTGGTATGAATACAGTCGATACAATCGGTAGCAATATTTACCGCACTCTGGAATCCAAAGGTCATATCCGTTCCGTACAGATCGTTGTCAATGGTCTTGGGCAAAGTAATCACTTTAAGACCTACATCACGTAAAAGATTGGCAGTTTTATGGGTTCCGTTACCTCCCAGGATCACCAGGCAATCCAGACGAAGCTTATAATAATTCTGCTTCATGGCTTCTACCTTATCCAGACCATTCTCATCAGGCTCCTTGATGGTTTTAAAAGGAGTACGGCTGGTTCCCAGTATGGTTCCTCCTTTAGTCAGAATACCGGTAAAATCTGCTCCGGTAAGCATACGGAAATCACTGTAGATCAATCCCCGGTAGCCATCCAGAAATCCATACATTTCGATGTCTTCACCACTACAGGTCAGAACCTTAACCACACCCCGCATGGCTGCATTCAATGCCTGACAGTCACCGCCACTCGTTAACATTCCGATTCTTTTCATACAGGGAATCCTCCTTTATTTATGCTATTCAAGCCGGAATATCGGAAGCTGTCGGACATCCCGGTTATTGCTTCATTATATAATATTTTTGACCTAACCTCAATGATTTTTCCCTTGCCAGAAACCTCTTTTTCTTATACAATGAATAAGGCTTATGGAGATGTACCCAAGTGGCTGAAGGGACCGCTCTCGAAAAGCGGCAGGCCGGTAATCCCGGTGCGAGGGTTCAAATCCCTCCATCTCCGTTAAAGATTTATTTATGGCAAAAGGCATCTTAAAGACATGCCTTTTTCTTATTTTTATCTTTCCAACCGGAAGTGGTATGTTCCCGATCCCAGTTCCATATTCTGATAGTCCTTGTGTGGAAGTGTCACTGTTGCCGTTGTATTTGCTGGTATGGTGAAATGAAATTCTGTTTCACCTTCTGATATTTCCCATGAGCTTTCAATCTTACCATACATACTGTCATAGCTTCCCTCTGCATAGGTCAAACCGCCTCCAACCTGAGGCTCAAGATAAAAATGCTGATAGGCAGGGTGTTCTTCATCCCTTCTTATCCCCAGGATATCCGTATAGAACCACTGTCCAACTGAACCCAGCCCCAGATGATTGAGGGAACCATTTATTACCAATCTGCCGTCTTCATTTTCATACAATGTCTTCCAGCCTTCAGCCAATGTCGTACTTCCCTGAGAAAACAGATAGTTCCAGGAAGGGCTTCCTTCCTGTTGTAATAACTGATAAGCCTCTTCTACATATCCGTACTTACACAGTATTGGCAATAGATGAGGCATTGTAATATAGCCTGTCTGTATATGATAATCACTCATCTCTACTGACAGCTTCAGTTTTTCTGCACCAGCTGTTTCCAGCTCTTCAGGATATAAGCCATATGCAAGCCCAAGAGTATATTCTGATTGAAGCCAATTTCCTATGGAGCCATCCTCACCCAGAAAATTGATCTGCCATGACTCTTTATATTGTTCAAAATGTTCCTCATATCAGAAAGCCAGTTCCTCTTCCCCTATAGCCTTACACATCTGTGACAACAGGTTCATTACATATGTACATTGAGCCGTATTACAACAGCTGTCATCCAGATAAGAAATCGCATTATGATCATTATATCCTGTCCGTTCCCGAATATACCCATTACTTGTCTCTACCAAATAATCCGCATAATCACACATAGCCTGAAGATTATCTGTAATGATTTGTGTGCCTCCATATTGCTGGTACATTTCCCACACTAATATTACTCCGGCATCGCTCCAACCGTTTTCACCGCCAATTTGATCCACATGAGGAGCAATCTGCGGATATACACCATCATCATTTTGGCTGATTCTCAATGCCTCTATGTATTTTTTCATAAAATTCATTGTATTGGCATTCAATGAACCTGTGTAAGCGAATACCTGCGCATCTCCACTCCAGCCCAATCGCTCATCTCTTTGTGGACAATCTATGGGAATATCCACATAATTGCTCAGCCGTGTCTTGCCTCCAGGGTACCTATACAGATCACCCCATTATCCGGAGCTGCTTTCTTTCTTAATCCACTCTTTTCCTCATATATCCGGGCATATTGCCAGCCTTTTTCATCACACTCAACCGTTGACCAGTTATCCACTTCATAATTTGTATCATAGTATTCTCCCGAAAACAGGTCATCACTTCTGATCGGTCCGTCAGAATATACAGACCAGCTTTCATCGGTTCCGAAAATATCTTTGCTGCCATCCTCATATTGAATAGTCAGCTGCCCACACAGGGCAAGTTCATCTCCCCATCTTCCATGAGCTCTGTCATACCGTCCATGCCCCAGAATAAAACCAATGGCATTTTTTCCCTCCTGGAGGTATTCCGATACATCATAGGTACGATAGTATACCTCCTGTGAATATACTGATTGACCCGGTGCTCCATATTCTTCACAAATATCCTGACCATTGATAAAGGCATCATATATTCCTAAAGCAGATATATAGAGTCTGGCAGAGTCAATTTCTTTATTTGCCGGAATTTCAAAGACCTTTCGGAACATGGGGGCAGGTTCCTCACCTCCCGGCTGCATGATATAGCCTGAATCCGCTCTGCCCCATCCATTTCGTATCTTCATGTAATAGGGGGAAAAAATATGCTCCTGGACATCAGAAAAACTTTCCCGCAAAACAACCTGATCCTTACTATCACGAATAATGATATTATCATACCAGCATTCATCTGTTCCCCTGGTTACCCATAGACCAATGCCTAATACCTGAGTAGGTATGATGGCCTTCTTTTCTGATATAAGCCTGCCATCCAAATAGGTATCCACTTTTTCCTTCTGCACATGAATACGCATCCGATGAAATTTTTCTGTAAATTCCTCTATTGTATACCCTTTTAGAGGGAGCACTTCCTCTTCCAGAATTTCTTCATTTTTCCTTCTGGTCATTACTAATTCTACCTGATCACCGGTAGTATCAATCTGCCACAGATAGTATTCACCATATCTGCTTTGTTCGGCACCCCAAATAAATCCCGAAGAGGTTTTATTCATTTCAAATTCATATTCTATTTCATACCACAAATCCTCTTCAGCTATGATTTCATCCCGGTCCGGTTCCTCTGCAATGATCCAGCTTGCTCCTTCCCATTCAGTATCCATTTTTCCGGTTTCGAAGGTTGCTCTCTCCGAGGTAATCCTGATCCCATCCTGATTCCATACATCCACCTTCCAACAGTATATTGTCTCCGGTAAAAGTTTTTCCCCTTCATATGGTATGGCAACTGAGACTCCCGATTCTACCTTTCCCGAATCCCATACATACTGGCTTTTTTCTTCCCCATGTTTGGTATAGAATACCTGAATCTGATAAGCAGTCTGCTTCTGTCCCTGCTTATCATCCTCCATCTTCCAGGAAAAACAGGGTATCCCCTCGATCCCTATAGGATTAGTTTTATAATTTACCGTTAAATCAAAAATCTTGGCAGATGCAGATGAACTACTGCACCCTGCCAAGATGATCATCAGAAAAGCTATTAACGGTATGACTCTACCTATTCTTTTCATTTTCTTTTGTCTTCCATTACCTAAATTACAGATGGGTTTTCCCTATTTTACACCTTCGCTTAGCTGTTCAGATACGCTATCTGCTCCTCGGTTAAGGTATCGATTTCCTTACCCATAAAAGCCAGCTTTCTTTCTGCCACGTCGCGATCTACCTCTACCGGTACATCAATCAGCATGTTATCCATTTTTCCTGCATTTTCCACCAGATATTTTGCAGAAAGAGCCTGAATAGCAAAGCTCATATCCATAATCTCCGCCGGATGTCCGTCACCGGCTGCCAGATTCACCAGTCTTCCTTCTGCCAATACAAAGATCCACTGTCCACCGGGCAACTTATAACCCATAATATTATTCCGCATTTCTTTGGATTCTACTGCAATTTTTCTTAAATCTGCCATATTGATCTCGCAGTCAAAATGGCCTGCATTACAAAGAATTGCTCCATCCTTCATTACGGCAAAATCGTCTACGTCGATTACCTTGTCACAGCCCGTAACGGTCACAAAGAAGTCTCCGATCTTCGCAGCTTCCAGCATAGGCATCACTTCAAATCCATCCATTACTGCCTCGATAGCTTTAATAGGATCAACCTCGGTAACGAATACCTTGGCACCCAGCCCCTTGGCACGCATGGCCACACCCTTGCCACACCAGCCATAGCCTGCAACCACTACATTCTTTCCTGCAACGATCAGATTGGTCGTCCGGTTAATACCATCCCAAACGGACTGTCCGGTACCATAACGGTTATCAAAAAGATGCTTACAGTCAGCGTTATTTACCCGAACCATAGGGAATTTCAACTTACCGGCTTTGTCCATAGCTTCCAGACGGATGATGCCGGTAGTGGTTTCCTCGCATCCACCGATCACATTTGGGATCAGATCGGTAAATTCCGTATGCATCATATGCACCAGGTCTCCGCCGTCATCAATAATGATATTGGGCCCAGCCTCCAGCACTCTGCGGATATGAGCCTCGTACTCTTCAGGTGTAGCATTATACCAGGCATATACGTTTAAACCTGCTGCCACCAGAGCTGCAGCTACATCATCCTGGGTAGACAGAGGATTGGAACCGGTAACATACATCTCAGCTCCGCCTGCTGCCAGAACCTTACAGAGATATGCAGTTTTTGCTTCCAGATGAACGGAAAGGGCTACTTTTTTTCCTGCAAAGGGTTTAGTTTTACTAAACTCCTCTTCCAGCATTCTTAACAGGTCACAGTTACGTTTTACCCATTCAATCTTTTTCTCACCTGATTCGGCCAGTTCAATGTTTCTGATTTCACTACTCATTTGTATTCTCCTTTTTTTCATAATCATTCCAGCCGAATTTTTATTAGAGTGATGGTCGTCTGTCCTATCATCACTTTGTTTCTTTCTAGATATCTACACGATTTCGTTGTTCGCCTTTTGCAAAGGCTTCAATATTCTGGTACACCTCATCAAGACACCTTGTTCTAGACTCCACACTGGCCCAGGCCATGTGGGGTGTGATCAACAGCCTTCGACTGTCCTTGATCCGACCCAGAGGATTGGTTTTCTCCATAGGTTCTTTTCCCAATACATCCAGACCGGCTCCGGCAATGATTCCCTGCTCCAATGCCTCGCAGAGATCTCCATCATTTACCACAGGTCCTCTGGCCACATTCACCAGAATGGCTGAGGGCTTCATCTGCCTTAACGTATCTTTATTGATCAGATTCCTGGTTCTGTCAGACAGAGGGCAATGAATGGACAGCACATCCGATTGGGCAAGCAGGGTATCCAGCTCTACCCGTTCATAGTCCGTAGAGGTATTTTTCCCCGAGGCAGAGTAAAAAATTACTCTGCAGCCGAAAGCTTCTGCAATTCTGGCCACGTTGCGGCCGATATTTCCCATACCGATGATTCCCCAGGTCTTTCCTTCCAGTTCCCAGAACCTTTCGTCAAAGTTGGAAAATCCCAGCTGGTTGCTGTAAGCTCCGGACTTAACATATTCATCATAATAGCTGATTTTTTCCAATACGTAAAGAGCCATGGCAAAGGTATGCTGGGCCACTGCCGGAGTGGAATAATCCCGCACATTGCTGACTGCGATCTGCCGGCTTCGGGCATAGTTTAAATCGATATTGTCGTAGCCCGTTGCCGTCACGCACAAAAGCTTTACCTTGGGAGCGTCTTTAAGCATATCCTCATCCATTACTGTTTTATTGAAGATAACTACATCAGCATCTTTTATCCAGTTTTTACATTCCTCCCGCCCAGCCACGGGATGAGCCTCAAAATCACCCAGCTTTTCATAAATGGACACATCCATATCCATCCCCAGGCTGTTTCGATCCAGCATGACAATCTTCATCGGTTTCCTCGCTTTTTTACAGTCTCTTCAGCAGCTCTTCTCTCTGTGCTTCGTATCCGGGCTTGCCTAACAGAGCAAACATATTCTTCTTATAGCTCTCCACACCCGGCTGATTAAAGGGATTTACTCCCAACAGGTATCCACTCACTCCACAGGCAAACTCAAAGAAATAAAAGAGCTGTCCCAGATAGAATTCATTTGCCTCAGGCACATGGATCATAAAATTGGGAACCTGTCCATCGGTATGAGCCAGAATCGTTCCGTTCATAGCCGATTTGTTCACAAAGTCCACTGTTTTTCCTGCAAGATAGTTGAGTCCGTCCAGATCTACGGCCTCTTCTCCCAGAATGATCTCCCCCCTGGAGGTCTCCACATCGATCACCGTCTCAAAGAGAGTGCGGGCTCCATCCTGAATAAACTGTCCCATGGAATGAAGGTCTGTGGTCAGATCCACACTGGCAGGAAAGATACCCTTCTGATCCTTACCTTCACTCTCACCATAAAGCTGCTTCCACCACTCGGATACATAGTGTACGGAGGGCTCGTAATTGGCCAGAATCTCAATTCCCTTTCCCTTACGCAGCATAATATTTCTCAATGCTGCATACTGTAAAGCATCGTTATCTTCAAAAGGATTTTCCAGAGCCTTCTTTCTTCCGTCTGCAGCTCCTTCCATCAGCTGATCAATATCTGCTCCACTGACTGCAATGGGAAGCAGGCCTACTGCTGTGAGCACAGAAAAACGGCCTCCGATGTCATCGGGTACAACAAAGGTTTCATAGCCTTCGGCATCTGCCACTTGCTTCAGAGAACCTCTGGCTTTATCGGTGGTGGCATAAATTCTCTTTGCTGCCCCCTCCTTACCATATTTTTTTTCTGCCATTTCCTTGAATACACGGAAAGCAATGGCCGGTTCCGTAGTCGTTCCGGATTTGGAGATCATATTAATGGAAAAATCTCTGTCTCCGATGACGTCTATCAGATCCCGAATATAGGTGGAACTGATCGAATTACCAACAAAGTAAATCTCCGGTGTCTTACGCACCGACTTGTCCACTGTATTATAAAAGCTGTGGCGTAAAAATTCTATTGCTGCTCTGGCGCCCAGATAGGAACCACCGATCCCGATTACCAGTAAAATCTCTGAATCCTCCTGGATTTTGGCAGCTGCCTTTTTTATCCTTGCAAAGTCCTCTTTATCGTAATTTACCGGCAGATCGATCCAGCCAAGAAAATCATTTCCCGCACCACTTTTGCTTACCAGAACCTCTTTTGCATCAAGGGTCAGCTTTTTCATGTACTCTATCTCATGTTCGCTGACAAAACCGACTGCTTTGGAATAATCAAATGCAACTTTACTTCCCATTTGTATCTCCTCTCTATTATACCGCCTGTGGCAATAAAAGTTAATTTTTTCACTACCTTACTATTGTCAGTGTAGCAAAGAGACTTTCCTTTTTCAAGCCAAAATTTCCCTGAGAAGCTCCTTAAGCTGTTCCTCTTCCTGCTGGCCGAAATAATCCTCTGTTTTCTTCTCAATCTGCCTTTCTTTTCCAAATGGCTGCTTCCCCACAGAAAAGGTTTTTGATTTTCCAGAAAATCCAAAAGATTCGTTTTAATGATCTCTTTCTTTTCTTCTGTATCGATCATTCCGGAAATAGAAAAGTGAAGATACAGCCCCAAAAAACAGACGATATAAAAAGGCAGTATCTGACCCAGGGTTGCTCCATCTATGATTCCACGACAGGCCCCTACGCCGGATAAAAATACTCCCAACAATAAAAACTGACCCGACAGATGTTTTAGCTTAAGCAGACTGAACCTTCCTGCCTTAAACTCCTGCAGTCCTTTATCCACAAAGGCTTCCCTGTTGCCAATCTGCCCCTCCTCCTTCAGATATTGCTCCAGCCATTTTCGCAATAGCCTGGGGCTCTCCTCTTCGAGTTTTTTTGATTCCTTCATCAACTGCAGCAGAAAATAACCGGTAATCAGCTGACACCCTGTACTGAGCAGAAAAAGCAGAATAATCCCTGCTGCCAACAGACTCTGGTCCCAAAAATAATTCATCCCTGTCTCCTCCTTTTTTCTTTTGCTAACAGTATAAAAAAATCCTTTTTTTCCTACAATAACTAATGGTATCAAGTCCTCGCTCCTTTTTTCTCCATTCTCTCTCTTTCGCCAGCCTTCCCGTTTTTCGCTTATCGGGAAGCCTTATACAGGTGAAAAGAGGACTGGCAAGAGCTTCCTGTTTCTGCTATACTTACAAACAGAATGATTACAGCAAAGACTTCTATGAGGTTAACATAATGAACAAAAAGATTGTATTGACCGGTGGTGGTACGGCAGGGCACGTTACCCCCAATATTGCTCTCCTTCCCTCTCTGGAAAAGGAAGGTTTTGAGATCAGCTATATCGGTTCCTACGCAGGAATTGAAAAAAGATTGATCGAAGACTTTAACATCCCCTACTACGGGATCTCTACAGGACGATTCAGGCGTTATTTTGATCTGAAAAATTTTTCTGATCCTTTTCGGGTAATGAAGGGCTATAATCAGGCCAGAAAAATACTGAAAGAAATCAAGCCTGACGTGGTCTTTTCCAAAGGAGGCTTCGTCTCCGTCCCTGTGGTTCGGGCCGCTTCCTCCCTGAAAATCCCCTGTATTATCCATGAATCCGATATGACGCCCGGTCTGGCCAACAAACTATGTATTCCGGTAGCAAATAAAATCTGTTGTAATTTTCCGGAGACTATGCAAAATATTGCATCGGATAAAGCCGTTCTTACCGGATCTCCCATCCGTCAGGAGCTTACCCGGGGGAACAAACTGGCTGCTTTGGATCTCTGTGGTTTTACTGCCAACAAGCCTGTGATCATGGTTATTGGCGGTTCCCAGGGTGCTTCCAGTGTAAATATCATGGTCCGCGAAGCCCTTCCCAAACTTCTGCCGGATTTTCAGGTGGTTCACCTGTGCGGCAGGGATAAGGTAGATAATCTGATGCTGACCATTCCGGGCTACAAGCAGTTTGAATACATCAAAGCAGAGCTTAAAGATTTATTTGCCATGGCCGATTTAGTGGTTTCCCGCGCCGGCGCCAATGCCATCTGCGAGCTGCTGGCCCTGAAAAAACCCAATCTGCTGATTCCTCTTCAGATCGGAAGCCGGGGAGATCAGATCTTAAACGCCCGTTCCTTTGAAGAGCAGGGTTTCAGCATTGTATTGAGGGAAGATTATCTGGATTGTGATATCCTGGTGGAAAAAATATATGAACTCTATGCCAATCGACAGATTTATATCGATAATATGTGTGAGAGTAAACAGATGAATTCTATAGATACGATCATGAAATTAATTAAAGAAGCTGTTGCATAAAAATTATGCAACAGCCTTTTTCAACTCACCCTAAGAGTTCCCTGATCTCATCCAGTTCCTGAGATGTGGGTTCTCCCGGCTTCCATCCGATTTTCTGTCCGTCCTCCCGATATCGGGGAATGACATGCAGATGAAAGTGGAAAACAGTTTGTCCGGCTGCCTCTTCATTATTCTGTAGGATATTTACCCCGTCACAATGGAGTCGTTCCTTCATCCTCTGTGCCATTTTTTGGGCCAGCTTCATTGCCTCAGCTGCCATTTCTTCCGGCAGATCATACAGATTGGTGTAATGAGCCTTCGGCAGAATTAAAGCATGTCCTCTGGTAGCAGGAGATACGTCCAGCACCACTCTGAACTGATTCGTTTCCTCAATTGTTCCGGAAGGGATTTCACCCTTTGCTATTTTACAAAAAATACAGTTTTCCATACCTGCCTCCTTCTATTGATTAAAGATAAAAATCTGATCTAAGGTCCTGAGGATTCTGAAGTCCCCTTTCATCGTCATCTCTCCGCCCATGAATGCTCTCTGAAAGGTCATATGACCGGCTATGATCGTATTCATTGTATCTTCCTTCATCTGGATCTCTACGTCCGCTTTGTCAATATCCTGGTAGACACACTGCAGGTTTCCTCCATCCACAAGAATCACCAATGGTTTCCGGCTGCCTTCAATATTGATCTTATATCTTCCCTTGAAGCCTGCCTGAGGTTTAAAATTCTGCTCCAGCTTGCGGATAAACAGGGTATCATCACTGCTGTCTTTACCTCCCATCATCCCCCGGAACATACTCGCCAGTTCCTGTAAATCTTCTTTCTGCCTCTGTACATAATCATCATCAGAAACATAATGGGACAGCTGTTCAGTCTCCTGAGGAGTAAGATCAAAATTCTTGGAAACAGCCACTTTCTGCTTAACGGCCTGATTACTGGCAGGAAAACAGGTGACTCTCTGGTTAATGGTCCGATACATATTCTCTGCTTTTCTTTCAATCAGGCGGATATAATCATCATTCATCTCCAAAAGAGCTGTATCAGAAATATATCCACAGATTCCGGTACAGGGGAGTCCTCCCAGGATCTCCCAAGCCACTCTCAGATTCAGCTTCGCTTCCCGTTCTCCATAGGTAGTTGCCATTACAATGGGACTCATATATATTTTAGCAATTTTTTCCTTATCACCATAGAGCCAGCAGGCATCCAGAAACTGCTGCATATAGCCCCCAATTCCATACCACTCCACAGTTGTTGCCAGAATAATACCATCCACATCCTTCAGGGTCTGGGGAAGAGTGGTAATGGAATTCTTCAGCTCATAAAGATTATAGCGCTCAACATTTACGTTCAGCTCCTGAAAAACTCCCTGTATTTTGTTAATGACGAACAGTGTCGGGTCATCCATCATCCCTCTTCCGCCATAATAGATATTTATCTTCACCGCATATCCTCCCTTATCCTTGTATAAACTCTTTCCCATTATACAACAAATATCCTTACTTTACCAACGCGGATTTCATCATTTTTTGCAATTCCCAGAATTTCCCCTGATTTCAGCCTCATTCCATTGAGCCAGGTTCCATTCGTAGAGTTCATATCCATCACTCCGATGCCTCCATCATGTTCAAGAAATCGACAGTGGATCCTGCTGACAGAGCTGTGTTCCATAATCACCGACACCTCTCCCTTAAGCTTTCCTACAGTCAGGGGCAGCTCTTTAAGAGGGGCCGTTCTGGTCCTTCCTTTTTCTTTCCACTGCAAAGCCCATTCCTCTTTATACTCTTCAAAAAATACAGTTTCCGGGCAACCTGATAACTCATTTATCTCATCATTACCGATATCTGCATCCGCAGATAAATCATATTCCGGGTTTATTTCCTTCTTTCTTGAAAAGAGCCAGGAAAAAAATCCTTTCTTTTTCTTCTTCTTTCCTTCCCTTTCCGGAATTATTTCTTCATCCCAGAGGGCCCTTTCTTCTGAAAAATTTATTGCTGCAGCTTCTCCAAAATCTCCTTTTTCTTTTTCCTTTTTCTTCTGCCTTTTTAAAATATTCTCTCTTTCCATGGCAGGGAGAAACCGGTACAAAGAAAAATTGGGATTACTCTGCTGTTTATAAAAAAGATAGGCTGTATTAATTCCGTTTTCATCCTTGGGATTCATTTTTTCCAGAAAAAATTCTGCCAGCTTACGCAGTCCCTGTTCCTCCTTTCTCTCCCAGGGAAGTACGGCTACCGATAATTTCTCTGTTTCCAGATCCCGGTAAATAAACTCCGGCTCTGCCAGAATAAATCTGTCTGTGAGAAGGTAGTTTCTTAATTCTTCAAAAACAGCAATCAACTGCCTGAAAATATCGGTCATTTCCTCCAGTTCCATTTCTCTGTCTTTGAATTCCTGCTGTAAACTTATCTTTCCTGTAACATCCAGATAAAGCCAGGCTTCTCCTTCTTCAATTCTTTCTTCTGCCTCCAGAACTCCCGGTATAGTATTTTTTTCCAGCATTTGGAATGCATACTGCTTTCGATCTTTTTCTTCGGGAATACGAACCTGAATATGGCTGGCATATAAATCCGATTTATAACGTATGTTCATTCTTCCTCCATCTTCTAGCACTTATTCTCCCACCATTCTTATTCCCCGGATAAAGGACACCATATCCAGTCTCTTTGCCACAGCCTCATCTTCAAATTTCCATAGACTGGCTTTTTCAAAGAACAGATCGGTCAGCGGAGAATAAGTCTGCAAAAAAATCTTCACTTTTACTTTGGTTAAGGATACCTCTACCTGATACTCCATATCTTCCACGGCAATCAGCCTGTTTCCGACCAGTTCCATCAACTGTTCTTCTGTATACTCTTCTATCTCGGCATTGCTTCCTTCTGTCAGCAGGCTTCCTCTCAGTGCTGCTGTATAAGCTACCTGCCTGAGAATACATACATTATAAAGATAAAATCCCAGAAACAGTATAAATACGATTCCCAACAGGACCAGGGGCATGATCAGAGAAGCCTCCACCGTCATATATGCATTTTTTCTTCCTTCTTTCCTACCCATAGCCAAACCCCCAGATCATTATGGCTGCCAGCCACAAAAAAGGGAGAAAGGGAATACGGGTATTTCGGTTTCCTTTTTTTGTACAGAGTAAAAATCCTGCCCAAAGGGTAATCAGAAACACTGCCGTTATCCAGGTCTGCCAAAGAAAGGCAGCCGGAAAACAGAGTCCCAGTATCAACAGAATCATTCCATCTCCATACCCTACCTTTTCCCGGGTAAACCGGCTGCAAAGAAGAAAAACTATTCCCGGAAGCAGACGAACCGCCAGCTCTTTTACTTCCAATCCTCCATAACTTAATTCCTTCCACAAAAATCCCAGGGCCAGCACAGTTCCTATCCATAAATAAGATACTCTGACCATCTTTCGCCTGCCATCCATAATCGCTCCTGCCCCCAGATAACAGACCAGTAATGCTTCTCTCATCTTTCCTCTCATTCTGCTGCCTTAACAGCTTTTTTCTTCCTATTGTCTCTATCCTTTATCCTCCGCACTTACTGCAGGCCGGTACTCCTGTAATCTCTGAAAGATACACAGCTCTCACGGTTCGCTTCAAGCTCCGACAGCCCAGAGAAGAATGGTAGCGGTTCCCCTGGTCGGTAATATAGACTGCAGTACCAAAATTTCCGATTCCACAGTATTCACAGGGACTGTATCCTGAGCCTGCCAGATTTTTTTCCTTTTTAATGGCAGAAAAAGCAGCAACTCTGATAGAAAGAGCAAGATGGCTGCAGTTTCTGCTCCTATGGTATACTTCTCCATGATCTGCCATAAATACAGTTTCCTCCTCTGCTTCACGCCCTGCACCGTTTACCACATCATATCCCGTCCAGGGCTTGATGACACACCTTACTTCCAAAGAGGCCTCCGGGGTCATAAGAACAGGAAAGGGGGATTCTGCCTTTTCCGAAGTGGTTAATCGGATCAATTCTTCATTTCCACTGCCTTCAGCCTGCAGGGTATAGGCATACATGGCCAGTTCCTTTCCCTGTTGCTGCAGTTTTTCCAGCCTTTCTCCATATTGGATAAACAAAAAAATCAAGGAAAAAATATTTACCAGAAAAAAGAGAAACAGGGAGAACGCCAGTGCTGCCTCTACAGTCATGGATGCCTTCTGATAAGAAGGAGCAGAACGGAATGTTCTTTTGCTGCAGAAAAAAGAATAATGTACAGGGAAAACATCGTATTTGCTGCTATAGGGATTAAGCTTTTTAGAATCATTATTGACCCGGAGAGAAGCTTTTGTGTCTTGTTGATTGGTTACATGATCTGCCCAAAAGAACATCCCGTTCTACTCCTCCTTTCCCGAAAACCGGCTAGCTACTTAATAACAGAAGGTTCTCGTAATATCATAGCTGTGTCCGTATCCACTGGTAACACTGGCTCTTGCCCTGACTGCTTCCAGGCAGCCATCCATCCGGAAATATTCATTGCCTGCAGTAAGCCGGATATCCATTTCGCAGATATCCATAAATTTCTCCAGAGTCTTCTCCTCTCCATTCAGATAAAGAAACATCTCCAGATAGTCCCGGTAATCCATTCCCTCTTCACTTCTCTGATAGTCCTCCAGATAAGCTGTAAAATTCACCAGCTGCAGAAGCGAAGTATTCCAACTGCTGTCATCCTTCATCACAGGAACCTTATTTCCATCCAGTAAGATATGAATATCCCTTACACTTTCGGCATATCCCCAGGCAAACAATATCGTCAGCTTTATCAGCTCAACCAGCTCCGGCAAAAGAAGAACCGCTGAAATAATCGTTGCCAGTGTTTCTGCCTCTGCCTGTTTATCCGCACTGGAAAAGAGATACGCTGTATTGGCCGCCTGCCGGATCAGTAAAATATCCTCCAGAACTTCTTTTAAGTTCTCATCGTCTCTGCTTTCTCCTTTAAGCAGATATTCTATCTGATAAGCAAGTACCCCTTTATCCAGCGTATTTCCATAATAACCGCATTTTTCAAAGAGATATTCCTGAAGAAGGACCCTTCCAGCAGCTGCTTCGATCAGGTTCTCCTCATTTTTTAACTGTCCTTTTCCCACAAGAGCTTCACGGTGACTGAAGTAATATTCCGGATGAATCTCTACCGCAGATACCGTCTTTCCCTTGGGCAGAGCCATCTGTAAAATTCCCTGACCTCTCGTTCCTCTGACGTAATCCGCCGGATTATCGATGGAAACCTCCACCTCTTCTTCCGGAAATTCTTCCTCCAGCTGCCTTTTCCTTTCATTCAGCAGCTCATTGATCTGTTCATGGGCCTGGTCCCACTGGGCATTGATTTCTCCCGCATCCATATTGACGGATTGGATCAGATTCAGATTCTTTGCTGCATCCTCCACCAGACTCAGACCTTTTTTACTCTTCATATACTCCACGATCTGCCTTTTCAATACCTGTCCCTCTTCATCCGATGCCCGTACATACGCCTCCAGAAGGACGTTGTCACAATGGATAGCCGTCAGATCCCGGTAGCTTCCGAAGCCTGTTCTTTCCTTCTCAAAATTCTCATTCATATAATATTGAAGATGTTCCTCCACCCGGTCTATAGAAGGATTCCCTTCTCCATAGGTCGTGTCAATGTAAAAAAGATCATATTGTTCAAGCAGCTGACGATGATATTCTCCGAAAATGGAATGCAGACCTATATCCATCACTCCCTCCGTTTCCAAACGGATCGTCTGCATTCGCACACCGGAAATCAGGGTAAAAATCAACGACATCATTATGCCCAGTGTCAGGGCAAGATACAGGGTAATATACCCTCCCGTCTGCCTTTTCATCAAATGGAATTGGCCTGTCGGGTAATCTTTTCGAAAATAGTCTCTACCAGAGAGGTAAGCTGTTCCTTGAAAATGATTACCAGGCTGATCAATACCACAATGATCAGAATAATTTCCACCGTTCCCATTCCATCTTCCTCTTTCAAAAAATTTTTTACTTTTTCTAACATATATTCCTCACTTTCTGCTGCCTCAGGCAGCCTGCATACTTACATCTGAAAGGAAAAGCAGGCCGGTACGATAATCAGGATCATTACCATTCCCAGCATCAGCATCATAGGAAACAACAGTTTTGTTCCCGCTTCCTCTCCCTTACGTTTGATCCGGTTCTTTCTGTCTTCATTGGTCTGCCAGCTTTCCTGGCGAAGGGTTTCCAGCATTCCATAGCTTCCCTTCTGTATATTCTGGATCAGCAGTGTGGAAAGCTTCCTGTAAATGGGAAGCTCACATCTTTTTCCCAGCAATTCATAGGCATCTTTTTCTCCCATTCCATTATTCATCCGACGGCAGATATACTGCAGCTCTTCGTACAGATATTCCCTTTCCTTTCCCCTCTCTGATCCTATCTGCTTAGTTTGAACGATTCTGTATATGGCTCCTTTAGCCGTCATTCCCGCTTCCATAAATAAAATCAATTTACTGACAAATTCAGGATAACGGCTGATCAGACAGTCCTCTCTTTCTTTTACCTGATCATGGACTTCCTTATCCTTTTCCCTCCAGAGGATCACTAATAGGAAAGGAAAGAAAAGGATCAGCAGGAATATCCCTTTATTCAGAGGATATCGCCAGCTCAGCTCCTCCCCGCTCTCATATAGGGGCAGGTTTACTTCTTCCTCCAGGCGGCTTTCCTCTTCTTCTTTTTTCACCTTATCCGACAGCTGCTTCAAAAAAAGTTCCGTCTCCGACAGGGGAATATCTGCTATCCGCACGAAGAAGCTATGCTCCCTTTTCCATTCCTGATATTCCATGGTCACACTCAGCGAAACCAGCTCTCCACCTTCCTTAAGCCTGTCCATATGTACCGTTCCGCCACTATCCAGAAGTTTATCATTACTGCTTTTCCAGGTGAGATAGAAGGGATAGCCTTCCACCTCCCGGGGGAGATTAAGATCCTGTTCAATCTGGTCTATACTCGTATTTTTTCCCAGGATAAGTTCCGGAAGCTCTTTCTCCAGTCGATCAAAATATTCCTCAACCTCTTCCTTTGTATATTCTTTTTCCCGAAGCTCTACGGCAATGGCCTGCCAGTCCCCTTCTCCTTTTTTTACCTCCAGATTTACTTCCTTAAGACCCTCTCCATAGGAATTTCTTTTGATCGTATTTCCGGTTTCCAGTGCCCCGTCCTGAACAACCTTTGCCAATAGCAAACCCAGGATAATGATTCCGCCCAGAAAAAGAAGCAGCATATCCTTTTTCTTCTTTTTGTAATAGTTTTCTACCAGAATTTTTCTGTTTCCGCCTGCATACAAACGGTCAAAATCCCATTCAATCTGTTTTTTTCCCATTTTCTCCTCCTTTCACATAACAATATTTGTTATCTTCTTCATCCAGATAACCGAAAAACAGTAAATTCCCAGACAGCCGGTCATGATACAGATTCCGGCTATATTATGGTACAAAGGGTCAAAATAACCGCTGGAGGTCAGGTCGATATAAAGCAGGATAACGAAGGGAATCAGGCACATGATCCTGCTCTCCATGCGTTTGGCATGGATCAGGGTTTCTATTTCTTCCTTTAGCTCTGCCTTTTCCCGGATCATATCAATGGTCTTTTTCATTACCTCCAGCCATTTCCCGCCTGTCTTTTTTGCCACCTGAAAAACCTCTCCAAACTCCGCAATCTCTCCTCCCGGACATCTTCTTCCCAGGTCAGCCAGAAGCTGTTCCAAAGGAATTTTATTGTTTATTCCCCGACGGATAAGCTGTAGCTCCCTGACGATATCCGACCCGCTTCCAAAAAGATTCATCATATCCCGATAGCTTTCCAGAAAAGCATTTTCAATGGAATAACCGGCCTGCAGATTCACACTTACACACAGCAGCAGTTCCCGGAACTCCTTTTCCAGCTTCTCACTGTGCTTTTTCCTGATCGACGCTCTCTTTTCTTTACGATAAAAGAAGAAAATCGGCAGAAGCCCCAAAAAGGCATATATACTTCGATAAAAAAACCAGGCAAAAGCAGCCGTAATCAATAGGCCTTCCAGGATACACTCCAGTTCTTCTCTAAGACCCAGGGGATATTGTTCATAATCTACCGGCCCCATTCTGTTTCCTTTATGGATAGGAAATTCCGGCATTTTCCATCTTGTAGCGGTTGGTAAGCTGCCCAATATGTATCAGACCTCCCTTAATCTTATTTTCTTTTGTCTCTCCCATTTCTTTAAATCGATAGAGTGGATTCAGAATAATCCGGTCATCCTTCATTCCTGCAACTTCTGTAATCTCCAGAACCTTTCTGCTTTTATCCCTGAGCCTTCCCAGATGGACAACAATATCAATTCCTGAAGCGATCTGCCTGCGGATAGCAGTTACCGGAAGCTCCACCCCCATCAGGATCATGGTCTCCAGACGGATCAGCATATCCGATGCACTGTTGGCATGGGCAGTGGACATACTTCCATCATGGCCACAGTTCATGGCACTTCCGATCATATCCAGGGCTTCCGCTCCACGCACTTCTCCCACGATTATCCTGTCCGGCCTCATCCTCAAGCTGGCTTTAATCAAATCTCTGATGGTGATCACCTTACCTCCCTCCATGGCGGCATTTCTGGTTTCCATCCGGATCAGATTCTCCACTGACCAAAGCTGCAGCTCTGCACTGTCCTCTATGGTGATCACCCGCTCATCTGCGGGGATGTACTGCGACAGGGCATTTAAGAATGTTGTTTTACCGCTGCCCGTTCCGCCACTGACCAGTATGTTATATCTTGCCTTGACTGCCTTGATCAGAAACTGGATCGCTTCTTCACTGATGGCTCCCAGCTCCTTAAGCTTCCCTAAAGTCATGGGAACATCGGAAAACCGTCTTATGGTCAATATGGGACCGTTTAACGCGACAGGATAGAGAACTACATTTACTCTGGAGCCTCCCGGCAGTCTGGCATCTACAATAGGTGAGGATTCATTAACCGTCCGGTTACAGCCCGAAACGATCTGCTGGATTACCTGCAAAAGCTTTTCTCCTGATTCAAACTCAGCATTCAGCCGTTTCACCCTTCCTCCTCTTTCTACAAAAATATGGGAAGGTCCGTTGACCATAATTTCCGTTACCCGGTCATCCTCTAAAAGCTCCTGTAAAACGTCCAGCTTTCTTAAGGAATAAAAAATCTCTTTTCCTATTTTTTTGCGTTCCTGAAGGGAAAAACTGAGAGCCTCCTCCTTTCTCAAAAGATAACGGCTAATGAGTTCCTGTATCTGGTCATCACCAAGCTCATCTCCAAAAGCCAGATCCCGCATAATCTCCTGGCGTAAGCTGCTTACAAACTTCTGTCTATCTGTCATAAAAATCCTCCTTTATCCTTTCCCGAACAAATTCTGCCAGCTCCGTAAAAGTCAGCTGTAACAGATCTGAAGGCAGGTTCATCATATCCGGCATCGTATGCTGCTTCGTTTTTTTCCAGATATCCTCATAGCTGCTCTTCATCAGTACCTCCTTATACTGCTCGATCTTAGCCAGTGCCACACCATCTTCACGTCCCAGCGTATAGATCAGATCACACAATCGTAGTACATCATATAGTCCCTGTACTCCATCAGACAGGTCCAGAAGCATATATTCATAGTCACTTCCCCGCTCTATCTCTTTTAACAGCTCTATCCATTCCTCCCGACTGACGGAAACCAGATCCAGATAGGAGCCGAAGGGAGGAAGAATATCCAGTCCGCCGATCCGTTCTACCATTCCGCCCAGCCGATAAGCAAATTTATCCGGCGCATTCTGCAGATAGTAAAGGAGCTCCGACATATCCGTGGAAAACTCTTTCTTCAATAACCTCCCCAATCCCGAATAGGCTTCCAGATTGAGATAGATAACCTTACTCTTTTTGCTCAGCTGCTGGCCCAGGACGAAGGAAAAAGAGGTCTTCAAACATTTTCCCACCGGAGAGTAAATACCGATCAGCTTCAATTGTCTTCCCGCTGATACCGGCCGTCCCAGAATTCCCTGCCCTGCAATCCAATCCAAAAGCTCCTTTGCCAGTTTTTCGCAGGATTGATACTTCCAGATCGTTTTGACTCCCTCTTCCACATTTTCCCGATTCTCTCCCAATAAAACGAGATGATCTACGGGCAGCTTCAGACTACCTTTTTTATAGTCTCTTCCCGCCACCAGGGCTACGGATAAAGGGTGCTTACATGCAAATTCATAAAGATTTTCGGTAGACGTAAAGACCTGTACCTCAAAGGGGAAGCCCTGCCTGGTGTTCAGATAATCTACCAGACCGTAAGCATATTCACTTTCACTGTCACATACTGCCAGAATATGATTCATAACTAATTTCCTCCTAAAACAATGAGTGTGCTGATAAAAATGGGAAGAGCAAAGGAAATGCTGCTGTTCTGTCTCATGACCCTACCTTCATCTCCCGGTGGATAGTAGGCCTTCAATCTGCCGCTTTTCAAACAATCCAAAATATATCTTCCGGCATAGCCCAGACGGCTGATCAACAACTTCTTTTGGATCAGAAAAATAAGAGAAATAATTCCTGCCAGAACAAAGCTTAAAAAGAGGCAGTGAAGGGTTTCCTGTACCGGTAGAAAGAAGCCTGCCATAGAAAGCAGCTTTATGTCACCGGCTCCCAGCGCTCCTATTAGATAGAGTGGGATACAGATGAGTATCGGGAGTATCATTCCCATGAAATGCGTTGAGACAGTTTCCATATTCTGTACCGGCATTAGCCTTGCCAGCCCCAGAACATAGCCTGTACAAATGATCAGATTGGGAATCTTCTTTTTCCAAAGATCCCATACAGCAGCAAAAAATAAGAGTGCTGCCAAAAGTACCAACTATACACCTTCTTTCCTGTAATGGTTGATAGAAATATTGTAGCTATACTGAGTTTCGATTCGGCCGATTCATCCGAATATCTTCGGACGGGCCAGATGGTTGCCGGATGGATATCCGGACGAAAGAAAAATATAAAATGTGTAAGATACATCGGGATAGCTCCCGTGTAAAGAATGTTTTCTTGTGAATGTGAGTATAACCCTTAATTTTCATCCTGTCCAGAGCAATTTTGCAAAAAAATAAACTTTGTTACTTTTTTACAACAGTCCATAAAATTTCATTCCAAAAAGCAGGATAACCCCTGGAAATCCAAGGATCGTACATGTCAAAACCGTACCCGGATTTATTCCCACAAAGACAGATAAGCCAACCGCCATGACCAACTGATCTGCCAGAAAAATAAGAATCGTTCCGCTTACTCCCCGATACACAAGATTCAGAATAAGGTGTGAATGCTGTTTCAGAGCCAGTATAAAAAGAATGATCGCACATACACCTACAATAAAAAATGCTCCCTGCCAGTTTTCCATTTTTCTTCCTACGGTTTGTACTCTTAGTCCATTTCTATGCATGAGAATTTCTGATTATGATATGTATATTTTTTCCTGTATATGACTATACTTCTCATAAGAGAAAAGGAGGAAATCCATTATGAAATTCCATTTTCGTCAGGCTTCCTGCCCCACTTTTGAAGAAGGACCCAAGACCTTAAGAGAGTCTATTCTGGAGGATCTGGAAAAAACACGATATGAACTGGAGACAGCCTATCTGGGCTTTGATTATGTAACCGATCCGGATTTGATCGACTGCTATATTTATGAAGTGAATTCCATTATGAAACGCTATCGCTATTTATTAAATCAGGCAGCGTCCTTAAGTCCGCTGCCTGAAGAAGACATTTTACTTTCAAATCCGGAATCCCCTGTTGGTGCTCTGGTCGGCTAGGTCTACATTCAGGCTTCCTTTTCCATAGGTGAGGCCTGCATAGACAGTCTGAGCATTTTCCATAAGAGGAGCCGAGGTATCCAGTGAAGCAACCTGTTCGTAAGACTGCTTCAGTTCTTTGATCATTTTTACTACCGGCTCCATTAATTCTTTCTTTTCCTGTACTCTGGCACTGGCCAGCTGACGCTTATAAAAGTAGTAAAGGCTGTGCAGCGTCAGTGCTATCTCATATTCCAGATCCAGGGAAGCAACCAGCTCATCCAGACAATTTTCCGCTTTTTTAATCCCATCCTTATAGTTCTGCATCTGCCCCAGATCAAAGGCTTCACCAGCCTCCTCAAGAAAGGCAAGAGTCATATCATAAAGAATCACGATCAGACCGGTTTTATTTGCCTGGGAAATTCTTAAGGTGAATTCCTGCTTCTTTTCCTTAGTCATAAGTATTCACCCCTGTTTTCTACTGAAGAAGCTGTAAAACGGTGGCCGGACGTTCATTTGCCTGAGCCAGCATGGAGGTTGCCGCCTGATTTACCACCTGATAGGTGCTGTATAAGGTCATTTCCTCAGCCATATCCGTATCCATTATCCTGGAATAAGCAGAGGTCATATTTTCTCCTGTGGTATCCAGATTATTTACGGTATGCTCCAGACGGTTCTGGTAAGCACCCAGGGAGCTTCTTGCCGCGGAAACAAATTTAATGGCAAAGGCCACATCATTGATGGCATCTCCCGCATTATCCTGGGTAAGTACATCCGTCTTCAGGATTCCCATATTTTTTGTATTCATGGCAGGGATCTTCACTTCCAGAGTCTGCCCCTCATTGGAGCCTACCTGCAGGGTCATGGAGCCCATGGCAGTAATGTCCACATTTACCGCAAATCCTTGCCCATTCGAATGTCCCTCATCCAGAGTCAGACGGATCTCAAAATCCTGATATCCGGTTAAGGTAACTTCATTGTCCTTAACGCTTACGGTAAGCTGATTGCTGATGTTTGTTCCGGAAGGATCGGTTACATCTACCTTTGTCGCCTCTGTAAGAACCTGTTCCTTGGTACCGTCTGCAAGCTCCTTCTCCTCCCATGTGGGTGTAATCTGCATGACATACACTCCTGCTGGCACCTTGGCATCATAATAATCCACCTTCACTGCGTCTACATTCGTATAACCCTTCATGTCAAAGGTTCCATCCAGCAGATTCTTTCCATTGTACTGGGTGGTCTCAGCAATACGGTCACATTCATCCTTCAGCGCCTGGAATTCATCATCGATCATCGCTCTGTCATCATCAGAAAGAACACCGTGAGCAGATTTTACGGACAGCTCATTCATTCTCTGTAAAATTTCATGGAGCTCAGACATGGCCCCGTCTGCAATCTCAATCACGGAGATACCGTTGGTGGAGTTATCACCTGCCACATCCAGACCTCTGATCTGGGCATTCATTCTTCTGGACATGGCCAGTCCTGAAGGATTGTCCTTGGCACTGTTGATCTTATAGCCGGAGGACAGACGCTCCATGGCTTTGGTCAGCTTGGAATCATTTCTGTGCAGTGAGTTGTTGGTGAGCTGTGCGGTTACATTGTAATTTATTCTCATCGTTTCGTCCTTTCTGCCCCTTAGATTTTCCTGACAAAGGCAATAAACTCTTTTGCTATCCTGTAGAGAAGTGCCGTATCAGGATTCTCCACCGGCTCATTTTCTTCAGGGTGATTAATATTCAGTTTCTGATTTTCCCCAAAAAGGATTCCTTTCAATTGGATCTTCGTTCCCTCCAGTGCCTCAGTGATGGCTTCTGTAAGGAGCGGTGCCTGAGCTTCAAGAATATCCTTTTTATCCATATGCTGTGTTAAAATAGAACCCTCAAGGAAATTCAGATCGGCTCTGAACCTGGCTTCCACCTTACCCAGTTTTTCCGTTTCCAGGGTGATCTTTACCTCTCCGGTAATCTCTGCCCTGTGAATGATCTTCAGGTTTATGGAGGTAACCTCTTCTCCGATCCTCACCGGTATTTCATAATTTTCTTCCCCGGACAGATCGGAAGCAAGATGAAGCTGCTTATAAAGCTGCTGGATTCCCTTAATATCTACATAGGATGCTTCCTCTCCCAGTCCGGCCACCGCTCCTTCCAGGGCTGCTCCTGCTTCCTCAATAATGGACTGGTAGGCCTCCTGTCTTTCCTCAGGCTGATCCAGCTTATCCACAAACTGCTCCGCCTTTTCCAGAAAACCGAATACCTTTTCTTCCTGTGCCAGGCTTTCCTGTCTGGCCAGGAATTTCTCCTCCCAGGTTCTGATTTTCTGGAAGGTTTTTCCTCTCTCTCCATTGAGGATACCGGCACTTTGCAGATTATCCAGGGTGGCCGGCTGGTGATAGGTTTTCAAATAATCTGCCTGCCTTCCATCCTCCTTTAAGATCTGGCGTATTTCCTGCAGATTCTCTTCGGCATACTGCTCTTCCAGCTGCTTATCACCGGCAATTCTTTCCATCTCCTCTGCCAGCTGCTCCAGACTCCTGCCCTGCTGCAGACTCTGACGGATTCCCTGAAAGCCTTCCTCGATCTGTGCTGAAATGGAGATTCCCTTCAGTTTAAGATCCTGTAACGTTCCCACAGAATCATCCACGCGGATATCGGTGGGCTTTGCTTTCCGGCTCCTCACTGCCGAAAGCAGATTGGACAGATTTATATCTGCTCCCTGTGCTATCAGGCTTCCGATGGCTGCACCATCGGTTTTTTCAATCTGATGGAAAAGACGATAGATTCCGATATATGCCTTACGCTCATCCGCCGTTATATTCCCCTGCTGTTCCAGCTTATATAAAAACTTACTGTATTTACCGGTATCTTCTCTGAATTCTCCCTCTTTTTCCTGAATATACTCCTGCAGTTCATCCAGAGTCATCTCCATGGGATTTTTCCCCTGGCGGATCATATCCAGAGTGAGCCCCGGCTTCATTCCCTCAATCACATCCTGAACCTGACGGTCTGCTTCCTTTACCAGCTGCAGGTTTTCCAGTGTAATTTCCATCCGGTTATAGCCCAGGATACGCACAGCCCTCTGATTCTCTTTACTCAGTTCCAGCTCCATATCCTGTAAGATATCATCTACATTTCTAAAGGCCTTGGCAATACTGTCACCCATATCTTTCCGGGGAGCAGTCATCAGGGTCTCATAGCTCTCACCAGCCGCTTTATAACGGCTTTCCAGGAGGCGTCCTTCTTCCCCTACCCGGCTTAAGGTAGGATTTTCCATAAAGGGGATTTTACCTGCCAGTGCCACAGGCATCCGGGGCAGCTCTTCTACCTGCCTTAAGGTCTGCAGGTACAGATCTCCTTTATTCACAGAACCATCCAGTGAACTGCTGCTGCCGAAAAGACTTTCTTCCCACTGTCTGGCAGCCTCATCCAGCTTTACGATCAACTCTTCCATGGGTGCCGTATCAATGGAAAAACCGGATTGAAGCAGCTTCAGATTGGCCTCCACGGTCATTTTCAGTCTTACTTCTTCCAGCGACTTTCTTGCCTGTATCTGTACCACAAAGCTTCCTTCTGCCCGGGCATAGCCCTCCATGTTGACCAGATTCAGGGAAAGCTTTGCTGATACCGCATAATCGGATGCCTCCAAAGGAAGCTGCTGATACCTCTCATAAACAGATGCTGCCTGTACATAGAGACTGGTTGTCTCTCCCGTCACCGAAATACTCTGAAGACTTCGGCCTTCAGCCAGTGCCTGTGCCCCCTGCCGGATAAGAATATCCTCATCCAGAGGGAAGGAAAGATCCTGTACAGTCTGAACCAGCTCTATATTTTCTTTGTTAACAGAAAGCCCTTTCTCCATCAGCCATTTGGCCGAATCCATATTTTCCGGGCTGGCCTCCATTCCGCTCTCTTCCACCCTCTGCTTCAACTGACTTTCCAGTTTGGCAATATCTGCATCCGTCACCTGAGTTCTGCGGATATCCTGCAGATTTTCTCCCTGTCTGCCATAGCTTCCGCTGGCATAACCGGTGTTCCCTCTTCCACCTGCTGCATTTACACTGCTGTAGCTGGCTTTATAGAGATTGCCCAGGGTGGGCTCCATGGAATTAGCTGCCAGATAGGCCAGATTTCCTTCTCCCGGCTTCTCCAGGGCTTTGGCCTGTGTTAAAGCCGCCTCAATCTGGCGGATATTTTCCTCTGTAACCGGTGCGTCTGCTTCCTTGAGCGCCTTTGCAATCTTATTGGCATAGGCCCGGCTTCCCGTGATCTGTTCCAGCTTATCTGTGGAAAGGCTGTCGGTATAGCCTTCTACCTGTGTTCCCGATTTGGCCAGTTCGGCTTTGATCTTATCCAGAATGGTGACTGCTTCTTCAGGGTCCATGCTGTAGACATCGAAGCCTTCTTTTTCCATTTCCATAAAATCTTTGCCGGACATAGAATTAGACATTACCGCGTTAAAGTTACGCTGCAGGTGCATATACTCCTCTGCCCCTACCTCCTGTATGACCCTCTCATTGAACCCTCCCTGGTTCCCGTATCCAAAGTCATCCGTAACTTTACCGGAAATGTCTAATACAGTCTGTTTATTCCCGAAGGTGCCTATCCGGCCGTCCCCGCCGTGTATGGTCTGCCCTCTCGATCCATATGTATTTTTTAGCTGTTCTGTCTTCTGTTCATTCTGCCATTCAAAGCTTATTCTCATACCTTAAATTCCTTAATAAAAAAGAGTGAATATAAGCATTCTTCCTGCTTACATTCACTCTCTATTTCGGCTCGTTTAAAATGAAACTTAACCTTTACAGCTGAAATACTGCTGATCCAAAGGCCGGCAGGGTAAAGGCAATGGAATAGGAACGTTCATCACATGCTTTCTTTTCCGGCATGATCTCTTTGGCAATCTTACCGCCCTTTCCGCCAAAGCGGACATCATCACTGTTGAGAAGCAGCCTGCATTTTTTCCGCCCCGGTACTCCAATCCGATAATCTTTCCAATCCATAGGGGTCATATTCATCACAAAGAGCAGTTTTTTCTTTCCGTCTGCCGACTTGCGGATAAAGCTGTATACACTATGATCAGAGTCATTACAGTTTACCCACTCAAAACCACCCCAGTCATTATCGATCTCATACATGGCAGGATTAGAAGTATAGAGCTCCAAAAGCTCCTTTACATATTCCTGCATTCCCTTATTCAAGGGATTTTCCAGTAAAAACCAGTCCAGCTCACGGGCCTCGCTCCACTCTCTTTCCTGACCAAACTCCTGACCCATGAAGAGCAGCTTCTTCCCTGCATGTCCGAACATAAAGGTATATCCGGTACGCAGATTGGCATATTTATCCACCTGATAGCCTGGCATTTTATTCACCATGGAGCATTTCAGATGTACTACCTCATCATGGGAAAGAGGTAAAATGTAGTTCTCTGCACTGTTGTAGCTCATGGCAAAGGTCATTCCGTAATGAGCATTCTTTTTAAAATAAGGATCCAGTTTCATATACTCACAGAAATCATGCATCCAGCCCATATTCCATTTGAAGGAAAAGCCCAGTCCACCCTCCTCCAGCTTACCGGTGACCATGGGCCACGCAGTAGACTCCTCTGCAATCGTCATTACACCCGGATATGTACCATGAATAATGGAATTAAAATGCTTGAAAAATTCAATGGCTTCCAGATTCTTGTTCTCACCATATTTATTGGCCACCCATTCTCCATCCCTTTTTCCATAATCCAGATACAGCATGGATGCCACCGCATCCACCCGAAGGCCGTCAATATGAAATTCCCTGATCCAGAACAGAGCATTGGCAATCAGGAAATTTTTCACCTCAGTCTTGCCGTAATTGAAGATCTTGGTTCCCCAGTCGGGATGTTCTCCCAGCCTCTTATCCGGATGCTCATATAAACAGGTCCCGTCAAATTCTGCCAGACCATGGGCATCTTTGGGAAAATGCGCAGGCACCCAGTCCAGGATCACTCCGATCTTGTTGCGGTGAAGCGTATTGATCAGATACATAAAATCTTCAGGTGTACCATAGCGGGAAGTAGGCGCATAATAACCGGTCACCTGATAACCCCAGGAACCATCAAAAGGATGCTCCGCTATTCCCATCAGCTCCACATGGGTATATTTCATTTTCTGTAAATATTCTACAATACGGTCTGCAAACTGACGATAATTATAAAATCCTTCCACCGTTTTGTCAGGATGCTTCATCCAGGAACCAATATGGCATTCATAAATTGCCAGTGGCTCTTTATTCATGTCCTTCTTATCCCGTTCGGTCATCCAGCCGGCATCTGTCCACTTAAACCGGCTGATATCCGTAGTTTTGGAAGCCGTTCCCGGACGCATCTCTGCCTCATTGGCATAGGGATCAGCTTTATACAGCTTATTTCCTTCCGGAGTAATGATCAGATACTTATACAGCTCCCCCGTTCCTACTCCGGGGAAAAATCCGGAAAAAATTCCTCCCGGTCCTAACCGTTTAAGCGGATGGCTGGTTTCATTCCATCCGTTGAAGGTTCCAATAACATGAACGGTCTCAGCATTAGGAGCCCATACGGCAAAATGCATTCCTTCCTCTCCATTTTCACAGGACAGGTGAGCTCCCAGCTTTTTATAAATGTCGTAATGGGTTCCCTCGGCAAATAAATATTCATCATCCCTGGAAATAAAAACCTGCTTTGGAACACTCTTCTTCTGTTTAACCGACATATTTCCTCTCATTTCCGCTGCACAGGCAGCCATCTATCTACATAAAATCTTTTTCTCTTAAAATGATCATATCTTCGTTATCATAACGTTTACCCAGGATCAGATCAAAGAAATGTTTAAGATTCTTGCGATCTGCATGGGCGATTGCCTCATCCACCAGTTCCCTGACCTCTGCTACAGTAACAATATGGTCACTGGTCTGTCTGTCTTCAATCCGGGTCTGAAGGGCCAGCATTCCCAGCTCATCGATAGAATACTCCATATGGTAAGCATACTGCCTTCCATATTCTGCCAAAGCACCATTGTTCAGCTCTTCAATCTCTATCCTTGCATTAAAGAAAGTATCCATAGCCGGGTAGGCTGCCAGCATACGTTTTACAGCCTTCTTGTTATCCTCCAGGATCACTACGATTCCGGTCTGTTCCTGATTCAGTGCTTTCAACAGCTTGGTTACCGCCTGACTGCTCATCCCACTGGCTTTTTCAATGATCAGACCGCCATTATTCAGCTTGGCGATGGTTCCTTCCATATTTTTGCTGTTCAAGGAAGCTCCTGTCACTTTAGCGATCACTCCGGAAAAATTGGCATCCGTCATCTGAATATCCTTCATGATATTCTTTGCCAGATTTATCGTTCCTGAGGCTCCTTCCCCAATGACGATCACGTTTCCGGTATAAGCAGCAAGACTGATCCTGTCCAGTGCCTGCATAAACCGTCTGCGTCCGCCTTTGGTCTGGATATAGGCTCCGAAAAGTGCTTTTTCTTCCTCTGTCAGTTCCCGGATATTATCCTGCTGGATATTATCCTGCACTTCCTCCTGACCACTTTCCGGATCTCTTTCCTCCTGTTCCCCGGAAGCCTTCTCCACTTTCACAGCTTCTCCATCTTCCGCCATATCCCTTTCTTTGTGGATATGATCATCTATTTTTTCAGTCTCTTCTGACAGACTTTCTTCTTCCTCATCTTCTCCTTCAGATAAAGCCGGATCCTGTTCTTCAATTTCTTCCAGCTCTTCTACCTCGGGAAGATCCTCAGTTTCTGCATCATTCACTTCTTCTGCTATTGCAGAAGCTGCCTTTGGCAGAACTTCCTCTTCCTTAATTTCCCGGCGGGGTCTGGATTCTTCCACAGGCATATTTTCCTTTTCCAATTGCTCCAGAATTCCATCCCGGATGGTTTCTTCAAAATTGGTAAACATACTTCCCGTCTGGGCAAGTACCTTCTCCGTCAGCTGGGCTCTTCGTTTCTCCTCATTTTCTTTTTTTGCCTTTTCCCACTCAACCAGAACGTCCTCAATATTCATCTGGCCGGTGATCTGCTTCTCTACCTTGATATCCTCCGGTACTACCAGACTGATCTGTCCGTCATATTCCTGGGACAAATATCCTGCCATACGGGAAGGAACCTCATCCGGTATCGATACTGCCGCTTCTATGGGTTCTACCAATGGACGGCTCATAATCTCTTTAATGGAAGGGATATCTTTAATAGAAGGAATTTCTTTTGTAACCTCCGCTACCGGTCCCCTTCTCTCTTCCTGCCGGATTATTTCTTTTACCTCTATCTGTTCCTTCACAGGTGAGGGCAGCATGTCAGGCTTAAGCTCTCCGGCTATTTCCGTAGTATTATCTTCAAAAAATACTTCCTGGACACTTCCTGCCGTATCGTACATAGGAGCCATGATCTGACCGGTGACCGTTCCCAGGCTTTCCTGCACAGGCTCAGATGTCGGCAGCTGAAGAATATCTGCAGCCCGGCTGGCTTCTTCGGGACTTAATACCTCATTCACATATTCGGCCAGATTCTTCTGCAGATTAATGGTATCGTACTCTCCCAGCTTCATCGGCTGAACCTGAATATCCAGCTCTTCAGGCTGTGACTTTGTTTCTTCCGCCGCAGGACTGGAAGGAAGCACTTTCTTTCCTTTCACGAGACGCTCATAATTTGCCTGCTGGACAGCACTTAAGGGTTCATGGAGCATCTTTAGTTCCATGGCCTTTTTCACATATCTGCCGTCACTGAACCACAGGATCAATTGATCACACTCTTCTACACACTTGGTGGCCAGACCAATGCGGTGATACAGATAGGCCAGCTCATAACCCCATTTTTCACGGTAATCCCTCTTCTTCAGCTCTTCCAGTACAGCAATCCTTTCCTCCAGGCTGACATCCTCAGCCTCATAAATTTTATACTGCAGGATATACTTTCCACTGTCCATGGGTGCCAGTTGTACATATTTCTTGCAGTATTCAAGTGCCTCTGCAGTCTCCCCCAGCTTGGTACAGAGTTCACAGAGAGAGTAGAGGATCATTCTCCCTCCGGGATGGCGTTCATAGGCCATCAGCAAAAGCTCCTTGCTCTCCTTATATCGACGGTTTATTTTATACAGATCGCTGACCGTACACAGCATGGCTACACTTCGTACGCGATTCCAGTCGATTTGATCTGCAATTTTGACCGCCTTCTGAAATTCTCTTTTAGAAATTAACGATTTAATCTCTTCTGCTTTCAGCTTATATTCCTGCTTGTCCAAAACAGCACCTCAACGTAAATCTATATTTTGTGTCCAGTAACCCATTTTTAATCCCATCTAGTGTATCATAGCCCATATAAAAATACAAGGAAGATATCCTTATCTTAAAGGTTATCTTCCTTGTTATCTTGCCGGATTTATCGGAAAACTATTCCCCGAAATATTTATCATGTCCGCCGGATCATTTTTTTGCCGCACATAGGGCAGGTGATCTCGATTTTTCCCTTACCCCTGGGTACTCTGATCTTACGTTTACAGCCCTTACAGCAGTAGATCTTATGGGTTTTTCGCATGGACAGCCGGAGCTTTAAGAACTGAACTTTCTGTAAAAATCTGCGGTTTTCCTCCCGCCGCTTATAGACATTTTTTGAAAGAATCCTGAAAAGGCTGTATAAAAGGCCCATCCAGGCAATAATTTCCAGAAGAGAAAAACGCAGCCAGACTCCCAGTATATACAGAATAAAGGAGGCATAAAATACTGCCAGCTCCAGCTCATCCCTTCCGTTCCTTCCGATCATAAATCGTTGTATATGCCATTTCAGTTTATTCCACATTCCTGCTTCCTTTCCACCGGATCTTGAGATACATCCTTTGTCTCCTACCCTGTTTTTACACATATATACTATAACACAGTAAAAAAAGAATGCAATAAAGATTATTTTCTTTTAAGAAAATACAGATATTTTTTAGAACCCGTTAAAATCTTTTGCAGTATTCCTGCCTCTATGATATGATACCCTTGTTTATGCGCAGGTAATGCCGGCTTTTAATAAAAACCCATGGCCGGCAGGAATAATCAAGCAGCTGTCGAAACAGCAGAAATGTGAGGAATTATGAGTATACTTAATGTGGAGCATCTCACCCATGGCTTCGGAGACAGGGCCATTTTTAACGACGTTTCCTTCCGTCTTTTAAAGGGTGAGCATATTGGCCTTATCGGTGCCAACGGTGAGGGAAAATCCACCTTTATGAATATCATTACCGGTAAGCTTATGCCTGATGAAGGAAAGGTGGAATGGGCAAAAAATGTCCGCGTAGGCTACCTGGACCAGCATACGGCATTAAAGCCCGGAATGACTATCCGGGACGTGCTGGCTTCTGCCTTCGACTTTCTTTTTGAACTGGAGACCCAGATGAATGAAATCTGTGACAAAATGGGAGAAGCCTCTGAAGAGGAGCTGGAAGCTTATCTGGAGGAGCTGGGTACCATCCAGGATCTTTTGACCGTACATGATTTTTATCTGATCGATTCCAAGGTAGAGGAGGTAGGCCGTGCCCTGGGTCTTGCCGATATCGGTCTGGATAAAGAAGTCAGTGATTTAAGCGGCGGCCAGCGTACCAAGGTTCTTTTAGGCAAGCTCTTACTGGAAAAACCGGATATCCTTCTTCTGGATGAGCCTACCAACTACCTGGATGCTGAACATATTGAATGGCTGAAACGGTATCTGAATGAATATGAGAATGCTTTTATCCTGATCTCTCACGATATTCCTTTTTTAAACAGTGTCATCAACCTGATCTACCATATGGATAATCAGGAGCTGAACCGCTATGTGGGCGATTACGATAAATTCCAGGAGGTTTATGCCATGAAAAAGGCTCAACTGGAAGCAGCTTACACCAGACAGCAGAAAGAAATTGCTGATCTGAAGGATTTTGTGGCCAGAAACAAGGCCCGTGTAGCCACCCGGAATATGGCCATGTCCCGCCAGAAAAAGCTGGATAAAATGGAAATGATCGAGCTGGCGGCCGAAAAGCCCAAGCCGGAATTTCGCTTCAAGGAGGCGCGTACTCCCGGAAGATATATTTTCCAGACGAAGGATCTGGTGATCGGCTATGATGAACCTCTTTCCAGCCCTCTCACTCTGGAAATGGAACGGGGAGAAAAAATTGCCCTGATCGGCTCCAATGGTATCGGAAAGACCACTCTCTTAAAATCTATCCTGGGTCTTATCCCTTCTCTGGAAGGAAGTGTTGAACTGGATCACTATCTGCACATTGGCTACTTTGAACAGGAAACAGCAGCAGGCATCGAGACTACCTGCCTGGAGGAGATCTGGCAGGAGTTTCCCGGCTTTACCCAGTATGAGGTACGTTCTGCCCTGGCCAAATGCGGTCTTACCACCAAGCATATCGAAAGCAGGGTAAAGGTCTTAAGCGGTGGTGAACAGGCAAAGGTAAGATTATGCAAACTGATCAACCGGGAAACCAATGTACTTTTGCTGGATGAGCCTACCAACCATTTGGATGTAGATGCCAAAGAAGAATTACAACGTGCCTTAAAAGCCTATAAAGGCAGTCTCCTGATGGTCTGCCATGAACCGGAATTCTATGAAGGCTGGGCTTCCAGGGTGTGGGACTGCAGCAAGTGGACGACGAAGATTTTCTAAATCAGATTTCCCAAAAGAGAAGTACCAATGGTTCCCTCCGGCATCTTTACACCAAAGTTTTCAGCCACAGTAGCTCCGATCACAGCAAAGCTGTCTGTTTCGGGCAGACTTCCGCTTCCCTTCATAGACTTTGACCAGGCCAGGAAAGGAACCTTCTCCCTGGTATGGTCCGTTCCCGTATAGGTAGGATCGTTTCCATGATCAGCAGTGATGATCAACAGATCATCCTCTTTTAAGGTTTCCATAAGAATTCCCAGCTTTTCGTCAAATTTCTCTATTTCTCTGGCATATCCTTCAGGATTTCTCCGATGTCCCCAGAGAGCATCAAAATCTACCAGGTTCACGAAGCACAGACCGGTGAATTCTTTTCCGGCAAGCTCTATGGTCTGCTCCATTCCATGAACGGAGGACTGTGATTTATGGGCCTCCGTAATCCCTTCTCCGTCAAAAATATCCTTGATCTTTCCCACGGAGATGACCGTAAAGCCTCCCGCCTTTAAGGCGTCCATAGCCGTTTTTCCAAAAGGCTTTAAGGCATAATCATGGCGGTTGCTGGTACGCTTGAATTCCCCTTTTTTCTTTCCTACATAGGGTCTGGCAATGACCCGGCCCACCTTCCATTCGTCCTTCATGGTCAGCTCTCTTGCGATCTCGCAGCAGCGGTATAACTCCTCCAGGCCAAAGGTCTCCTCATTTCCGCAGATCTGCAGTACCGAATCCGCTGAGGTATAGACGATCATATGCCCGGTAGCGATCTCTTCCTCTGCCAGCTCCTCCAGAATCTCGGTTCCGCTGGCACTCTTATTTCCGATGATCTTTCTGCCCGTTCTTTCCTCCAGCTCTTTGATCAGCTCCGGTGGGAATCCTGTATCGGTAAAGGTCTGGAAGGGTGTGGTCACCTCCAGCCCCATCATCTCCCAGTGACCGGTCATGGTGTCCTTACCCTTGCTCTGTTCCTTCATTTTTGTGTAATAGCCCATGGGCCTTTCCACTGCCGGAACCTGTTTTAAAGGAATGATATTGGCCATTCCCAGCTTCTGCAGGTTGGGAATGGTAAATTCATCAACTGCTTCGGATATATGACCCAGAGTATTCACTCCTACATCTCCAAAATCTGCTGAATCCGGCATTTCTCCTACTCCCAGGGAATCCACCACCAGGACGAATATTCGTTTATATTTTCCCATAAATAATCTCCTTAATATCCACCGGCCTCTTCATTTTTGATCAGTTTAATAATCCTGCTGGTTCCCAGCCGGTCTGCTCCCAGTTCAAGAAAATGCTCTGCATCCTTCATGGAAGAAATTCCTCCTGCCGCCTTCATCTTCACCTTAGGACCGATGTTGGCTGCGAAGAGAGCGATATCCTCAAAGGTAGCTCCGGCCGTAGAGAAACCCGTTGAGGTTTTGATATAATCTGCACCTGCAGCAGTAACGATCTCGCACATCTTTACCTTTTCATCCTGGGTAAGAAGACAGGTTTCAATGATCACCTTCAGAATCTTTTCCCCGCAGACCTTCTTCAGTATACGGATTTCTTCCTCGATCAGATCATATTTCTTATCCTTCAGCCACCCGATATTGATCACCATATCGATTTCTCTGGCACCATTATTCAGGGCATCTCTGGTTTCAAACTCCTTTACTGCCGTCGTCATATATCCATTGGGAAAACCGATAACCGTGCACACGGCTACTCTTTCCTTAAGATATTCACTGGCCTGCTTTACATAGCTGGGGGGAATACATACACTGGCCGTTTGATAAGCGAGTGCGTCATCACAGATCTGTTTGATCTCTTCCCAGGTTGCCGTCTGGGTAAGCAGGGTATGGTCTACATGCTTCAGAATTTCTCTATTCTTCATTTTCTTTCCCTTCCTATGGATAGAATTACCCCGGCAGTAAGCCGGGGCCTTTCTTTTCCAAATAAGCCCTGTGCCGAAGCTTATTTTATATTTTCAATTTCAACGATGGAAACAGGTACATCTGTAGGCTCTGCACCAAGAGTATCATTTCCGATGGAGATCTCTCCACTCTTAATCGCTGCGAACACCTTGTCATAGTCTTCCTGGGTAAAGTTCTCAAACTTGGAGCTTTCCATGGGAAGCTGGACACCGTCTTCTGCTGCAGTCAGAGTGGTACTGGTTCCTCCTGCAAAGGTTCCGTCGTAGAAGGAGGCCACCGCCTGATATACGGAGTTGGACAGGTTTTTCATTGAAGAGGTAATTACTGTCTCAGACTCTGCGGACTGATCGACATCTACACCAATGACTACCTTTCCTTCTCCTTCAGCCGCCGCCATTACGGAGTTGCCCACTCCACCGCCACAGGCAAAGATACACTCAACACCTTCGGTATACCAGGATTTTGCAAGGGTCTGGTTCTCTGGTGAGGTATCAAAGTTGCCCACATAGGTGTACTTGATCTTCACATCACCTGCTGCAAGTCCCAGCTCTGCGGCTGCTGCCTCTGCTCCCTGAATATATCCGTAACCGAAACGGATAACTGCAGGTACAGCAATACCACCCATAAATCCAAGGTTACGATAGCCTTCCTTCACTGCCGCATAACCTGCCAGATATCCTGCCTGCTCCTCTGCATAAAAAATGGAAACTACGTTATCGGCAATTTCAGTCGTTTTGTCCTTCGTCGGTGCTGCATCAATAATGACGAATTTTACATCCGGATATTTAGTCTGTGCTTCAAATATGGGTACCTCAAAAAGGAAACCGGGCGTAACGATCAGCTTTGCTCCGCCCTTCACCGCAAGGTCAATGGCTGCCAGGCAGGCTTCATCAGATTTTTCTTCCGGCTGGTAGTATTTATAGCTGATTCCGTGTTCTTCTGCATACGCCTTCAGCCCTTCCCAGGATCCCTGATTGAAGGACTTATCATCAATGGTTCCTACGTCTGTGATCAGTGCCAGCTCATAGCCTCCTTCTGAACTGTCACCTGCTTCTTCCACACTTTCGCCTTCCTGAACCTCATTGGTTCCCTGAGGCTGTACAGCATCGTCTTTACTTACACAGCCTGTCAGGCTGAGTGCCATGGCCGCTGCCAAAAGCAAACTTACAATCTTCTTTTTCATTTTTCCTCCGTTTCTGCTGCCCTTTTGGCAGCCCTTCTTTGTTATACAGAATGGTCTTCTCTTAACGACTTTATGCTACACTATTATGTCCATTCTTTCAACCTTTTCTTCGCTCACTCTGGCATAAATCAGAGTCTGTACTTCCGGCTTTTGCTCACTGAAGGTGAGTGCTTGGCGATAACACTTCTCCGCCTCCTCAAACAGCTTTTCCTCTGAAGCATAAAAGTCGGCAAGCACCTCCCCTGCTTCTACATAGTCTCCCGTCTTCTTATGCAAAACGATACCTGCGGAAAAATCAATCTCACTCTCCTTCGTTTCTCTGCCCGCACCCAAAAGCGAAGAGGCAATTCCGCACAGCTCCGTATCCATCGCCGCAAGATAACCGGTCTCACAGGCAATAATCTTGCGCATATAAGGAGCTTTGGGGAAGGTTTCCGGATCAGAAATAACGGAAGCGTCTCCACCCTGGGCCTCCACCATCTTTTGGAGACAATTCAGAGCGGAACCATCTTTCAGAGTGCCTTCTGCCAGTCTTAGGCATTCCTCCATCTCTCCCTTTCCTGCCAGATACAGCATACTGGCTGCCAGATGAATACAGACTTTGGTCAGATCCTCAGGGCCTTCACCTCTTAACGTCTCTACTGCTTCGATTACCTCCAGACTGTTTCCGATCTTATTTCCCAGAGGGATATCCATGCTGGTGATTAATGCCATTATTCTCTTCCCTGCACCTGCACCGATTTTTACCATTTCCTGTGCCAGCAGTACGGAATCCTCCAAGGTTTTCATAAAGGCTCCGCTTCCGGTCTTCACATCCAGCAGAATACCGTCACTTCCTGCCGCCAGCTTTTTACTCATAATCGAAACCGCAATCAGAGGAATGCTGTCTACCGTTGCCGTTACATCCCTGAGTGCATACAGTTTCTTATCTGCGGGAGCAAGATTTCCCGATTGTCCAATCACGCTGAGGCCGATTTTATTTACTACAGCAAAAAACTCCTCCCGATTCAGGCTGGTTCGAAAACCCGGAATGGATTCCAGCTTATCTACCGTTCCCCCCGTGTGCCCCAGTCCTCTTCCCGACATCTTGGCTACCTTCACTCCGCAGGCCGCTGCCATGGGTGCAACGATCAGTGTCGTTTTGTCCCCCACACCTCCTGTAGAGTGCTTGTCCACCTTGATTCCTTCAATGGACGACAGATCCACCATATCTCCGGACCGGGCAGCCTCCATCGTCATTGCCAGTGTTTCTGCTTCGGTCATCCCCTGAAAATAGACTGCCATCAGAAACGCAGACATCTGATAATCCGGAATATTTCCCGCCACATATTCCCGAATCAAGAATCGAATCTCCTCTTCGCTCAGCTCCTCATTGTTTCTTTTCTTTTTAATCAGATCATACATACGCATATGCTTTTACCCCCTTATCTGCTTCCTTGATCATACGGAACACCGGATGCCCTGGGTGCCTGTGAATTCTTGGAAATAAAGGCAAGGACGATCAGAGTTGCCAGATACGGAAACATTTTATACATCTCATTCGGAAAGGGCAGGTCCTTAAGCACCGGAATAGCTGAATAAGCACTGGCCAGCGTCTTCATGACTGCAAAAAAGAAGGCTGCAAAGAAAATCTTTCTGCTTCTCCACTGTCCGAAGATCAGTACCGCCAGAGCCAAAAAGCCGTAGCCGGCAACACTGGCGTTGAATACCGTAGAGGTGGGAATGATAAACACCAGTCCACCCACTCCCGCCAGCACTCCGGAAATCAATACTCCTGCATAGCGGATCCGGTATACGTTTACCCCCACTGAATCAGCCGCTCCCGGATGCTCTCCACAGGCCCTCAGCCTCAGACCGAAGCGCGTCCGATTGATCACGAATGCCGCAGCGGCAAAAATAAGAAGGCCGATATACGTGGTAATATAGCTTTTCTGAAAAAACATTGGCCCAATCAGAGGAAGATCCCCCAGTAAAGGGACTTTGCTAATCAAAAAGCTGTTTTTAAAAGGAACCTGCTGCACTCCCAGGAGGGTACGCGCCACCAAAATAGCAAAGGCCGGTGCAAACATATTCAGAGCCGTTCCGCTGATCGTCTGATCCGCCTTCAGCTTAATGGCTGCAAAAGCATGAAGAAGAGAAAAGATCCCTCCTACTCCTCCGGAGATTAAAAGCGCAATCAGCAATACTCCCTGACCGCTCATAACTCCATCGGTGAGATGGATAAATACAGTACCGGCCAATGCTCCCATAATCATAATTCCTTCCAGTGCGATATTCACTACACCGCTACGTTCGGAATACATCCCGCCTACGGCTACAATAAGCAGGGGAATCGCAAAAAACATCGTCTGCTGAACCACAAAATACAGAATACTCATCTCTGACCTTCCCCCCTTTCTCTTGCCTGTCTTTTCTTGACTTTTATCCTTTCCAGCAGATTGCGGATAAGAAGAGACAGTGCACCGCAATAAATAATGGCGGCAACAATAATGTCGATGACCTCAGGGACAAAATTGAACAGCTGCATATTCCCTCCGCCTACAGTGATATAGGCAATAAACAGACCCGCAAACAGAATCCCGATGGGGCTGGACTGCCCCAGTAAGGCTACACAAATCCCATTGAAGCCTTCCGGTGCAATCACATCCAGTACCTGAAGATATTTTCCCGTATTGGACAGATAGAGTAAGGCACCGCCAATCCCTGACAGAGCACCTGCAATCACCATGGAAAGCACTACGTTTCTTTTCGCATTAATTCCTGCATATTTACAGGCATTCTCATTCTTTCCGCAGGCCTTCAGCTCATAACCGAAGGTAGTCCTGGAAAGCAGAACGTGAATGATGACCACACACAGAATGGCAATAAAAATTCCGATATTAAGTTTGCTTCCCGCAAAAATGTTTTCCAGTCCTGCCGTTGGCAGATAAGCACTGCTTTTTACTCCAAGTGACTGATTCTTCATCTGATCATAAATCGTATTGCGTACCAGATAGTTAACCAGATACATTCCAATGTAATTCATCATGATCGAGGCAATCACCTCATTTACATTTCGATATGCCTTTAACAGCCCTGGAATAAGTCCCCACAGAGCTCCTGCCAGCATGGCTGCAAGAATCGCCACAAGCCAGTGAATCCCTTCCGGTAAAAAGGTCCACTTTACTCCCACATACACTGCTGCAAAGGCACCCGCCGTAAACTGTCCGCTGGCGCCGATATTAAACAGGCCTGTCCGAAAGGCAAAGCCCACGGATAAGCCGGTCATGATAATGGGTACGGCATAGTAGAGCATCAGCCCTATACCGGCAAGACCGTCGGTAAAGCAGCCTTGCACTACCATCATGAAACCACCGTAAGCCTGAGAAGGATTGCTAATGAACAGAATCCCCAGACCAAACAGCAAACCGCAGGCAATTGCCAGAACAGAAGAAATAAAGCTGGCAAATCCTTCACTTTCAAAAAAATGATGTTTATGCTTCATTTTTCACACTCCTTTTTGCACCTGCCATATACAGACCCAGTTCCTCTGCCGTAATTTCCTCCGGTTTTACATCTGCCACGATCTCCCCTTCATACATGACGAGAATACGATCGCTTACCTCCATCACCTCATCCAGCTCAAGAGATACCAGAAGAACCGCCTTTTTCCCATCTCTTTGGGCAATCAGCTGCTGATGGATATATTCAATGGCACCCACATCCAACCCCCGTACAGGCTGCACAGCAATAACGATCTCAGGATCTCTGTCCAACTCTCTGGCAATAATCGCCTTCTGCTGGTTGCCTCCCGACATTCCTCGCACGATGCTGTCTTCTCCCTGTCCGGAACGGATATCAAAGCGTTCAATCAGACCTCTGGCATAGCTTCGCACAGCATCAAACTTCAAAAACCCTCTCTTTTGAAAGCGTTGGGTAAAATAATTCTGCAAAATCAGATTTTCCTGCAGGGTATAGTCCAATACCAGACCATCCTTATGCCTGTCCTCCGGAATATGTGCCATTCCCGCAAGACTTCGTCTGCGGATACTGTCCTCGGTAATATCCCTGCCGTTTAAGCTTACACTGCCCGCTTCCATGGGAATCATCCCTGTTAACGCATAAACCAGCTCCGACTGCCCATTTCCATCAATTCCCGCTATGGTCAGAATCTCTCCTGCATGTACCTGAAAGGAAACATTACTCACCACATCCTTTCCGTATCGTGATTTTACCGTCACTCCCTTTGCTTCAAGAATCGTCTTTCCTGGCTGATAAGGCTGCTTTTGCGGTTTGAAGTTTACCTTTCTTCCCACCATCATTTCTGACAGCATTTCTTTCGTTGCTGTCTCCACCTCTACCGTACCGATATATTTTCCTTTTCTGAGTACACTGCACCGGTCTGCTACGGCCTTAATCTCGTTCAGCTTATGGGTGATGAAAATAATAGATTTTCCTTCTGCCACCAGCTGCTTCATCGCCTTCAAAAGCTCTCCTATCTCTTGGGGGGTAAGCACTGCAGTAGGTTCATCAAAGATCAGAATATCGTTGTCACAATACAGCATTTTCAAAATCTCCACTCTCTGCTGCATTCCTACTGTAATGTCAGAAATATAGGCATCCGGATCAATTTTAAACTTGTATCTTTCACTTAGCCCGGTAATCTTTTTTCTGGCCTCTGCCATTCGCAGAATACCTCCCTTCGTCGTTTCATGGCCAAGGACGATACTCTCCAGCACCGTGAAATTATGCACCAGTTTAAAATGCTGATGTACCATACCGATTCCAAGAGCATTGGCATCATTGGGATTGCTGATCTTAACTGCCTTCCCGTTTATTCGAATTTCTCCCTGCTCCGGCTGATAAAGGCCGAACAACACGCTCATCAGCGTGGATTTTCCTGCTCCGTTTTCCCCAAGGAGAGCATGAATCTCTCCCTTTTTTACCTTAAGCGTTACGTCATCGTTGGCTTTAAAGTTTCCAAACTGCTTGGTAATATGGTTCATTTCAATTACATATTCCGCCTGTCCCACTGTTCTCCTCCTTTCCTCTGCCCTTTTCCAGATTTTTCGGACCAAATCCCAGAGGCAGCAGCTCCTCCAGCAAATATACCTGATATCCGCCCTTACCATCTGCCAGAATAATCCTAAATTCCTGGGGATGACAAAACTCCATCATCACCTGACGACAAACCCCACAGGGAGAACAGGTTTCCTCTGCCTCACCACTTTCCTTTCCCCCCACGATTGCAATGGCCGAAAAATTCCGTTCTCCCTCTGAAACTGCTTTAAAAAAAGCCGTCCTTTCAGCGCAGTTGGTCGGTCCATAAGCCGCATTCTCTATATTGCAGCCACGATACACCTTTCCCTCCTGCGTCAGTAGGGCTGCTCCCACCTGAAAACCGGAGTACGGTGTATATGCCCGTCTTCTTGCTGCTTTGGCTTCTTCCAGTAATTGTTCATAAGAAATTTTCATTTTCCTCCCCATTCCGTCGCCTTTACGCCTATGCTTCTGCCATTCTGAATAGTTACCTCTATAGTATACAATAAGGCTTATCCATTGGACAACTAGATTATTTTAGGGAAATATACAGAAAATATGAGAAGCAATCTATCATCTGCCCCTTAATCTGTAAAAGGGACCGTCTATTTTTCGACAGCCCCTTTCGTATTTTAAATCGATTCTATTTCTTAGTTGCTTATAACACCTTAGATAAAAATTCCCTTAGTCTGGGATTTTCAGGATTTTTAAAAAATTCATCAGGTGTATTTTCTTCCTTGATCTGTCCCTCATCGATGAACAGAACCCGGGTTCCCACTTCTTTGGCAAAACCCATTTCATGGGTAACCACCACCATGGTCATTCCCTGTGCGGCCAGGTCACGCATAACGCCCAGTACCTCTCCCACCATTTCCGGATCGAGAGCACTGGTCTGTTCATCAAAGAGCATAACATCCGGATTCATGCAGAGAGAACGTACAATGGCAATTCTCTGCTTCTGTCCACCGGATAACTGGGAAGGATAGGCATTTGCTTTTTCTTCCAGACCCACCCGCTTTAACAGTTCAAGTGCCTCTTTTTCTGCTTCCTCTCTGGGCTTTTTTAAGAGCTTGATGGGTGCAAGAGTCATGTTCTGCAGGATGGTCTTATGAGGAAAGAGATTAAAGTGCTGGAATACCATGCCGATCTTCTGGCGGTATTTATTGATGTTGCATTTGGGATCGGTAATATTTAAGCCTTCAAAGCAGATGCTTCCTCCTGTAGGCTCCTCCAACAGATTCAGAGAACGTAAAAAGGTAGACTTTCCGGAACCGGAGGGGCCTACGATCACCACTACCTCGCCCTGGTGTATGTTGGTAGAAATATGGTCTAAAACCAGATTATCTCCAAAAGCCTTACAAAGATCCTTGATTTCAAATAATACGGTTTTATCGGACATCGGTTCTCAGCCTCCTTTCCAGTTTACCTACACCCAGCGTCAGCAGGGAAACGATGATCAGATAGATCACTGCTGCTGCCAGCAAAGGAAGCATAGGAGAATAGGTCTGGCTTCTGATGGTATTTGCTCCGTGGGTAATATCTGTCAGGGCGATATAACCACAGATAGAAGTTTCCTTTAATAAAGTAATAAACTCATTGGCCAGGGCCGGAAGCACATTTTTAAAGGCCTGAGGGGCTACGATGTACCACATGGTCTGGGCATAGCTAAAGCCCAGGCTTCGTCCTGCCTCAAACTGTCCCTGGTCAATGGACATGATGCCGGAACGGAAGATCTCTGCCACGTAAGCAGCTGAATTGATTCCAAAGGATAAAACAGCCACAAACTGCTTGCTCACATTGGGGCTGGCAAAAATAATATAGTACATGATCAGCAGCTGGATCATGGCCGGAGTTCCCCGGATAACTGTCAGATAGAGCTTACAGAACCAGTCCAGAAGCCTCAATACGAGGTTTTTGCTCCCGCTCTTGTCTGCCGTAGAACGAACCAGCGCAATGGCAAAGCCCAGTACCACCCCCAAAATAATGGCAAAGATCGTCACCGTAAAGGTTGTACCCAAACCGTTAGTAATATACTTCCACCGGTTATCCTCAATAAAATTCAGATAAAATTGCTGTTTAAACTCTTCCATAGACCACCTCAAAAAAGAAAACTGCTGCCTGAACCGGCCAGGCCCAGGTAGCAGTAATGTTCATCTTACTCAGTTCTTCATTCCGGTTTTTTATTCTCCGCGAACAATAATCACCTGAGTAGCAGTTGTATAAGGATCGGAGAAATCCACACTCTTTAAACGGTCCTCTGTTACCGTCATTCCGGCTACACCGATATCTGCTTTTCCACTGGTAACTGCATTGATGATGGAATCAAATTCCATATCTTCAATCTTTAATTCCATACCCAGAATATCACATACTGCCTGAGCCATATCTACATCAATACCGGTGATTTCCTGATTTTCATAGAATTCATAGGGCTCAAAGGCTGCGTTGGTAGCCATCACCAGGGTTCCGTTGCTGCGATCCACATCAGCGGGAGATTCATAGGGCATGGTTCCCTTCGTCTCATCTCCAATGTAGTTGGCGATGATCTGAATCAGTGTTCCGTCTGTCTGAAGCTGTTCCAGAGCAGCATTGATCTTTTCTGTTAATTCCGGATTGTCCTTGGAAATACAGATTGCATATTCTTCCAGAGCAAACTCCTCTTCCAGGATCTTCAGATCCGGATTCTTCTCCACAAAGGCAAGGGCAGGCTGCTCGTCAATAATTACACAATCCACTTTTCCCTGCTTTAAGGCCTGAATGGCATCTGCTCCCTTGTTGTAACGCTCAATAGTAGAGCCTTCTGCCTCATAGTCACTGGCATAAATGTCACCTGTAGTACCTAACTGTACACCGATGGTTTTCCCGGGAAGATCCTCCGCTGAAGAAACGGTGTTGGCCGGTATCTTGGATTCAGATTCGGTTGTGGCTTCGGAACCGGTTGTGGATTCAGAGCCGGCTCCTGATCCGGATCCACATGCAGTAAGGCTGAAAGCCATAGTCAAAGTCAGTAAACCAATTAAAAACTTTTTCATCTTTTCCTCCTCATATTCTAACAGACAGATGCATCTGTTACGCATATTTATAAATCAATTTTTATCATAGCATTATTTTTCAAAAATGCAACATGATTTTACAAACTGGTGCAGTAATTCAAAAGATTTTCCAGGCTGTCTTCCCCTGCAAGGGTAACCGTCATGACCATCACCTTATCCTCTATTCGTCTTAAATAAAACTGTTGGGTCAATTGTGGCTTAGCCACAGCAGCAGAAAAGGTATAGTATACTTCACCCAAAAGCTCTGTCTCGGTTACCTCACTGCAGCTGTATTTATGGTTGCCGGAAAGCTTCAGATTTTCCTGAAAGGCAGCCAGATAATCCTCCATCCGGATCAGATTACCGCCCTGAATCCGGTTCAGATCATCATAAAGAAGAGAAATTCCACTTCCTGTCACAACATCCTCTGCCACAAAATCATACCTCACTTCTGCAGAGCTTCCCTCTTCATATGTACTCACCGTCCAGCCCTCCGGAAAGGTAAACAGAAGCCTTCCCGGCTCACTGCTGATTTCCGTAGCCTGTACAGCCACTTCTTCGGCCTCTTTTTCCTTGCAGCCGCCAAGCATGCATAAGAGCAGAGTAAGTAAGGCAAATAAGCCTATGTAGTTTATTCTTTTTTTCATCTTTACCATCCCTTTATTGTCTGATCTGAGATCATCCCTGCATAGCCACATAACCACTCTGGTCAGTGTGCTGTTATCCTGATGATCAATATGTCAGCAGCTGCTGATAGACCTCCCTCTTGCTGATTCCCCGATCCTTTGCCACCAGCTTCATGGCCTCTTTACGGTCTATTCCCTTATCCTCGTAATGCTTCATATGCTCTTCATAAGAAAGCTCCTGCCAGGAGGCTCTTTCCTCCTCCTGTACGGCCTGAAGGCTTTTTCCCTCCACCACCAGTACGTATTCCCCTCTCGGTTCATTCTCTTCATAATAAAGAAGGGCCTCCTTAAGAGTGGTTGGAAATACGGTTTCAAATTTTTTGGTCAGCTCCCGGCACAGTGTGACCCGCCGGTCTCCCAGGGTCTCCCCAAGCTCCTTTAAGGTCTGCTTTAAGTGATGGGGAGCCTCATAAAGAATAATGGTTCTGGTCTCCCGCTCCAGCTCCTTTAAGATACTCCTTCTCTCCTTCTTTTCTGTTGGAAGGAAGCCTTCGAAACAGAAACGCCTTGTAGGCAGGCCGGACAGAGTCAGAGCAGTGATGCAGGCTGCCGGCCCCGGAAGAGAGGTAACCCGGATTCCTGCCTCCTGGCATTTGGCTACCAGAACCTCTCCCGGATCCGAGATGGCGGGTGTTCCTGCATCTGTGATCAGGGCAATATTTTTCCCTTCCAGAAGCTGTCGGATCAGTACATCTGCCTTTTCATATTTATTGTGTTCGTGATAGCTGGTCATGGGAGTTTTGATCTGAAAATGGTTCAAAAGCTTAATGCTGTTTCGGGTATCCTCTGCCGCAATTAAGTCCGCTTCTTCCAGACATTCTGCCACTCTGAGGGTCATATCCTTCAGATTACCGATAGGAGTGGCACATAAAAAAAGCTGTCCTGCCATGGCTTCCTCCCTTGTATAGGTTAATTCTGCTTTTGATAAGGAACTTCCATAGTATAACAGCTTTTTTTCTTAAACTCAATTTATTCCCTTTATTTACTGTACAAATATATTTCGTTATCTGCGATCTTTACATTCAGGATAAGGGAGCTGTTCCTTACTGGAGGCTGTCGCCCGGGTAAGCTGGTATACGATCTCGCTGAAGTACCGGGGCTGAACCTGATCCGGCTTATAGTGGTTCTGCTCCTCAATCTTGTCGTAAACGTAGCTTCCCCGCTTTACTGTACCGGCTCTATAGAAGTTAAGACCGAATACGGTAATCTCTTCGTTCTCATCTGCCACATAACAGCCGGAAAACTCAAGCTCTGCTCCCCATTTTCCATCTTCCCGGTAAAAGGTAAAATACATTCCTGCATCCCCAGTAGAGCCCTTATACCAGCCCATGCCCTGCAGCTTGCCAGACAAGGACAGACCATTTAATAGCTTTCCGCCAAAACGGGTCAGCTCTGCTGCCCCTTTTTCCTCCTCCGTAATCCGGTAAACCGGGCGGTTCAGCTGTTCCACCGGTTGGGTGATCTCGTAGTCGCTAAGCTGCTCTTTCCAGTTCTTCAGCTCTTCTTCCTCCAGCTCTATGGGGTGTACCAGTCCGATCGAAGCCCCCTCAGGAAGCTCCAGCTCTTCCTCATCGCAGGTGGTAAAGCTGCCGTCCTCCATATACCGGAAACTCTTCGTCAGTCTTCCTTCTTCATATAGTCCCCAGATCAGACCAATGGCAAACTGATGCATAACCGGATTTTTCACGAACAGCTCTGTCCAGCTTTCACTGCTCCACAGCCGTTCCGCAGATAAGGCATACTCAAGACGCTGCTTCTGGTTAGTGGTAACCGTTTTCAGCTGTTTCTTGAACTGCTTAAACTCCTCATAGGCAGCCTTTGCCTTCTCTTCCTCATCCTTTTTGCCGGGGGCAGGAAGATTCTTAAGCCGTTTCCCTTCTTCATCCAGGATCTCCAGCTCCAGAGAAGGGGTGAGGTAAACCTGAAAGCTTCTGGCTCCATAGTCGAAGGTTCGTTTCATCTCTTCATCGAATCCCAGGTTGGGTACGATCCTGTCCTCCAGCTCCTGCCTTGTGATGCCCAGCTCACCGGCCGCATTTTCCAGAGCCTGCAGGGCTGCCGTCTTTACCTGACGGTGCTTGAATTTACGGGCAATCTGATCCACCTGCATCAGTGCCTGGGAGCTTCCATTAAAGACCAGAGCCTTTACCGCTTCCGCGGCCAGGGCTCCTCTGGAATTTTGTGCCCACTCCTGAATATTTTTCCAGAAAATGGGAACCATTTTCTCCCCACCGTGGCAGGCCGCAGCATAGAGCACCCATTTCTTTTTGGCTTCCGCTCCACTTTCCAGCCATTTTCCCAAAAGCTCTGCCGCAAAGCGGTTAAGTTCCTCTTCCTTCAGGCTGGCTGCCAGCTGCTTTGCCTCCTCACTGATTCCGGGAACCGTCTTATCCGCATAGGCCACCAGAATTGCCTGTAAATATTTCTCTTCTGCTATCTCCTCCTGAAGCGTATGTACCGGCGAGAAAGGTGTTTCAAAGGCCCAGGATACCTTACGGGCTTTACCACCCTTTAACAGCAGGGTTACCATGTCCTGACCAGCCGGTGAAGCCTGATCCGTGTCGGATGTGCTCACACCCAGGCAGCCCCCCAAAAGCTCCTTTAACTTCTTACTTTTTTCCTTTTCCAAGGCTCCCACAAGCTGCTGATGGTATTTTTCAGCTCCCCATCCCTGTAAAGTGAGGATGGCCAGCTCCCTTTCCTGGGATTTTTTAGAGGACAGCATCTCGATCATCCTGCCTTCCCACTCCGGATGGCCCAGACAGATGGCTGAAAGAACCTCTCTCACCTGTTTGGAACTGTCCAGTGCAGTCTCTAAAATAGTCTCCTGCTCCTCTGCGGCAAAGCTGTCCAGTACCCTAAGGCAGATTCCTCTTCCCAGCACTGTTCCCTCCCGGACTCCTGCATGCACCTGCTCCACATGGTCGTTACGCCTCTTCACCAGGGCTTTCACTGCTTCATCCATAAAGGCAGCCTTCCATTTGTCATTATAGCTGCTCTCATAAACGGCTCCCAGGGCATCTGCCTGATAGACCACTGACAATCCTTCTTCTTCAAACAACTGAACCAGTGTATCCATTTCTTCTTCCATTTTATTTCGCAGAAAGGCCTTTTCCTTCGTGATAAAAGTAAAGTTATTATTTAAAAAATTTCCTCTCATGGCCAGTGCCATCAGCACTGTACCCCGCGAATATAACTTGGGACTCTTATGCATAAGCTTCTTCAGCTTATCCTGTACTGTATACCCCGGATAGCGATAATAGGACAATCCTCTCCAGGCGTTGACAAAGGGATAGAGATCCTCCAGCTTCCTTTCTCCCAGCAGAAAGTCTCTTGCTTCCAGACTGCCTGAGGGAAGGCCCGATGTCATCTCATGGGCCAGCTTAAAATCCAGCTTATTCTCCATATTTTTTGCAATCTCCTGATATAAGCCGGGATTTCCCACCTCTGCCTGCTTCATCAGGAAAAAATAATCATCTGTACTTCCTTCTTTTGCCAGTTGCCGGTAAGCCTCCGGAAACTTTGCAGCTGCCTTCTGCAAAGCCCGTACCGCTTTATGATTTATACACCAACAAAGATAACGCCTGCTCTGCCGACCCAGTTCTTTGGTAAAAAGCTCCATATGATCCGTAAACCAGCTTCCATTTGTGGGAGCCATCTCTTTACAGGCAGTTAATGCCACTTCAAAATCCATTTCCAGGGCCAGACGGATAAAATTCACAAACTTCCCGGAATGATCTATGGAAATAAAGGCCGTTCCGGTAAGGAGGGTAAGCAGATAGGTATGAAACCTCTTTCCCCGGATCAGGGTTACAGCCTTTTCGGGAAGCTCTTCTTCCGTTTGTGCCTGAAGGAAAGAAATAAGAGGCTTCAGCTCTTCCTGGGTTGGCTGGGGATCGGGGAACAGACCGGAAAGAGCTGTGATCAGATTATTTTCCAGATATTCCACCTGCTCCTGAAGAGAGGATTCCTTTTTCTCCTCCTTTGCAGAAAAAAGCTTTTTCAGGATGCCCTCTTTCCTTTCACTGCTTTGGGTCTTACAGGAAAATAAAAGAATCCCTGTCAGCAATACCTTTGCATTACTATATTTATGGTTGCACAATTGAATCGCTTTTTGAAGAGCCTTTGGATCCATCCTTCCGGTCTCAAACAGTTCTGCCAGACTTCTTTCCCTCAAGGCATAGCTGTTCCAGACCAGTGCCTCCGCCCGTATAGCTGTCTCCTGCTCCCTGGTCAGCCACTCCTTTAAATCCTTCAGCATCCACAGGCCATCAGCCAGTACATAATAAGCCGTGGAACCTCCCACTGCTGCTGCAAATTCTACATAGGCCTTCACTTCTTCTGTCCGTTTTCTTTTCTGCAGATATCCTGCATATTCCCTGCTTTTTTTCTGTTTTTTTTCATCCAGCCGGGAAAAATCCTGGGGCTCTGCTGCCTTAAGAAGCACTGGGCCGCATCTCTTCGTTTCATCCAGATACTGCTCTGCCAGCTTCTTGTTCTTCTCAGTCAGCTCCAGACTCTCCAATGCATCCATCAGCTTTTGATAGTGGTGTTCCTCTCTTAAATTCATCCTTCTCTCCCTTCCCTGTGTTCACAGTCCTTTTCCATCGTAACCAGTGCCAGATCATAAGAGGCCTTTTTCCTGCACAGCATAAGACAAAGGGACAGATAAGCCCATGTCGTAAAAAGCTCCTCCATACAGGGCTTCACCCCATGACGCCTTTGATCCAGTCTCTCCTGCAAAAAATACAGCCTGTCTGCAAGTTGGTGAAGCCCCAGTGCTTCCCCTTCCTCACCCATGCTTTTTATCTCCTTAAGCAGCCTTTCCTGAACGGAATCCAGACCACAGACGAACAGATCTCCCAACACCTTTCTTATACTTTCCAGAAAGCTGCTCACTTTTTCTATACTTTCCTGTGCATAACCCAAGCCTATATCTGCTTCTTTTTCTTCCGCTGCCCATTCTTCTATGCCCAATTCCTCTTCAGTAAAATACTCAATGGGGTACAGACAGAGCTGCCCCTTTTCCAAATAGGGCTCTCCCAAAAAGATAACGCCGCTTTCCTTTTTCTCCTTTAGCTGCTTATTCAACCGTTCCAAAAACCGGATCGTAAGCTGTTCTTCTTTGGAATACTTTACGGCCACCAGAAGTATCCTTCCTGCTTCATCCTTAAGCTCCATGGAAAACCGCTGTTCTACAGGATCAAAAACCGCTTCTCCCAGTTTTCGGGCACCTGCCAGGACGGGCTGGCCCCTATGCTCATCCCAGCTTTTCAGCAGCCGGGAATAGTCCTTAAACACCAGCTCTTCCAATCCCTTATCATCAAGCTGTCGTTTTCCTGCGATCTCCCCTTTGGTTTCCTGACTTACCGACAGACGGCCGTCCCTGGTCACCCTGGCTCCCTTCAGATAAAACTCCGACTGTCCCAATTCTTCCCGGGTACAGTTAAGTCCCCAGGGAGCTTCTTCCCGGGTATAGGCAGCAGCTGATCTTCTCCTTTTGGTTTCGTAAAACAGCGGCCTTGCATCCGTCCAGGTATAGAATCGTTTCTGGTTCAGCTCTAAAAAATAGTAGGTCTCTCCTTCATACCCCGTTTTACTGTGGAAAAAACGCTGGCCCATGGCTGCCAGATGAAGGCTGGCTACCGGCTCATAGGTGTCCCGGAAGCTTCCCGCCAGCTCCTTTATTTCTGAGGGTTCCTTCGCCTTTTCCAAAAGACAGGCCCGGTGGTAGAGCCACAGCAGCCTTTCCAGAAGCTCCTCTACCCGGAATGCTGCTTTTCTTTCCCTATACATCTGATACTCCGAAGCTGCCTTACGAAACTCATTTTCAACATCAGGAAGTCTTGCTCCCCGGCTGATGATGGCCAACCGCTCCATACTTTCCTGTGCCTCCCCTGAAAGCCGGGAGAGCCCTATGCCAAGCTGGAGTCCTATGACTTCCTTTATGGAGGCCGCTGTCTCCTTAAGTTCATCCGGATCCCAGCTTTCCGCTGATTCTGCCTGCCGCTCCAGGTCTGCCAGAGATATTTTCCCCTCAGACAGCCAGATGGTCAAAATTGCCTGTGCCTTATGGACACACAGCTCCCTGCTGTGGCAGCTGCAGGTGGAAAACTCCAGTGGACTGAGCAGCTTTACTGCCATGTTCTCCCAGGGAAAGCTGACCGTAAATACAGAGCCCTCCTGCACCTGAGGAAGCTCACCGGCCTTAAGGTGAGCCAGAAACAGCCTGAAGCCTTTGGTCCGGCTAAAACGTTCCAGTTTCTTTTGAGAAAATGCCATGATCTCCTCCTTCAGCTTTTCCCTTCCTTCTTCCACAGGCTCCTGCACGCTGTCACCATCTTCTCCCGCCTTCTGTCTGGCATAAAGGATGGCCGTGATCAGATGCCGGCAGATACTCCGGGAAGGACAGCTGCAGCTGCTCTCCCCCAGGGGAATGCGAAGCTGACACACTGCACCCTTCAGCTCTGTCCTGGCCTCTTTCTCCATCCACTCTATTTTGGGGTTTTCTGCTTCCAGATCCTTATAAGCCCGTTTTACGGTTCCTTTATTACTTATTCCGATCAGATATTCATCGTCAGTCTGTAAAAGAAGCTGTTTTAATTCTTCCATTTCTCCTTATCCTATTCCATGATCCTTCCTACGAAATCTCCAAGCTGGCAGGGTGTCATCGCTCCCACATAAGCTCCCCTGTCTGCCAGCATCTGTCCTGTTCTTCTGTCATAGGAAGGATTTGCATCCTTATCAAGCGCCGTCAGGCAGATCAGCTTTGCTCCGCTTTCGATGATCTTTGCCGCTGTACCTATGAGTCCCTCTACTCCTCCGCCTTCACAAAGATCGGAAACCAGTACCACCATAGTACGGTGGGGATTTTCCATAAGGCTCTCACAATACTGCAGGGCCCCTGCAATATAGGTTCCTCCTCCAAGCTGGATACTCATCAGCGTCGTCACCGGGTCCTCCAGATGAGCACTCAAATCTACCACCTGGGTATCAAAAATAACCAGTCTGGTGTCCAGCATGGGCAGCCTGGCAAAAATACCCGCCATGATCGCACTATGGATCACTGAGCCCAGCATGGAACCGCTTTCATCTACGGCAATGATCATTCTCCAGGAATTATATTTTTGTGTTCTTGCACTGAAATAGATCCTCTCCAGGATCAGCTGTCCCGTTTCCCTGTCATAATTCTTCAGATTTTTCTGAATCGTCTTTTGCATATCCAGATTACGGATGGAGGGCACATTGCTGGGCCTGTTCCGATCCAGTCTTCCCAAACGGGAACGTCGGATCTCTCTGTCCAGTTTTTCGGCAATCTCCTCTGCCACCTTTTTCACGATCCGGCGTGCAGCCTCCAAAATCTCTCCCTTCATCAGATGCTTTAGCTGTAAAATGGATTCCAGCAGCTCCTGATTGGGTTCCAGCTTTTCCAGCACCGTTTTGTCCGTCAGCAGTTCAGTCAGTCCATAGGTTTTTAATGCATGTCTTTCCAGAATCTCCACCGTTTCTTTGGGAAAAAGAGTACGGATCTTTCTGATCCAGGTGGCTGCTGTCAGGCGGCTTCCTTCTGTTCCCCCCTCCCTGCGGACATCCTCCCCATATTCTCTGGAGTAAAGAAAATCCAGAACCTCATCCATCTCCTGATAGGAGCTTAAGCTTTCCCCCTGAATCTCCCGGGTAAAAGAAATCTGCTTTTCGGCATAGCGTCCAAGCACCAGACGCCATCTGTTCAATATGTTTGGCTCCCTCAACTTCTTCCTCCCTTTTATCCTTTGATGATAAGGCTGTTCTGCAGTTTTTCTGATACATAACGGTTTAACTGCTCTCCATAGGCATATTCCTCCGGCCTGATGGGTCTGGCCCTAAGAATATCCTTTCCCTGTTTTCCATAAAGAGCGGCTGCCTTACCGGCCAATCTATCCGTTTCCAACGGGGTAAACCAGGTAAAGGCCATCCTCAGCTGAGGTAAAAGCTGCATAAACTCCTCCGCTGACAGTCTGGCAAAAAGCTCATCCAAAAGCTCAATAAAACTGGGGTTGCCAAAGACAAAATCTCTGGCGGTAAAAAACAGTCCCTGCAAAAAGGCGGCACTTTGCTTTACCATTTCTTCTGTTCCTCTGATATAACCTTCTGCCGCCCTCATCATCTGCCGTTCATAGGAAGCATCATAGCCATACAAAAGTCCCAGCGCAGTTCCTTCAAGGCGGGGCCGGATTTCCTTTTGTGCCAGCAGCCTTTCCAACGCCTCCTTATATACCGGGCGCAGCTCTTCACAGCCTTCTCTGCCCATGGTCTGATAGAACATACGGAGTACCTCTGTACATTGTTCTTCCTGCTCCTCTGCCACAGTCCCCATGGAGGGCAGAAGTCCGATCAGCTTATGAAAGCAGCCCTGAAGCAGCTTTTGTAAATCCAGCTCTTTACTGACCTTATACAGTTCTCTCAGCTCTTTAAGCATCAGCAGATAAGAAAAACCTTCTGACAGAGAGAAAAAATCTCCATCCTGTACCAGTACCCTGGAGATCTCCTCTCCCATTTTTCTTTGTTCATCTGCTATCCCCATCAAAAATCCCTTTACCAGAAGCTGTGCAGCTTCTCTGCAGCAGGTACTTTTGCTTAATCGGCTGTTTAACTGTGCCCGGACAGCTTCCTCCACCGTTCCACCGGATACCGAATATTCGATCAGGGCAGGAATGATCCGACTGGACCACTTATAGCGCCAGATCTCCCGGATGCGGTTCTTATCCCTTCTTCTCACCAGATCCGCTCCTTCTTTTCTATGGGCAAAACCACAGGCCAGGAAATCGGTCTGATGGAGGAAACGACTTAACTTTAGATGCTTCCTGCTTCTGAAAATTTCCAGGGTAAGCTCTGTCTCCAGCGTGGAATGAAGCTTCAGGCCAAAAGCCTGGCATTGCTTCTCAAAATCCCCGATGAGAGGCGGCTGATCTGCTCCCGGACAGAGTCTGCCTACCTGACTTCCTCTGATCAGCTCCTCCAAAATCTCCAGAGGCTTACGACTGGAAATCGTATATTCTCCTTTGACAAAGGAGGACAAGGCCGCATCCTTCAGCTCGTACAGACCAGGCTCCTTTTTTCCTCTGAGCGCTGCCAGCCCCTCTGCCATGGAATAGCCACAGATCTCATCATAAGAGGAAATCCCTTCATCCTTCTGCCTGGCTTTTTTCCCCGAAAGTGCCAGATAGTGCAAAGCAGCATCCCGATAAGCACCCTCTGTATTTTCCTTCTCATCCAGCGTCTCCCATACTCTTTGATAAAAGCCCGGTGACTGCATACCGCTGGCATAACCATTCAGGGCATCTGCTGCCTCCATGGAATAGGACATGGGATAAACCGGCTGATCTCCTTTCGGAATTTTATGGAGCTTTACCTCCTGCCCGCAAAACTCATAGCTTCCACTTTTCTTTTCTAACAGACTGCAGATTCCCGAGCTGTGAAAACCTCCGGTAACGACCAGAACTTTTCTGTATTTTGCTGATTCCTCTGCAATCTTCCATGCCATATACTGCTCACGGCCCAGGCAGCCATCCTCCTTAAGCTCCTGCTTCGTCGTATACTGTCTGGACAAAAAGCAGTAGGTATGCATCTGTTCCACAAAATCGGCAGTAGTCTGTCTGAGTCCCTGGATTTCAAAATATTTCTCCCATAGCTCCTCAAAGCTGCGCAAGCTGGTTTTTTCACAAAGAAGCTCAAAAAAACGGCTTCGGCTCAACAGATAATCATCATTATAGCTTAACTCTTCCCCTTCCTTAAGCCTTTCTGCCCTTTCACCTGCAGCCTGCAGAAGGATCTCTCCATAAGGAAGATCTATAAAGTGAACAGGAATCTGCCCTTTTTTTGCCTCTCTGAGTGCCACCAGCTCAGGGGAAAAATCCAGAAAAGGATAGTAACACTTATAATCCTCTTTTTTGTCGCTGATCAGACCCTCCTTATCGGAATAGGCATAATACAAAGCTATGGGAGCCTGGGTTTCATCCTCTGCCAGGACGGGGATCAGTGCACCTGCATTCTCCGGCCCCTCCACCAGAATACTTTCAGGCTCATATTCCTGAATCGCTTTTTTCAGATGGAAGGCACAGGCCGGACTGTGGTGGCGGACAGGAAAAAACAGAACAGGAAGCTTAAGGTCATAGGACAGCTCTGGGGGAAGAGAAAGCCCCCCACCTTTTAGTTCAGGTATTTCCTGGCCTCGTAGTACTTCTTCCATATGCCTCCCTCTCTATCCCCCTTATCACGTACAACGGTTTGAAAATAACCTCTCAGTTTTTCCAGATCCTCTTTATTTTCCTTCTGTACCGCTCCCACCAGATTCTGCACCAGCTGCCCCAGATCCATGCGGGAGTCCCCGTAATAATAAGCAGCCATCATGGTCTGGTAATAAACGGAAACGGCTTCTGCCGTACTCATCACTGCATTTGGACGGTCTATCCTGTGTCCCATGGAGGACTGACCCTCTCTAAGCTCGTGATAGGTAGAAGCCAGCAGCTGGGCTACATTCTCATCCATATCCATTTGGATCCGGTTTGCTTCGGCAAGCTCCTCCACCTCACTTAAAATGATCTGTTTCTCCATTGCCACATCCCGGATGGGCATCACCGTTTCAAAGTTAAATCGCCGCTTCAGGGCACTGCTCATTTCATTAACACCCTTGTCCCGGGTATTGGCCGTCCCGATGATGTTGAAGCCAGGCCTGGCAAAAAGAAGGCCGCTTTCTCCCAGCTCCGGAACGTTTAACACCTTATCACTGAGTACGCTGACCAGACTGTCCTGAATCTCTGAAGGGGTACGGGTAATCTCTTCAAAACGGGTCAGGATTCCTTTTTCCATTCCCACATAGAGGGGTGAGGGCACCAGTGCTTCCCTGACCGGTCCCTTTGCCAGAAGAAGGGCATAATTCCAGCTGTATTTGATCATATCCTCCGTGGTTCCTGCCGTTCCCTGGATGGTATTCGTGCTGACTCCGCTTATGGCCGCGGAAAGAAGCTCCGAAAGCATAGTCTTAGCCGTTCCCGGTTCTCCTACCAGCATCAGTCCTCTGTTACCCGCCAACGTGATAATGCAGCGTTCCACCAGGGTATCATTTCCCAGATATTTTTTACGAATGCTGATCTCTTCTCCATTCCAGCTGATGGGTTCTTTACTTCCCAGAATGAATTTTCGGACTGCCTGGGGGGACAGCTTCCAGTTCAGCGGCTTTTTCCCCTGATCCTCGGCTGCCAGAGCCTCCAGCTCCTTGCGATAGCGCACCTCTACCGGGGGACGCATTTCCATCCTGCTTACCTCTTCCTTCATTTCAACCTCCTTCTGACCGTGTTAGTACACTAATATTTTTATGATTAGATGATAGCATAAGTTTGATCTGCATTATACTGACCTGTAAAAAAAATACCTTTTCTCGTCAAATTTATTCAAATAAAAAGGTGCTGCAAAATTTTGCAACACCTCGTGTTAACTATTTTTCTTATTTCATCCCTGCCTTCTTTTAAAAGAAACCTGCTATGCTGTCTCTTCCAGTCGTCTTAATCTGACCATCCAAAAGATCATCGCAATAAAAATAACTACTGCTGCTATTTCAATGATGATCGTAAGAACCATATTCTCTCCCAACAGATACCCTAAAAAGGGAGTACTACCCAAAAAATTAAAGACCATATGAAAGAGAATCGAGGCCAGGACCGACTGGCAGTTCACAGAAACAAAGCACATCACCAGCCCCAGACAGGTGGCATAACCTATCCAGACGATCTGGCCATGGAAAAGTCCAAAAGCTATGCTTGATAAGATTGCTGCCACAACCAGCGGCATTGCTTTATTTAATCTGGAAAAGACCAGACCACGGAAGATAAGCTCTTCTATGATCGGTGCTCCGATCACTGTAGACAAAAAAACGGCAACGGTATTTCCATAAAGCAGACTCGCGACGGAGGCCTCGTATTCCAGCATGATCTCTTCCGGAATAAAGGAAAAGAAAAGCTCTACCAGAAACACAGCAGAAACTGCCAGAAGAATGATCGGCAATATTCTGTTTTTTGAAAATGGGATAACGTTCGCTTCCTTAAGAAGCTTCTTTTTACGTATGGCAAAAACAAACCAGGCCCCAAACAGAATCAGAAAATAGGCTAAAATCTGTATCCAGTTCATATTTTCCCATAAGGTATTCGTCAGCCTTTGTGCAATCTCTTCCGCTGCAGGTGTACCTCCCGTGGCTGCCATATCAAAAGCAACCTTTGCTCCTATAGCTGCTGCAGCTACAAAATAAGCAATAAACTGCATTCCTCCAAAAAGTATAATATAACAAATGGCCTTCCCAAGCTGCTTAATTACTTTTCCCATTACTTTCTTTACTGTCCTTTCTGCAATACTTTTTCTTTTTTATCCAATCAAAACTTCCTTCCCCTTGAAAGCAAGTCCATAGGAATAGATATTTTCCTGTGCTATTCCTCTCCTGATCAGGTCCACTGCATACTTCTTCTCCCTGATCTGAGAAAGAGCAGCCTCTACCGTCTCCTCCAGACTCTTTTCCCTGCGGGGATTGTGTACCTTAAACTCCAGAATAAAGGCAGCCCTGTTCTTATCCCTGGGCTCCAGCGTTACATCGTATCTTCCGAATCCACTCTCTCTATTGGAGGTAATGATATAATCCTCCCGCATATCCACCATCAGCCCCAATACAAAGCCATGGTAGAACCTCTCCGGCTTGGCCTTTTCGGATGCCCGTTTTCCTGTGTCAAAGCTGCTGAATAACTCACAGGCAATTTCATTCATATACTCATTCATGGCATCCAGATCATGAAGCAGCAGGGCTTTGATAAAATCGTTGTAGTCCGTCGGCACTGCCTTAAACCAGCTCCTTACCATATCCTGAAACATCAGCCTTACTTCATGGTTGGTCAGGGTCAGTTCATAGGGAATTTTCTGATCGGAGCCTTCCTCATACTGTTCCCCACAGGAAACCACCTTTAAATAGCCGCTGGCCAGAAGCAGGCTCCAGATCTCCTCTTCACTTCCAATAAGCCGGCTGTACACAATCTGTTCATCGATCACACAGCGGATACGTTTCCCTTCGAGCAGGGCTTCAAAGCTTTCCTTCGTTTTCCGATCCCCCTCTCGGATCAGTTTACTTACCAGACCATTAGAGCTGGTGTTGGCCCAGTAGGTATCCAGCCTTCCCGTATCCAGAAAATTGATAATGGACCAGGGATTATAAATATCCGTGCACTCTCCAAAGGTAAAGCCATCGTACCATTTCTTTACCCTGTCTTTTTTCTCCCCCAGATCACATTCCTCTAACGCGGCAAAGACCTCTTCTTCCGTAAACCCAAAAGCAGCAGCATACTCCCGAGAGGTAGCGGTCACCACCTTAAGGTTGTTCATGTCAGAGAAGATGGATTCCCTGCTAATCCTGGTGATCCCTGTCATCACTGCCTTTTCCAGATAAGGATTGGTCTTAAAGGTGGAATTGAACAGAGTTCGCATAAAAGAGACGATATCCTCCCAAAAGCCCCCCAGCCAGGCTTCCTGCATGGGGGTATCGTATTCATCCAGCAAAATGATCACTTTTTTATGGTAATAACGCTGTAAATAATCGGATAATTGATATAAAGAGGAGGTCATATCACTGTCCGAGGTATGCTCATCCAGAATGCGATCAAAAAAAGCCCTGTCAGCATCGGTCAGCACATTGCTGTCTTTTAAAAAAGAATACTTTATATATATATTTCTTAGAATCTCACACAGCTTCTGGCGTGCATTGGTATAATCCCTTTCTTTCACCCGGGCAAAGGACAGGGCAATCACCGGCCAGGTTCCCTGAAGCTTGCGATACTCTTCCTCCTGCCAGATGAAAAGCCCTTCAAAAAGATCTTCTCTGTTCGCATATTTCAAGGAAAAAAACTGCTCCAGCATGCTCATATTTAAGGTCTTTCCAAAGCGCCGGGGACGGGCAATCAGGGTTACTTCATTTCCACTTTCCCACCATTCCTTAATGAAGCCTGTCTTATCCACATAAAAATAGTTTCTCTCACGAATCTTGGAAAAATCCTGATTTCCAATGGATATCGTTCTTGCCATGGCATCTCCACCTTCCTTTCAAAAAAATCCACTATAGCGTCTTTTCCAGCCACCTTAATCTGGTTTTTCTAACATCCCCTGTTTTTTAATCATCCGATGCCCTTACTTCATCGACCTTATCCTTCTCCAATCAATACTTCCTTTCCAAGAAAAGCAAAGCCGTATTTTCTGATTCTCTCTTTTTCAATTCCCCTTATTATCAACTCCTTCTCATACTGCTTTTCTTCGATCTGAATAAGGGCTGCTGCAACCGTTTCCTCCCAGTATCCCTTTACGTAAGCCTCCTGCATGGGAGTGTCGTATTCATCCAGAAGAATAATTACTTTTTTCCCATAATAGCGATGCAATAACCAAGAAAGCTGATGTATGGAAGAAGTAATATCGCTATCCTTTCTTCTCCCATCTTCCATCATCATTTGTTCAAAAAATTCTCCTTCTCTTCCATCTAAAAAGCTTCCTTCTCTTAAAAAGGAAAACTCTCTATATACATCTCTTACTATTTCACATAATTTACTGCGGCAGTTCTCATAATCCTTTTCCTTTACTCTTGCAAAGGACAGAAAGATTACAGGATAAGTTCCCTGCAGCTGCCTGTACTTTTCCTCATTCCAAATAGAAAGTCCTTCAAACAAATCTTCTCTTCCCTGATACTTAATAGAAAAAAAAAATGCTCCATCATACTCATGTTAAGAGTTTTTCCAAAACGTCGGGGACGGGTAATTAACGTAGTCTCATCTTCATTTTCCCACCATTCCTTAATAAAGTTTGTTTTATCAATATAAAAACAGTTCTTTTCCCTTATATCAGCAAAGTTTTGTCTTCCTATGGCTACGGTTCGTTTCATTTATACGTCCTCTTAACAGCAAAACCATTATACTTACCTTTTATAAGTATAATGATTTTTGCTATGTTTTACAAAGGGGAATTATGTCACAGATATCTCATCTATTTTTATTCCTTTAATACGAAAATGCAAATTCTTTCATGTTTTATCCATTTTATTTCCTTGTTTAATCAATATTTCACTTCATAAGTAATCTTTTTCTCTATTTCATCACACTCTATCAAGCATTTACCATATTGATATGTTGCACCTTTCGTTTCTTCTACAGGATGGATGCCATACGCTTTTTGTAAGTATTCTATTTTATTTCTCATCATTTCCTCATCTTGATATTGAGTAACTACCTTTATTTCAAAATTGTCATCGAAAGTCCTAACATACTTATAATGATATTTCAATAAAGCAATACCCTTTTCCTCTGTTTCCGGAAATATATCACCATATCCTTTTAAAGCTTCTTCCACTTCAATATCATATTTTTTATAATCTTCCACTTTGTTTGTTTCCGACCAAACTGCTCCTCCAAAAGCCAATACTGTCCCACAAAATATGGTAATTATTATGTACGGAATCAGTATAATTCCAATAATTCTCTCCACTACTATTTCTTTTGTTTTTTTCCTATATAACAAAATATTTGCTGCAACAATGCCTAGAAATGGTATAACAATTCCAATGTTCAAATACCCTAAAAAAGCTTTCCAATCACCAATTTTTCCATATTTATAGTTCCAAATGCTACTTACAATTCCTATAAAAAAAATTATAATGACGCCATAAATTACTGCTTCTATTCCAAGTAAAATTTTATCGAATCTTTTTTTCATACACTTTTCCTCTGAAATATATGTATATCTCATCTCTTTTTTATTTTACCTTCATTATTGATTCTAAAATCATTTCCTTAGCTTGTCCTGTAATTTCATTATCATAATTACAGAAATATACTTTTCCTTCCTCATAAAAGATAATTCCTACATAAAAATCCGGATACAGAATGGATAGTCCGGAATCTGACTGCTCTTCTATTTTATAGGAACCATTATAATATTTACCTGAATCCGTGAAACTTAGTTTTTTATAAGCAGGAATTTCACTCCGAACGAGGATTTCTGAAAAAACCTCATCTTTTAGGAATTATATTCCTGCAAGTTGCTTAATTTTTTATCCATATAGCTTTTGAACCTAAAAAA
>JAFSIS010000061.1 GCA_017439665.1 Lachnospiraceae bacterium
GATGCAAACGCCAGCAGGCATTTCCAGTCTCTGAAGAGCTTCTACCGTCTTAGGGGTAGGAGTGATGATGTCGATCAGTCTCTTGTGGGTTCTCTGCTCGAACTGCTCTCTGGAGTCTTTGTACTTGTGTACCGCTCTAAGAATGGTAACAACCTCTTTCTTGGTGGGCAACGGCACGGGACCGCTCACCTGAGCTCCGTTCTTCTTAACTGTTTCGATGATTTTCTTGGCAGATGCATCTACTAAATGATGATCATAAGCCTTAAGGGTAATTCTCATTACTTGACTTGCCATAAAAAAAGTCGCCTCCTTTTCGCACTTTTAATTGATAAGTACGACAAGCGGTGACTGTACACTCTCCCGTGTGTGTCCTATGAAAAATTTCAATGCAGGTCGGGTTATTCCTGCTCCTTTTCACAGTCCGTCCAGTGCTGTAAACCCGGACCTCACACGTTCTGCTATGTTTGTACAGTGACTTGTCGTCAGATTCTTAAAGCCTTGCGGCTTTCTTGACATTCGCTCCACGGAAAAACCTGCCGGCAGGCAGCAACCTCACGCTTCACAGCTATCATGCCACAGCAATTAGTAGTATAGCGAAACTTTTCTGCCTTGGCAAGGAAAATTTCGCTATTTCTAAAATTCATATTGTATTTTTTTTAATACAATCCAGAATCCGCAGTCTGTCCATTTATAATAGGAAGATAATCCCACAGAGGAAAAGTCCACCGATCACACAGGCAAAGGCAAGGGAAAGGGCCACCCAGATAAAGTGTCCTGAATGCTATGGAAGAAATCCCGTGAAGTCGAAAAATGTGCTGTGGTTACGCGCAAACTGAATGAAAATGTCTCCCTGTTCAAAGTATGATTGGTGTCACCATTGACAAAGAGACTTAATTATTGTTAATATGTAGCTATTCAGGACAAGGGGCTGCTGCAAAACTTTTTGCAGCAGCTCTTTTGGAGAAAGGATAGGGATTCATTATGTGGATTGCTGATGGTTGGAAGGACTATGAGGTACTGGATACCTCCTCGGGAGAAAAGCTGGAAAGGTGGGGAAAATATCTGTTAGTCAGACCCGATCCCCAGGTCATTTGGAGTACCCCTAAGACAAACCCCGGATGGAAGAAAAAAAACGGGCATTACCATAGAAGTAATGCCGGTGGCGGAGAGTGGGAATTCTTTCACCTTCCTCAGGAATGGAGTATCCACTATAAGGAGCTGACTTTCAACCTGAAGCCCTTCAGCTTCAAGCATACCGGTCTTTTCCCGGAACAGGCTGCCAATTGGGACTGGTTTGGCAATCTGATCAAAAAGGCCAACCGCCCCGTTAAGGTTCTCAATCTTTTTGCTTATACCGGCGGCGCTACATTATCCGCTGCAGCTGCAGGAGCCAGCGTGACCCACGTAGATGCTTCAAAAGGTATGGTTACCTGGGCCAAAGAAAATGCAGCCTCTTCCGGTCTTTCGGATCGTCCTGTAAGATGGCTGGTTGACGACTGTGTGAAATTTGTGGAAAGAGAACTCCGCCGTGGCAACACCTATGATGCCATTATCATGGATCCTCCTTCTTATGGGCGGGGGCCCAAAGGAGAAATATGGAAGATTGAAGAAAGCATCTTTCCTTTTCTTCAGCTGACTACAAAGCTGCTCTCCGACGATCCTCTGTTTTTCCTCATTAACTCCTATACTACAGGTCTGCAGCCTGCCGTCCTGTCCTATATGATTCACGAGACTGTCTGCAGGAAATTGGGCGGAAAGGTTGAATCATCTGAAATCGGACTGCCTGTCAGAGAAAATGGACTAATCCTTCCCTGCGGTGCCAGCGGACGCTGGACTGCAGAATAGACTTTTTCAAAAAAGATAAACGCACAAAAAGGACTTCCCCGTGGAGTCCTTTTCTTTTTAAGTGATTGGTAATTTAATTGGGGATTTCGATGTCCAGCCATTCCATTCGAAATTCGGTAAAATCACGAATGACATAGCCAGCACCGGCATGAATCAAATCATTTTTAACGGAATCTGTCCCTACCCCCACGATCATTCCCGCTCCATTACTTTTTGCGTGTGAAATCGCACTCAGGCTGTCTTCCACCACTATACATTTTGAAAGGGTAACACCCAGCCGTTTTGCAGCTTCCACATGCATCTTCCCCTTGTCTGCATAACTTCCATCGTCATAAACACACTGTTTTTGATCGAACCAGCGGTTCAAACCAAACTGTCGGAAGTAGAATTCTATATTCTCCTGTATGGAAGCACTGGCCAAAATAAAAGGAACCTGACGCTCCTTTAACTCTCCAAGCAGCCTTTCGGCTCCGGACACCAGATGTACTTTATCAGCATTTTGAAGACAGATCTGCCGATAGAGCGCTTCCTTTTTCTGAGAATAGATATCCCTTTCTTCAGGTGTAAGCCATGGCGCCATTTTTTGAATGATCTCATCATTTCGTGGTCCACAGTAAAAACTGCTTCCCGGTTCATTATCCGTATTTTCACAAAGCTCTCTGTATATTTTGCCCCAGGCTTCCAGATGGAAGCCTGAGTCAAAAAATAGAGTACCATTAAAATCAAGGAGTACTGCTTTCATCTTCTTAGAAGAGTCCGATGAAAGGAAGAGCACCTACAAGACCGATAACAATCAGTAAAATAATACATTTAACAGGTGTCCAGCCTTTCTTCTTTAATAAGAAATAAAGCAGCAAAGTGAAGAATAAAGGAATCATCTTGGGAAGAACACCGTCCAGAATACTCTGGATTACGATAGGACTGTCACCATTAGCGATTTCCAGTTTTACGGTAGTTCCGCCATAGTTGGAGGTCAATGCACCTACGATAAATACACCCAGCATAGAAGCTGCACGGGTAAATTCCTTTGCGTTTTTGGTAAGAAGCTCGATTGCCTTGGTTCCCAACTGGTAGGACCAGTTCATCAGCCAGAAACGAACCAAAAACTGTACCAGGTTGAAGATTACAAGGAACAGGATCGGACCGGCTATAGATCCGCCAATGGCCATATTCGATGTAATACCTGCAGTGATCGGAACCAGAGTGAACCAGAAAATAGCATCTCCGATACCACCCAGAGGTCCCATGGCAGCAACACGCACCGCACGGATCGTGTTGATGTCAGCCTTCTGCTGCTCTAAGGATAATACGATACCCATTACGAAGGTTACCAGGAAAGGATGGGTATTGAAGAACTCCAGGTTGTGCTGCATGGAAGCAGATAAATCATCTTTATTGGTGTGGATCTTCTCCAGACCGGGCAAGATGGAGTACAACCATCCATTAGCCTGCATTCTTTCATAGTTGAAGGAACCCTGTAAGTTACAGGAACGCCATACCATCTTATTAAGAGTTGCTTTGTCAAGTGGCTGAGCCGGTGTTAAATCTTTGTACTGTAATGCATTAGATGCCATCTTCGTCACCTCCTGTAGATCCTGCTCCTAATCCGGCAGATTTCATTGCTGTACGTGTCTGGAAGTCATACAGAGCAATTGCAATACCAACGAATGCAATCAAGAGTAATGCGGAACCACCCAGACCATCAATGTAACCGATAACGGTTGCCAGAGCAAAGCCTGCAAAATAGATTCCCCAAAGGTCGTTGGAAAGCATCATTCTAAGTAAGATAGCGAAACCTACGTAACGCATCATACCGCCTGCTGCACTTAAGCCGTTCATGATCCATGCATACTTTTCAGAAATAGCGGTCAGGGTATCGCCAAGTGCGTTACCACCGATAAGACCGGCTACACAAACAAGACCGAATAAAAGACCCAAAGCTGCCATAGCCAGCCAGTTGATCCGAACAATACCCTTGGTATCTGCGTTCTCTGCACACTTGTCAGAAAGAGACATTACGGGAGACATTACGGTAAACAATAAGGTTACCATGTACTGACCGATCAAAGCGAAAGGTACTGCAAGACCTACTGCTGCAGAAGGGTCAAGGTTAGAAGAAATGGCAAATACGGTTGCCATGATACCACCGATAACCGCGTTCGGAGGCTGAGCACCACCTACCGGCATGTTACCGATTGTCATTAACTGGTATGTACCACCAACGATAAGACCGGTCTGTAAATCACCGAGAATAGCACCGATAATAGCACCGGTTACGATGGGCTGGTACAGAGATTCCAATAAGTCAAACTGGTCAATCGCAACGATAAACGAAACGATGAACACCAGGATAATCTGAATTGCATTAAAATCCATAATTGTTCTAATCTCCTTTCCACTGATGTAAACTTACTTACTTGAACAATTTGTCAATGTTCTCTGCGGCTTCAGACGGAACTCTTCTGATTTCGAGTTCAACACCCAGGTCGCGTAATTTTGCAAATGCAGCTACGTCAGCATCATCTACTGCAACCGATCCGGCTACCTGACGCTTTCCGTCTGCCATGTGCATATTACCAATATTCACTTTTTTGATCGGCACACCGCCTTCCACCAGCTTCAATACATCCTGGGGATTCTCACATACAATGAAAATCAACTGCTTGTCAGATGCTTTGTGGATGGTGGAAATCGTCTTCTCAAGGGTCCAGTAACGCATAGATGCGTAGCTGGGAGCAGCCATGTCCATCAGGCCCTGACGAAGTGTGTTTCCTGCTACTTCATCATTAGCTACCAGAATGAGGTTTGCACCAATACTTCCACACCATTGTGTTGCTACCTGACCGTGAACCAGACGGTTGTCGATTCGTGTTAAAACGATATTAGGCATATTTTTCCCTCCTTGATTATGATTCTCTCTGAAAATCCCCTTCAGAGTGTGTTAATTATACTACAATTCTACATTATTGTCGTTATAATTTTTAATATTTTATTTATTTATTTTAGTTTTTGTTAATTATTTTTTGGTGGTTTTTAATTACTTTTTCTTTAGATTCATGGATATTTTTAACAATTTCTGCTATACTTATACGTGTTTGGAGGGGTTTATGCAACGTAAAACATCAATGAAAGAATTCGAGCCCTATGGCTCCGTTTATGAACAACCGGTTTCTTTTGAAAAAGAAGATATGATCAGCCGGGTATACAATCTGGTTCCCCAGCGCAATATCAACCAGCTGCTCCATTTTGACTGTCCCGTCTATCTGGAAATGGAAAGCGGAATGGCTGCTTTAGTGGTGGGCTTTTCCACCGAGCTGGACAAGCTTAAGACCTTCTCCATCCATCGAAAGGTCCAGCTTAAGCCGGGGGTACGCTTCTCCCTTACTGCCATCGGCAAGGAGGCCAGCTGCCGGCTGATCACGACTAACGGCTTTGCCATGGTCTGTGATGAGCTTCCCGTTCCCTTTTTCTTTAATCGTATCCTTCCCAGAATCCAGATCAAGGAGATTCTCGGTTATTATTACAATATCCGTAATTCGGGCTATCGTTTCCGCGGAGAAAGCCATGATTACTATGAAATAACTTATGTGGACCGGGGCTGCCTTAGAACCACGATTGAGGATACTGAATATATTCTGCAGGAGAAGGAGCTTTTGGTATACGGTCCCGGACAGTTTCATACCCAGTCCATTGCAGAGGGAGAGTCCTGCTCCTACGTGACCATCATCTTCTCCATGGAAAATCTGATTTTACGGGATCAGGATGAGGAAAATAAGCTGCTGCTGAATAAAATCTTCCCTTATGACAAAAAGATTTACTCCCTGATCAAATCCTTCGTTCAGGAAAGTTCCAGCCAGCTGCCTTATTTGAATACCCTTTTGCTGTGCCTTGTGCAGGAGATCGTCATCCGGCTTTTACAGAGTGAGTTTTCGGATCATAAGGAGGAACGCCCCATCGCCATTACCCGGCAGCATTATCAGGATGAGCTTTTGGAAAGGATCCTCTCCCACATTGAGGAAAACATCTGCGAACCTCTTACCATTGCCGAAATTTGTCAGCGTTTTTCTCTCTCCCGCTCTTCTCTGCAGCTTTTATTCAAGGAAAATCTGGATCAGACGCCCAAAAAATATATCAGTGATCTGAAACTGGAAAAGAGCTGCCAGATGATCCGGGAAAATAAATACACCCTAAGCGAGATCGCCCTCATGCTGGGCTTCAATTCCATTCATTATTTTTCCCGGGCATTTGCCCAGAAGTACCATATGGCACCCAGCGAATACTCCAAGCAGATGTTCGATCAGATATAAGGAGCAGTGCTCCGGAAAGGATAAACGATAACCATGAAAATCGGTGCAGTAGGAACCAGCTTTATTATGGATACTATTTTGGAAAATATGCAGGCCGAAGAGGGAATGGAGTGTACAGCCATTTACTCCCGGAAGGAAGAAACCGGAAGAAAGCTGGCAGACAGATTCGGCATCAGACAGGTCTACACTTCTCTTAAAGAGCTGTGTGCAGATCCCACACTGGACTGGATCTATATCGCTTCTCCCAATTCGCTCCACTATGAGCAGGCCAAAACCGCTCTTTTGGCCGGAAAGCATGTGCTCTGTGAAAAGCCCTTTACTACTACCTCAGCCCAGATAAAAGAGCTGGTGGAAATCGCCCGAAGCAAAAAGCTGTTTCTGTTTGAGGCGATCTTGCCCCTCTTTCATCCGCATTACCAGAAGATTCGGGAATATCTTCCCCAGATCGGGAATCTGAAGCTGATCTTAGGTACCTTCTGCCAGTATTCCAGCCGCTACGAGGCTCTAATGGCAGGAAATGTTCCCAACGTGTTCAATCCGGAATTTGCCGGTGGGGCGTTGATGGATCTGAACCTGTATAATATCTATTTTACCGTAGGACTCTTCGGAAAGCCGGAGTCCTTACAGTACTATCCCACACTGTTTGAAAACGGCGTGGATACCAACGGCATCCTCATCCTCAAATATCCCGGCTTTCTGGCCCAGTGTACCGGTGCCAAGGATGCCTTCTGCGAAAACAGTATGCAGCTTCTGGGTGATGAGGGCTACATCAGGGTAAGCCCCACTGCCAGCAACTGTCAGGAGGTAAAAATTGTCCGACGGGGAAAAGAAGAACTCTCTTTTTCCACCGATACCAACCCCTGGGCCTATGAAATGCGGGGACTGGCAGAGCTGGTGAAAAATCAGGACTATGAAGAATGCTATCGCAGACTGGACACCGCCATCCAGGTCGTAGAAGTGCTGGAAGAAGCCAGAAAAAGCGCAAAGATGAGTTTTTAAACTTGAACAAAGCATAGAAGATAAGTAACTATTCAAGACAAGCTCGAAAATAAATAAAAGCCGGAAAAATGTAGACCGGGAAGGCTGTCCCTATCCATCTGTACGCATCTGCGAAGACGCTGTCGATTGAAGAGCGGACTTTAGTCCGATATTCAGCGACAGCGTACATAGCAGCAAGCGAACAGAGGATAGCGACAGCCTTCCCGCCTATACTCTTCCGGCTTCTTTTTATTTTCCCTGGGAAATGCCCTGCACAGCGTAGCGGTCGATCTTGATCACTGTGCCTTTTGCAATTTCCACATTAAGGGTATCCTCCTCAATTCCTACTACTCTGCCGTAGAGGCCTCCGGCAAACATGACCTGACTGCCAATAGCCAGTCCGGTATGGATTTCCCGCATCTGCTCTCTTCTGGCACGCATATTTTTTGCAGAAATAAAGCCCAGGATCAAGGCAAATATACCCATGATCACCGCCAGGGTAATACAGGTCCAGGCGATAACTTCCCAATTGATATTCATTTAAGATCCTCCGTTTCTATGAAGAGTCGGGCAGATCTAAGGAAATACCGATTCCATCAGCCTTTCCTTAAATACCGTCTTCCTCTGCATTATCTTCATGTTTTTCCAGCTCGAAACGGATAATGTAATCCTTTCCGGTGGGAATTAAAGCATCCGACATTTCCAGGGGATCATCAAAGGCTCCCATCATCATACCGCCTTCTACCAGCATGGGAAGGTTGGTTCCTGCAATCACTTCGATTTTTTCCTCAGGACGCGCAAACTTACACTCTACAGCACATTTAAAAGGTGAACCGCCTGCCAGATCAGACAACACCAGAATACCATCACATTCCTTCAGTTCATCCATAGCCTTATTGATATTGGCGGTCAGGGTATCGGTGGAGTGGTCTGCTTCAAAATCCACCAGTACCACGTTTTCGGTAATACCGGTGATCAGCTTCAGACTGGAGCCCAATCCGGTTGCAAAATGTCCATGTCCTGTAACTAAGATTCCTACCATCTGTTTTTCCTCCTATTTCACACTATACGGATATAAGGTTACGCCCTTAACCACACGGTTTACTTCTCCCGTAGGACAGGGATTGTCCGGAGTAATATCCAGGGAAAGGGATTTCAATACTGCAAGAGTCTGTGCAAAGGTAATAAATGCAAAGCCCAGCAGCACATTTTCCATAGCCTTGCCGCAATCCATGGCAAGCTGATAATCCACCAGATCCCCCAGGCCTTCACAAGGAGTATTAGACACCACTGCAATGCGGTTCTTCTTTCTCTGGGGACCCATCTCTTTGATCAGGTCGATCTCATACTGCCTCTTATAAGGATCGTCGCTTAAATATACAACAGTCAATGTGGTATCGTCAATAATGGATTTGGGACCATGTCGGAAACCTAAGGGAGAATCGTACATGGTTGCTACCTGTCCCGCAGTCAGCTCCAGCATTTTCAGGGCAGATTCCTGGGAAACTCCCTTCAGGGCAATATTGCCCAGATAAACGATACGTTCAAATTTAAATTCCTCTACAATTTTCTCTACCAGGCTGTAACCACCTTCCAGGAAACGCTCAGTGGCTACACAGATTTTTTCAATTTCGGCCGTCAGCTCCTCCAGGCGGTCCAGATTGAAGGCCAGATAAGTAGCCATATACATATTGGAAAAGCTGGAAGTCATGGCAAAGGACTGATCATGGGTCTCCGGAGTCAGATTCAGGGCAAAGCAGTTCTCCCGGGTATCTGCCAGCTTGGAAAGCGTTCCTTCATGGTTGCAGGTCACAAAAAGATGGTACAGATTTTGGCACACTGCCTCTGCTGCCTCTACTGCTCCCAAAGATTCCGGAGAATTGCCGGAACGGCCGAAGCTCACCAGAATCGTAGGCTTGGTCCGGGAAAGAAAATTTTCCGGTGCAGGAACAATATCCGTCGTTGCATAGGATTTTACTTTGTGATCATATTTTTCATTTAAAGCCTGGAAAAGAGAATTTCCAACGAACTCACTGGTTCCTGCCCCTGTCAGTACAATATCAAAATCCTCTGCCTTAACCACTTTGTCCAGAAAAACCTGAAGCTCATCCCTGCAGGCTGCAATCTGGGCACAGGTCTTTCTCCAGGTTGCAGGCTGCTGGTAGATCTCCTGCAAAGTGAACTGGGAAGAGGTGTCTTTCATTCTGTCTTCTGAAATTCCGAAAATGTTCATCTTCATATTACCCCCTGGTTTTGTTTTTATGTTTTGTAATTATTCAGAGCCAGGCAAATTCATACAGAAATCTGTGATGAACGCTTGCATTAAAGCACAGATTTCTGCATGAATTTATTTGGCGAGAAGCCAACATGAGCGAAAGGAAAGCTTCGAAGAAGCGATTTTGCGAATTAACTCTGAATAATTACTGTTTTTTCTTATCATAGCCCACAAAATGAGAAAAAACAATGGACATGGTAAAAGAGATAATAGATAATTTAAAAAATGCAAATTCTTTTTTTCTTTCCAGAGTTATGATATATATAATGATTTAAATAAACTATTTAAAACCCCAAGGAGGATTTTTTATGATCATTCAAAGTAAAAAAGTATGGATCGCAGATCAGTTTTTTCCTGCTGCCATCGAAATGGAAGAAGGCAGGATCGTCAGCGTACTTCCTTATGGAAGCAGGCCTGCAGATGTAGATTATGGTGATAAACGTATCGTTCCCGGTTTTTTGGATGTCCACTGCCACGGTGCTTTTGAATTCGATACCAACGATGCACAGGAGGAAGGCCTGCGCCGCTGGACAAAAAACATCGTTTCAGAAGGAGTCACCGGCTTTCTGGCCACCACCATCACCCAGAGCGAAGAGGTGCTGACCAAAGCCCTGAAAAATGTAGCCAAAGTAATGAAGGATGGCTATGAGGGTGCCGAAATCCTGGGCATACATTTTGAAGGTCCTTTCCTGGATATGAAATACAAGGGTGCCCAGCCTGAACCCTATATCGTACAGGGAACCATCGAACAGTTTGAGCGTTATCAGGCTGCTGCCGGAGGCAACATCAGATATATCACCATGGCCACGGAGCATGATCCTGATTTTGTCTTTACCAGATACCTGTCTGCCCAGGGCGTTGTGGTAAGTATCGGCCATTCTGCTTCCACCTATGAAGAAGCGGTTCTGGCTTTTGCCAACGGTGCAACCTCCATGACCCATGTGTATAACGGCATGACTCCCTTCAACCACCGTGCCAACGGCCTGGTAGGTGCAGCCTTCCGTCTGCGTACCATGTATGGGGAGATCATCTGTGATGGCAACCACTCCACCACTGCTGCCCTGAACACCTACTTTATGTCAAAGGGCCCTGATTTCGGTATTATGGTTTCCGATGCTTTAATGGCAAAGGGTACGCCCATCGGAAGCAAATTCCTCTTTGGCGGCAATGAGATCGAGATCTATCCTGACGGAAGTGCCCACCTCACCTCTACCGGAGGCCTTGCAGGCTCTACCCTGAAGTTAAATGACGGTCTTCGCATTCTGGTGGAAGAAGCCAATGTACCTTTTAATTATGCCCTTAACTCCTGCACCATCAATCCCGCCCGCTGTCTGGGAATTGATGACCATAAGGGAAAGATCGGTGCCGATTACGATGCCGATCTGGTAGTTCTGGACACCAACTACGATGTTCTTCAGACCTACTGTAAGGGAACAGCACAACTATAAACCTCACACGATACAAGGAGATGCAAACATGAAACATCCGCTTCAAGAAATGATGGACAGACGAAAAAAAGGAGAAATCTGTGGAATTCCCTCCTACTGCAGTGCCAATGAACTGGTTCTGGAACAGGCCCTGAGACGGGCAAAGGCATTAAATACGCCTACCCTGATCGAAGCTACGGCCAATCAGGTAAACCAATTCGGCGGTTACACCGGCATGGTGCCGAAGGACTTTTACGATATGGTTCTTAAGATGGCACAAAAAATAGCTCTGCCGGAAAACATGATCATTCTCGCCGGCGACCATCTGGGTCCCCTGACCTGGCAGAATCTTCCCGAAAAAGAAGCGATGGAAAATTCCATCCAGCTGGTCTACCAGTATGCCCGTGCCGGCTTCACCAAAATTCATCTGGACACCAGTATGAAGGTAGCTGATGATCCCGAGGGACTTCTTTCCACCGAAACCATCGCCCGCAGAGGCGCTGTTCTTTACAAAGCAGCCATGAAGGGCTATGAGGAGCTGAAGGCAGAAAAGCCGGAGGCTATGCGCCCTGTATTTATCATCGGAAGTGAGGTTCCCATTCCCGGTGGAGCTCAGGAGGAAGAGGATTCCCTGGCGGTAACCAGTCCCGATGCTTTCAGAGACACTGTAGCCACCTACACCCGGGTATTTGCTGAAGAAGGCATTGCCGGGGGAATGGAGGATGTGATCGCTGTAGTGGTTCAACCCGGTGTGGAATTCGGTGATGAACAGGTATTTTTATATGACCATGATGCTGCTGTCGAGCTCTGCAGCACACTAAAGGAATATCCGGGATTCTGTTTTGAAGGCCATTCCAGCGACTATCAAAGCCCGGAATGTTTGAAAAAGATGGTTCAGGACGGAATTGCTATTTTGAAGGTAGGTCCTGCTCTGACCTATGGCCTCAGAGAAGCCCTTTTTGCCCTGAGCATGATGGAAAAAGAACTGGTTCCTGATGAAAAGCAGGCACATTTTATGGAAACTCTGGAAAAAGTAATGCTGGAAAATCCGGGAAACTGGCAGAAGCATTATCATGGTGATGACAGGCAGCTGGCTCTGGCAAGAAAATACAGCTTTTCTGACCGTGCACGCTACTATATCGGCCTTCCCCAGGTTGTGGCTTCCATGAACAGGCTTTTTGATAATCTGAAGGAATATCCTATTCCTATGAATATGCTTCACCAGTACATGCCCCTTGCTTACGCAAAGGTAAGGGACGGACTTTTACCTCTGGATGCACGTGAGCTCGCATTGGACGGTATCCAGACCTTTATGAGCGATTATGAATATGCTGTAGGCCTTGTTTAATTTTTACAGAAAGGATAAATCACCATGGGTTTTGATCTGAACTCTCTTTTTGAGAATTCTACCTTTAAACTTATTTTTCATGAGGTTGTCTGTGTTCTGGGAAGCCTCTATTATCTTGCTCCTGCCCTTATACGGCTTCGGGAACAAAAGGAGAATAAGCCCTTTTCCACTGCCTGGAATTCTTCTAAAAATATTGTAGCAGTTTATGTGATTCTTGCAGAACCCATCTTCTTGTATGAGGATATTAAAACAGGTCTGATCACCCAGGTTGAAATTACGGTGATCAGCCAGATTCTGGCGATCATCCTTGTATTGGCTTCTTATATCATTTTACGGGATCCTGAAAAGAAAAAAGTAACCGGACCGGTGACGAAGCATAAATGGAGCCGATAGTATGACAAGAGACTATGTTTCCCCTGTTCGTGTGTTGCTACGAGCATTGTAGCTGAATATCGGACTAAAGTCCGCTCTTCAGCTCTACAATGTCTCCGCAAATACGTACAAGTGGAAACATAGTCTCTTTTACTATAATCCTAATATAAGTTTGAAGGAGTTCTGTAGATAGATAACAGAACTCCCATTCCTCTAATCAATATATTTATGTCCGGATGCCTTTCATCTGAGCTTTCTTCCGGTACATGGCTTCATCGGCACGTTTGAAGACATCTTCATAGTTGTGATCCCGCATTTCATCGAAAACAGCCAGTCCGGCGGCAATGCTTACCCGTTCTTCCGGACTCTCGGCAGACTCACCGATCTCTTTCATTCGTTCATCAAATCTTACCAACAGATTTTCTATGTCATTTAAGTCATCTCCGATCAGAAGGACAATAAACTCATCTCCTCCGATACGGAATACGGGACTGCGCTTGAAGGTAGTACAGATCAGCCTGCAGCAGTTGATAATATAGCTGTTTCCTGCTTCGTGGCCGTACTGATCATTCACCATCTTTAATCCATTGATATCCAGCATCAGTACACCGAACTGATCAAAGCCCATCTGGAGTCCATTGTTTACCTTACGGGTCTCTTCATCATAGGCGGTCTTACTCTTTACACCGGTCAGGGGATCCCGATATGCCAGCTCATTCATTCTGTCCATATATATTTTAAGACAGTCCACCGTCTGCTGGAAGCTGGTAGACAACTCTCCCACTTCATCATGAGACTGATTCAGGAGGGTGACCTCCAGATTTCCTTCTGCCACCTGTCTGGCCGCTCCTGTCAGCTCCTTCAGCGGTTTCACAATAGTCTGTGTATAAGCCACCGTGATCATGATGCAGATAATGGAAATCAGAAATACGGAAACCATCATGCTCTTTTCCAGTTCCACCTTCTGTCTGTCCGTTTCTACCGTAGGAGCAGTGACTACCAGGCGCATCCCATTTTCCAGATTACAGTAGGTCATCTTCATCTTCTGACCTTCATATTCATATCCAAAGACGTATTCCTGCTGTTCATCCTCCTCCAGCTGACTTACAAAAGCCTCCCACTGTTCATGACTGTGTTCAACAGGACAGGCATTTTCCCCCAGAGGATGGTAGATCATTTCATGATCCTTATCCAGCATATAGGCATATCCCGTATCATAAATCTGAATGGCATCAATTTCCTGGACAATGTCATCAAAGAGAATATCCATACCCACCACACCGATCAGAACATCCTCCTGATAAAGCGGCATAACGTAAGAAATGACACGTTCAGCAATCTTCCCATTGTTATAAGGAGCCATCCATACCGGCTCACCGGCATCCACCGGCTGCTGATACCATTCCAGGGTCTTCATTTCCCCTACGGAATAGCGCGAAAAATCTGTATTCTCCTGTTCCAGCATTTCTTCGTTCCGGTTGCTTTTACTGTAAAACAGCCCTGCATTGGAAGGTGCGATCTCCGGATTAAAACGGAGATAGATCGCCACTGCTCCCCGGGTACTTCCCGCCGCTCCCAGCAGAATAGGCTCCATCCCGGACAAGTATGCCTCCCGCTTTACTGAATTCTGAAGGATTGCCGGAATATTCTCCTGCTGCAAAGCATTATGTGCCACAATATTTACCGACTGCTCAATCCTGAGAAACAGGGCATCCAGCCTGGCACCTTCCTCCTGACAGATGAAGTTCATGGTTCTGGCGGTACTTTTATCCGTAGACTGGGAAGCATAAAGTAAACTGGTTCCTCCCACTACTCCGGTACACAACAGGATGACTGCCATGGTCAGGATACTGAATTTGGTTTGGATAGAATGAAAATAGGTCTTCATAGGCCTTTGCCTCTCCGTATAGTTTATCTGGGTATTCTATGGTGTAATTTTAACATAAAAAAGCCGAGAAAAAAAGAATAACCTTTTTCTCCCGACTGTCTGCCTCTTCTCCCGATAATTGCCTATCCGAATCTCTTTTTCACTTCCTCGTAAACTTTTGCTGTCATCAGAGCCCAGCTGTCGGTGGATTTAAATTTAACCACATAGGTCCACCTTCCGTAAGGCTCTATTTTGGCTATATATTCCAGGTTGATCAGATAGGACTTGTGGCAGCGGATAAAACCGCCACCTTTAAGCTTTTCCTCCAGGCTTCCCAATGAAGCCGAGGTTTTATGCTCATCTGCAGTGGTAATAATCCTAGTTACATGGTCACTTCTCTCCAGCAGGATGATCTCATCCTTATTCACAAATGTTACCTGTTCCCGGCCTTTAATCATCAATTTGTCACTATGAGGCTCCGGCTGATTCCTTCCTTCCCTGGCTTCTTCCACTATGGTCTTCCTTTTTTCCGATTCACGCTTAAGTCTGGACAGTGTTCTCTGTACCCTGGCCACATCAAAGGGCTTGACCAGATAATCGAAGGCATAAATCTCAAAGGCATTTGCCATATATTCACTGTGGGCAGTAGCAAAGATAATCTTAAGCTCCGGGTTCAGACTGGTCATGATCCGGGCACACTCCATTCCACTTTCTCCGTTAAGATCGATATCTACAAAAGCTACATCAGGACGATACTGTGCAAAATTGCTGATGGTGGTGGCAAAGTCCCCACTCTCTGCCACCACCTCAAATCCATCCTGCCGCTCAATGATCTTTCGAAGCAGCTTCCTTATTTCCGGTTCATCTTCGATCAGGCATACTCTAATCATTTGGAAATCCTCACTTTGAGCTTATTTTTCCACCCTGTCTATTGATTTCGGCTGTGGGCATAGGCTTCTGCCCCCTTACCGATATTTTTCTTCATATCCGTATCTGCGAGAACATTCTGCATCTGGTAATAGTCCAGAACACCGATATTTCCATTGCGTAAGGCTTCTGCCATAGCCTTGGGAATCTCTGCTTCCGCCTGTACCACTGCTGCCCGCATTTCCTGCTCCAGTGCCACTGCCATGGCTCTTTTTTCCTCTGCCCTTGCCTGGGCGATCTTATTGTCAGCTTCCGCCTGAAGGCTCTGCAGATTGGCTCCTACGTTTCTTCCGATATCCACATCTGCAATATCGATGGAGATGATCTCAAAAGCAGTTCCGGAATCCAGTCCCTTAGCCAGTACCAGCTTGGAGATATTGTCCGGATTTTCCAACACCTCACTGTGGCTGGTTGAGGAACCTACGGTAGTTACAATACCCTCTCCGACTCTTGCCAGAACCGTGGATTCTCCTGCACCACCGATAAGACGTTCTATATTGGTGCGTACCGTTACCCTTGCCTTTACCAAAAGCTCAATACCATCCTTGGCTACCGCAGAGATCAAAGAGGTTTCAATTACTTTGGGGGTAACGCTCATCTTTACCGCTTCAAAAACGTTTCGCCCTGCCAGATCGATGGCAGAGGCCTTTTCAAAAGAAAGCTGAATGTGAGCCCTTTCTGCTGCAATCAGAGCATTGACTACATTGTCCACATTTCCTCCGGCCAGATAATGGGCTTCCAGCTGATTCACCTTAAGGCTCAGTCCTGCCTTGGTCGCCTTGATCATAGGTAGTACGATCCTTGCCGGAGAAACCCGCCTTAAACGCATTCCCACCAGATTGAAAATGCCGATCTTTACGCCGGAAGCAATGGCGGAGATCCAGAGTCCTATCGGTACAAAAACGAAAAAGAAGCAAACCAATAATAAAATTATTCCTAAAACAACCAATTTTGCAACCATTCCTGCCATAAATAAAATCCCCTCTTTCTTTTCTTATATCTTATTTTGCCCTGACCATAATTATGTTTTCATGTATGGCAGAAACCACTACCCGGCTATCCTTAACCAAAATTCGGTTTTCTGCCCGTACATCAAACTCTATTCCTTCTATACTGCATTTTCCTACCGGCTTCAGATCGGTCACCGTGACTCCTTCTTTTCCGATCAGATATTCAAGATCCGACTCATTCAGAAAGCCGGAATCGCTCTTCAGATTCTCTTCCAGGATAACCGGTGACTTAACCTGTTTCAGCACCAGCATGACCACCGTCAGCATGACGGCCAGAACGGCCACTACGATCATGGTAATGGTCATTCCCTCCTCCACCGTATCGGCGGTAATTACGATGGCCAGGATCAGACAGGCTATCCCACCGAGTCCGGGAGCCCCGAAGCCGGGAATCACCATTTCAATTCCTACCAGGATAAATCCTGCAATAAACAAGCCTATCCCTAATATTAGTAAACTATCCATAACTACCTCCTTTCTTTTGTTGAAACTTCTTTGGGAAAACAGAAGGAAAAACAGGTTTCCTCATCGGTAGAAGACAGCTCCAGCCTTCCCCTGTATTGCCTTACGATATTTTTTACAATATAAAGCCCCATTCCGTGTCCTTCTTCCTTTTTCGAACTGAATCCCTGCCTGAATATCGTTTCCTGCAAGGCTTCCGGAATTTTGGGCCCATTATTGGAAACCAGAAAACGATACTGTTCTTTTTCCTCGCCAATTTCCACCCACAGCTTTTTCTCTCCCTGCTTTTCCTCCAGAGCTGTCATGGCATTATCCAAAAGATTGGACAGTACCCTGCACAGCTCCCAGTCGGCTATGGCCAGCTCCTTCAGATCGGTTTTTACTTCAATATAAAAATCAATCCCCCGCTTTTCTCCCTCATCCATTTTGGCTTTTAACAGTGCATTGATGGCAGGCTTGGAGGTTTTCAACGCTCTGCCGGTTTTTTGCATATTCCGGTAGACAGGAGCCAGATAGGCCTGCAGGTCTTCATACTCCTGAAGCTCCAGCAGTCCGTAAACAACCTGCAGATGATTCAGATAATCATGGCGGCTGGTTCGCAGTTCACTATTTAATTGTTCCAGATGATGACAGGCAGACTGCAGATCCTGGTACATCCCCTTCAGGCGGTTATAGGAAAAAAGAAAGCTCAGGATGCAGATGACCAGGACAATTACCAGAACCAGGCATAGCAACAAACTGATCGTCATGGGTTCTCCGTTTCGTAGTACGTTATTTGTATTTTTTTCAGTATAACAAAAAACTGCCCGGTTTCCACAGGCAGTTTTTTAATTATACACTTTTCAGGTTAAACTGTCTTTTTTTCTTCCTTAACCGGATCAAGCCTGACCTTTGCAGGCTTCCACCATGCTTATGACATAGTTCTCTACCGGTTCTGTGGCCTGCTCACCATATTCACCGATGCGTTTCACGATGGCACTGCCCACAATTACTCCGTCTGCTATGCTGCTGCAGGCCATAGCCTGTTCAGGACTGCTGATCCCAAAGCCAATGGCAATGGGGGTATCCGTCACCTGCCGTATTTCTGTGATCAGCTCCTTAAGATCGGTGGTGATCTCCTCCCTTACTCCCGTCACTCCCATGGAGGAAACCAGATAAAGATAGCCCCTGGCCTTTTCGGCAATTTTACGGATCCTCTCCTTACTGGTGGGTGCGATCAGCGAGATCAGTTCTACATCGTAATTTTGGGCAATATTTTCCAGCTCATCCCTTTCCTCATAGGGCAGATCCGGAATGATCAGTCCGCTGATGCCCACTTTTTGGCATCGCCTGCAGAAGGCCTCATATCCATATTTAAACACAGGATTTAAGTAGGTCAGAAAGACCAAAGGCACAGTGACCTTCCCCTTAAGCTCATCCACCATGGTAAAAACCTGTTCGGTGGTACATCCCCCCGGGGCCGACAGGGCTCTGATGTTGGCATCCTGGATCACCGGCCCCTCTGCAATGGGATCGGAAAAAGGAATCCCGATCTCGATCAGGGCCGCCCCTGCTCTTTCCATTGCCATGATCAGCTCTTTCGTTTTTTCCAGACTGGGATCACCCGCCGTCAAAAATCCGATAAATGCTTTCTTTCCCATAAAACTCTCACTGATTCTACTCATGTAAATCCACTCCTCTATATCTGGCGATTGCCGCCACATCCTTGTCTCCTCTTCCTGACAGACAGCAGATGATGATCTGATCCTTATCCATAGCCGGTGCCATTTTCCTTACCTGGGCAATGGCATGGGAGCTTTCAATGGCTGCAATGATCCCTTCTGTTTTCGCAATGTATTCAAAGGCTTCCACAGCCTCTTCATCGGTAATGGCAACATACTCAGCCCTCCCCGTATCATGAAGGTTGGCATGCTCCGGCCCGATGCCCGGATAGTCCAGCCCCGCTGAAATAGAATAAACAGGTGCGATCTGGCCGAATTCATCCTGGCAGAAATAGGATTTCATCCCATGGAAGATTCCTGCTGTTCCGGTAGCGATAGTGGCCGCTGTCTCCCTTGTGTCAATTCCTCTTCCTGCAGCCTCGCAGCCGATGAGCCTGACTTTCTTATCGGGAATAAATTCACAGAACATGCCCATGGCATTGCTGCCGCCGCCCACACAGGCCATAACCACATCCGGGAGTCTTCCTTCCTTTTCCAGGATCTGCTGTCTGGCTTCCCTGCTGATCACACTCTGAAAATCCCGGACGATCATGGGAAAGGGGTGGGGGCCCATGACGGAACCCAGGACATAAAGGGTGTCCTCCACCCGCCTGGTCCACTCCCGCATGCATTCATTTACTGCATCCTTCAGGGTCTGTGTTCCCGACTCCACCGGATGTACCTTTGCTCCCAAAAGCCGCATACGATAGACATTCAGGGCCTGCCTTATGGTATCCTCCTTTCCCATAAAGATCTCACATTCCAGTCCCAGAAGAGCAGCCGCCGTAGCCGTAGCCACTCCGTGCTGTCCCGCACCGGTTTCTGCGATCACCCTGGTTTTTCCCATCTTTTTCGCAAGAAGGGCCTGCCCCAGAACGTTGTTGATCTTGTGGGAGCCGGTGTGGTTTAAATCCTCCCGCTTCAGATAAATCTTTGCTCCTCCCAGATCTTTAGTCATTTTCTCTGCATAATAGAGCAGAGAAGGCCTTCCCGCATACTCCCTCAGGAGCCCGGATAACTCCTCATTAAATTCAGGATCCTTTTTGAAAAAATCATAGGCTTCTTCCAGCCGGTTCACTTCATTCATCAAAGTTTCCGGAATATATTGTCCGCCGTGGATCCCATATCTTCCTTTTTTCATGTTTTCCCTTATCCTTTCCGGCTGCTTCCCCCAGCCTTTTACACTTTCTACCAGGTGCTGTGTCTTTATCTCATCCTCTTACCATCTCTACCAGATGCTGTGTTTTGCCTCATTCTCTTACCATCTCTACCAGATGCTGTATCTTCGCTTCATCCTTGACCCGGTTCGTTTCCGCTCCACTGCTGACGTCCAGGCAGAAGGGATTCACCGTGTCCAGAGCCTGACGGATATTTTCTGTCGTCAGCCCTCCTGCCAGAAAAAAGGGACGGTTTACCTCCTTTAGCAGCTGCCAGTTGAAGGTCTCCCCGCTTCCCCCGTACTGCCCCTTGATATAGGTGTCAAAAAGCAGGTAATCTGTGGGATAGTCCAGAACTGCTTTTACATCCTTGGGAGAAGATACCCGAATGGCCCTGATGACTTTTCCCTCGCTTTGATCTTCCAGCCTTTCTTGCAGCTGCCTCACGTACTCTATACTCTCATCCCCATGGAGCTGGATCAGATCGATGATTCCTTCCTTCACCAACGTGACAATAGTGTCAATTTCTTCATTGACGAATACTCCTACGGAAAGAATTTCCGGTCGCAATATTTTTTTCAGCTCTGCTGCCTGTTCCCCCGTCACCTGTCTGGGACTTTTGGCAAAGACGAAGCCCACATAGTCCGGCAGATACCGATTCACATATGCAATATCTTCTGGCCGCTTCAGGCCGCAGATCTTTATTTTCGACATCTTTTTTCTTCCTCCGGCAGCTCATTTTGCCCTATTGTTTTTCCTTTTCTTCAACAGCTCATTCTGTCCTGTTGTTTTTCTTCCTAAAGCACTTTTCTTTTATCCGGATGTCCCTTTTAGCTTCTCCAACATCTTCTTTTTATCCTGGCTTCTCATCAGCGTTTCTCCGATCAGTACAGCATCGGTACCGTTTTTTTGCAGAAGTTCTACGTCCTCCCGGCTGCAGATCCCACTTTCAGAAACAAAAAGAATGTCCTCCGGTACCAGCCTTCTTAAGCGGACGCTGTTTCGGATATCCACCTGAAAGGTTTTCAGATCCCGGTTGTTTATCCCGATGATCCGTGATCCAGCCTCCACTGCCTGTTTTACCTCCTTATCATCATGAGCCTCTACCAATGCAGACATACCCAATTTATGGACCAGGCCCAAAAATTCTTCCAGCTGCTCCGGCTTTAACAGACTGCAGATCAGCAACACGGCTGAGGCCCCCAAAAGCTTTGCCTCATAAATCTGGAAGGGATCGATGGTGAAGTCCTTGCGAAGCACAGGAAGAGAAACTGCCTTTGCAATCTCTTCCAGGTATTCATCTTTTCCCAGAAAATATTCCGGCTCCGTCAGCACGGAAATGGCTGCTGCCCCTGCCTGTTCATACGCCAGGGCAATATCCCTATAAGGAAAAGCAGGGACAATAACTCCCTTGGAGGGGGATGCCTTTTTCACCTCACAGATGAACTGAATACCTTCTTTTGAAAGAGATTTTTCAAAGAGAAAGGAAAAGCCTCCCTTTTCCCTTTCCTCTGCTGCCTTTTGCTCCGCCCTTTCCTTCATGGCCTCCAGGCTGACAACCTGTTTTTTATTTTCTATGGCTATGCGCCGTTTTTCTGCAATTTCCTGTAAAATGTTCATTCCTAATCCTCATACCTATCATAGACTTTTACCCTGCTGCTTTATCAGCCTTCGCCTGGCTGGCTGCGGCAAACTGTTCCAGCTGCCTTAGTGCCGCTCCGGAATCGATGGCTTCCCTGGCTTTACTTATCCCCTCTTCAAGACTGCAGCCGGTGGCAATATGGACAGCCGCTCCTGCATTCATCAACACTGCATCCCGTTTGGGTCCCGGCTCTCCCTTCAGAATCTTCAGTGCCATAGCTGCATTTTCCTTTGGGTTCCCTCCTGCCAGATCCTCTTTTTTGCAACGGGTAAATCCATACTCCTCCGGAATAATGGTATAGGTCCTAAACTTCCCGTTTATGGCCTCACAAACGAAGGTGGGGGCACTGAGGGAAATCTCATCCATACTGTCCTCCCCGTAAACTACCATAGCCTGTTTTACTCCCAGATTCACCAAAACCCGGGCAAGAGGTTCCACCAGCTCCTTGCCGTATACACCCAAAAGCTGCATGCTGGCGCCTGCCGGATTGGAAAGGGGACCAAGACAGTTGAACAGGGTTCTGACTCCCATTTCCTTCCGTACCCCTCCTACAAACCTCATGGCAGTATGGTATTTCTGGGCAAAAAGAAAACAGATATTCAACTCCTTCAACAGCTCCCGGCTATCCTCCGGCTCCAGATCGATCTGTACCCCCAAAGCCTCCAGACAGTCTGCCGTTCCGCATTTACTGGAGGCAGCCCGGTTGCCGTGCTTGGCAACGGGAATACCCAGGGAGGAGACCACGATGGAAGCCAGGGTGGAAATATTGATGGTGTTTGAACCGTCTCCCCCGGTACCCACAATTTCCAGTACATCCATGTCGTTTAAAAATCGTTCACAATGAAGGCGCATCACTCTGGCTGCAGAGGTGATCTCCTCTATAGTCTCCCCCTTCATATTCATAGCGGTAAGAAAGGATGCCTTCTGTGCATCTGTAGCCCTTCCTTCCATGATTTCGTTCATCACTTCCGTCATCATTTCGTCGGATAAATCTTCTTTTTGTATCACTTTCGCGATAGCTTCCCTGATCATGTTTTATCTCCTTCTTTCATAGATTTTATCGCTGTTTGGGACAGGAGCGAAAATCCTGCAGATCCACTCACCTCGGATATCCATTAATAGAAATAAAGTTTCGTAATATCCTCTTTCCCTCCAGGGTCAGGATGGATTCCGGATGGAACTGCAGGCCGTATACCGGAAAGTCCTCATGCTCTACGGCCATTACCTCTCCATCTGCAGTTCTTGCCGTTATCCGCAAAGCCTTCGGAAGTCCTGCTTCCTCGGCTGCCAGTGAATGGTATCTGGCTACCTGTGTTTTTTCTCCCAGGCCTGTAAAAAGCCTGCTTCCCGGACTGAGACTCACCTCAGACTGTTTTCCGTGCATCAACTCTCTTGCATAGCTAATCCTTCCTCCATAGGCTTCGCAGATTGCCTGATGCCCCAGACATACCCCCAGAATAGGGATATGCTCTCCCAGCCGCAGGATTACTTCTTCACATACTCCCGCATCCCCTGGCCGCCCCGGTCCGGGAGAAAGAATGATCCTCTCAGGCTGCAGACTCTCTATTTCTTCCGTGCTCATCTCATCATTCCGGATCACCCGGATATCCTCATCCAGTTCTCCCACCATCTGGTACAGGTTATAGGAAAAACTGTCGTAATTATCGATCAATACCGTCATTTCTTTGCCTCCTTCTGCTGCCGGCCAGCCTTTTTCTTTATCATCTCTGCCAGTGCAACGGTTTCTAAATAACTGCACCATTCACATAGGATTTTTTTCTGAGAGTGCAGGACAAAAAACGTAGGCGTAGCGGGCTACGCTGAGGCTTTTTGTCCTGCGCTATCGGGAAAACAGACATGTGATATGGTGTAGTTAATTTAAAACCGTTGCACTAGCATTCACTTTGTAGTGCCTTGATGACTGCTCCGGCCTTATTGATACACTCCTGATATTCCTTTTCGGGTACACTGTCCGCAACGATTCCTGCTCCTGAGCGGACGAATACCTTTCCCTTCTTCTTATAGGCTATCCGAATAGCAATACAGACATCCATATTTCCGGTAAAATCCAGATAGCCAATGGCTCCGCCGTAGATTCCCCGCTTATTATTTTCCAGCTCATCAATGATTTCCATGGCTCTGAACTTGGGCGCTCCAGACAGGGTTCCTGCCGGCAGAACTGCTTCAATGGCATCCAGAGCCGTTTTCTCTTCCCGGATTTCTCCTTTTACAGTCGATGCGATGTGCATGACGTGGGAATAACGCTCTATGGAAAGATAGTTTTCCACCTCTACGGTTCCAAACCGACTGATCTTTCCCAGGTCATTTCTCCCCAGATCCACCAGCATATTGTGCTCTGCCAGTTCCTTTTCATCTGCCAGTAATTCTTCTTCTAAATCCCTATCCTCTGCTTCATCACGTCCCCTGGGTCTTGTACCTGCCAGGGGAAAGGTGTGCAGGATTCCGTCCTGAAGCTTTACCAGGGTTTCCGGCGAGGCTCCCGCCACCTCCATATCGTTGGAACTGAAATAAAACATATAGGGAGAAGGGTTCATGGTTCTGAGCTGCCGGTAGGTATCCAACAGGCTTCCCTCAAAGTCTGCTTCCAGGCGGTTGGAAAGGACTGCCTGAAAAATATCTCCCTCCTGAATATATTTTTTTACCCGATTTACCATTTCACAGTATTCGGTTTCGGAAAAGAGGCTTCGGATCCGGGAAGTAAGCCGGCCTTTTTCCTCCTTCACCGGCTTTCCCTCAAGGATCAGCTTCCTGATAGCCTCGATAGATTCCCGTGCAGTCTCATATTCCTGATCCAGATTCTCTGTTTTACTATTTACGATGATGATGATCTTCTGGCGCAGATGGTCATAAGCGATGACTTTATCAAAAAGCATCAGGTCTACGTCCTTAAATCCTTCCTCATCCCGGGCACTAAGCTTCAATCCGGGCTCACTGTACTTGACATAATCGTAGGAAAAATAGCCTACCAGGCCCCCCGTAAAGGGGGGCAGTCCCTCTACTCTGGGACTTTTGTATTCTGCCAGAATCTGCGAAATAATGGCCTTCGGATGCACATCATCATAAATGATGGGAAAGGAATCTCCTTTTTTTCTCACCGTAACCATGCCGTTCATTCCCACGATTTCCAACGTAGGCTCAAATCCCAGAAAGGTATATCTTCCCCACTGTTTCTGAGCCTCTGCACTTTCCAAAAGATAGCAGTGGCTGCTTACCCTTTTCAGAATCTTCAATACTTCGATGGGAGTCTTCACGTCCGCCATCATTTCCTCGCTGATAGGAACAACCTGAAAACCTTTACCCAATTCTTTTGCCTGTTCCAATGTAATCATGCCTGTCTCTCCTTTACTGTTTCTACCATAAGCAGGTTCGAGACCTTCGGTCTCTTCCCCTTGCTTCTCCCTCACACGAATAAACAGGTTCGAGACCTTCGGTCTCTTCCCCTTGCTTCTCCCTCACACGAATAAGCAGGTTCGAGACCTTCGGTCTCTCACTCGCGTTGCTCGCCAAATCTGTTCACAGCAGTCTGCAAGCAAGCTTGCCTCTGCTGTGAACAGACCTGGCTCTGCTTATTCGCGCAAAAAAAGTCCTTGACAATAGCTTTAACTATTGTCAAGGACGGTAATACACAAAATACCGCGGTGCCACCTTGATTCATGGAAACCACACTCTCAGCAGAATACTAACATATTCCCGGCAACTGACGTATGCCCTCACGTCACGGAATACTCAGGATAAACCATCCCTTTGACCATGCCCTCAGCGGTCCATTTAATAAATAGCATTCTGCCGGTTCTCAGCAATCCCAGCTCTCTGTAAGTGCCCTGTTTATCTTTATCTCCGCTTCAACGGTTTGACCTTATTCAATTCATTCTTCAGCCTGTCGCTGAATTTAGGTTCATTATACTCCTGCATTAAGATATGTCAAGAGCAAAAATTTGACAATTTAGGCCGATTCAAAACTCACACTCTGCTGCTTTAGCTCCTCCTCGAAGCTCTCCACATCTTAGGGAATCATCAGATAGTATCCCTGGAATACATCGCAGCGATACTCCTTTAACAGCTCAAGCTGTTCCCTGGTCTCCACTCCCTCTACGATCACTTCCATCTTAAGCTTTTTTACCAGATCGATCATCGTCTGAAGGATAACCTGCCCCTTCTTTTCATCCTTGCATTTCTGCAAAAACTTCATATCCAGCTTCACCACATCCGCCGAGATATCCTTAAGCATATTCAAAGCGGAATAGCCTGTTCCAAAATCATCTATTTCCACGATGAACCCATTTTCTCTCAGCTGATCGATCACCTGAAGGTTCCTCTCAAAATCATCCATCAGCGCAGTTTCCGTTATTTCTATCCTCAGCCTTCCGGGTAAAATATCATACTGCTTTATCAGATTCATCAATACTCCACAGATATCTATGGTTTCAAAATCCTTGGCCGAAACGTTTACCGCCAGAAACAGTTCCTCCCGTCCTTCTTTCGACCATTTATGCAGCTGCCTGCAGGCAAGCTCCCAGATATGTTGATCCAATGCCACAATCAGCCCGTTTTTTTCCAGATCCTCCACAAACATTCCCGCCGGAAGAAAACCTCTCTGGGGATGCTTCCACCGGGCCAGAACTTCAGCCCCTACAAGCTTATCCTCGGCATTATACAATCCCTGCAGATACATCATCATTTCATCATTATTGATTCCACGGAGCAGATCATTGTACAGATCCTGTTCCCTCACCATCTGCTCCCACATACTTTTTTTGAAGTATGCAACCTGATGTCGTCTGTCTTTTTTTATGGTATTTAATGCCATGATCGCCCGGTCATACATCAAAGATGGAGGGATGCTTTTATCTGTAATTTCATAAACTCCTATATTTACGTGAACCAGATAGGAGTTGCATCCGTCTACACCAAACTCCGTTTCGGACAGTAGCTGTATCATTTCTTTTCCATACTGTTCCTCCAGGAAAATGCCAAATTTATCCGATTCGATTCTGGCATATATTCCACCAGGAGCCTTATTGTCCGCTAAAAACTGTCCAATCTTTTTCAGCATCTCATCTCCGGCAGTAAACCCGAACATTTCATTGATCAATTTAAAATTCTTAATATCAGAACAGATCAGCATATATCTTTTTTCTGATTCCCGATCAAGGATTTCCTGTATGGAAGAAAAAAATTTCCACTTATTATATAAACCTGTTAAACCATCCTGTGCTTTCATTTTACATCGCTTCTTTCCCATCTATTAACCGGCCTGTAAACCGGCTGTTTTACCAGAAATAAAAAAGCCAAGATAATCAAATGCAGTCTGCTGCTATCCTGGCGTATGTAAACTGGTTATATTCTATTCGTTTAATTTTTCACATTTTAGCATCTGTCTGACCGCTGAATTCAGGTTTGTATTTATCCTTTTTGTCAAATAAATTCTTTGACCAGCCATACAGATTATCCTCTACGTTTGTAGTAATTTACATCCTTATTGTAGTCAATAACCATTTTATCCGTCAAGCAGTTTTTGTATTCTTGTAACTATTCAGGACAGCTTCTGGTGCAATTATAATTCCAGATATATTCACTGAGCCAGTCTATGGCTTCCTGCCAGCCCCGAAAAACATAGCTTCCCTTTTTTCGCATCAGCTGAGAGAAAAAGGTACTCACGGCCATCACTCCTCCACGACTGCCTTTAGCAGTCATTCTGGCTTTAACACCATTTTTTTCCAGAATTTTTCCATATTCCGGCTTTCGATACACAGGGTTTTGGCTGCTCAACAGGGTAAGGTCAAAATGTCCCCCGGCGAACAAATTTTCCAAGGCCTTTCCCACCAACCGGGGTGAGCGGTACACTCCCAGAGAATAGGATAAAATCTTTCTGCTTTCGGGATGGATCAGTACACAGAGATAAATTTCTCCGTCTTCTGTGGTTTTATAGGTTCCGATTCCCACATTCAAAAGCTCCACAGGCGGAAAGGCCGACCTTTTTTCAGGTGCATGCCAGGGCCGCAGCTCTTCATCATTTTTGCGGTAAAATATCTCCTCCGGTACTTCCTCATATTCATGTAAATACAGGATGGGGTTATGAATGGATCCTTCTGCCATACCTATACCTCCTTGCTCCTTACTGAATGTACCATATCACTTAGAATCTCATCTTTCAATTGCTGGTCTTTTTTGCAATCACCAGCACATACACTGCCATACCGATGATCGCTTCTGCCACAGTACCCAGTATGCTGATGATCAACCAGGGAGAGTTCTGCCCCGCAAAAAATAAAGGAAGCCACAGAAGAATGAATATTATGAAAAATACTAACCCAAAACCAGTCATTGCCTTCCTGTATGCAGGAGTTATTTGTGGGAAAGCCCCGGAAGATTCATTTTGATATTTCTTCAGAATTTTTTTATATGCACGATACACTAAAACGATTCCTGCTATAGTAAGACACAACAAACCGTAACCCACAGGCGGGAAGAGCAAACAGCCTAGCCCGGACAGGCAATACATAAATCCATATTTTTTATATAGTTCTGCCATTTCCCGATTGTAAGCAGGCACATTCTTCACCACCTTACCCAAGGCAGTATCTCCACTCCAGAAATGAATTGGAGTTTGGCTGTTTACATCATATTTTGCCATGATCAAATAAGGAACTGCACACATCACACAGGAAATCAAACCAACGATTCGTTCTGCCATAGCTATATCCTCCTCACTGAATATACAGACCTGCCAGCTCCATCTTTTGATTAAAGGAAATAGTATAGGTCACACTAACATGTTCATAGGCCACCTTCACTTGTACCAGGGCCAGCTTCATTCCCAGCTGGGTCACCTCAACGGTATACATCGTTCCCAGAGCTTCCCGCTTTCCCCAGTCAGGACCAATGATCTCTTTTCCTTCCAGAAATGCTTCCCTGCTGAAATAGCCTGCCAGAGAGCTGATGGCCTCCTCCTGAATGACCGCATAGTCATCTGCTTCCACCAGCGAAATGATTTCTTCAGCCTTCTCCTTCACCGCTTCCTCCTGAAAACCCCTGCTTTCCGCCAGGCTTCGGCTTTTTGGCATGGCCCAGTAAGCCGCCAGAATGAGGAGCAGCAGCACAGCTGCCAGAATAAGAAGAAACCTGTTTCTTTTTTCCCTTCTATAGCGCTTTTCTTCCTCCTGGGAAAAGGAGCGGTTAAATTCCTCTGCTATCTCCTCCGGTCTGCCCATCTTTGTAACCACTGTATCTATTCCTTCACCTGATACCAACGCTGCTTCCACTTCTGAGGTCAGTTGTTTTTTTATCTCTTTACGCTTTTTTCCTGAGCATCTTAATCTTTTGATCACCTTATTAACATATTTCTTCTGCATATTCATCCCCCTATCCATAAAGGATTCGCCGTACACTGTTGCTGATTTCCTCCCACAAAGCTGAAATTTCCTCCAGGGCAGAAAGCCCTGATTCCGTGATGGTGTAATATTTTCGCGGAAGCTTCTTTCTGGAAGTGTTCTCTTCTGCCTCACTCCAGCTGCTTCTTACCAACCCGTCATCCTCCAGCCGATAGAGAATAGGGTACAGAGTTCCCTCCTTTAACAGGAAATGCTCTCCGCTTTTTTCCAACAGCTCATTGATGATCTGATATCCGTATTTGGGCTCTTCTGCCAACAGCTTTAAAACCAGCATATCCAGCACACCCTTTTTCATCTGCGTTTCATATTTATCATTCATTTTTTCTCTGCCTTTTCCTTTGGATTGTTATCACTTTCGTACAACCATTCAACCTTTCCACAGTTTGGTTAAGCTTTTAATATTCTGTTTTCCATTTTAAGCGATACAATATATTTAGTATTACTAAACATATTGTATCATCTATGAAATTGTCTGTCAATTACAGACTTTTAGTCTGCTGACACACTCTTTGTCTACCTTGATCTTGCTTTAATGGGCATATGGAAAAAAATTTGCTTTCTCTGCCCCAAACAATGGCCTTCTCTGGGTGTAATACTTATATTTTTTTGTATATACCCCAGCCTAAAATATCAAGCGCCTTTTTTTACTGGTTTTCAGAAAAATGCGGGGCACCAGAGCAACTTATTTCCCTCTCCACCCCTCATCCCCTCTTTGCCCCAAATTCCCTGTTGACAAATTCTTCCACCTGGCATAATATACAGATAAACATATATGTCGTGTATCGACATGTTGCTATAAGATATATCGAGACTAAATAGTGGAGGCTGAATGATTGGCCGGAGGAACCATGGAAGAAAAACTGCAAAAAAAATACTGTCCTATGACAGAGACCATTTTTTATACCCTGCTTGCCCTGCTCACACCCAACCACGGCTACGGAATCATGAAATTTGTCCGGGAGCTGACTCGCGACCGGGTGAAAATGGGAACCGGAACCCTTTACACCATGCTGGGACGTCTGGTGGAGGATAAGATGATCGTTGTCATCAATGAAGAAGACGGGAAAAAGACGTATCAGATCACAGAAGACGGAAAGATTCTTCTTTTCAGGGAAGTAGACCGCCTGCGACAGCAATATGAGAATGGAATCAAGATATTAGGGGAATACGGCGGAAAGAATTAAATCTTTGCCGCAGCGTAGTTTCCTGAGACAAAAAGCTGCCTGGGCAGCAGAATGGAGTAGGAAAATGAGAAAAATAAGAGTTTTTATGAGCTTTATGAAGGAACGGGACTGGCTGGAGCAGATGGCGGCCAGGGGCTGGCTCCTTCGCAATATCACCCTGGGAATGCTGTACCGGTTCGAGCCCACCACCCCCTGTGAAAAGGTATATGAGATTGATCGATTTGCCATCACCTCCCATTCCACCATAGCAGACCTTACTGCCAAAACCCGGGCCCTGGATATCGCCTCCCAGTTTGGCTGGCAGCTGATCACCCATGACGAGGATATGAACTACTATTTCGTTAAGGATAAGGCCGGTGATGAAACGGATGAATTTTATGATGATGAAGACTCCAGAAGGGAAAGGGCAGAACGCTACCGCAGACGTTTTTGTGTGGATCTGCCAAGCCTCAGCCTGTTGACCCTTTTGACTGTAGGAATCATCTATCTGGCTCTGTGTTTTTTCTTTCATCTGATTCCCACTCTCGAGATGGCGGTTCCTGCAGTTACCCATATCCTGTTATGGTCCTATTTCTTCTCTGCTTTTTTCTTTACTGTCTATACCCTTTACCTGATACATTTGGGCGGGCAATTATACAGTGAATTCAATATGAGCCGTACAGAATGGGAAAAATACCGAAGCTGCAGTGAGAAAAAGCGCTTCACTACCCTGGGGCAGCTGCGATTTTGGCTGGAGGAAAAAAGTGCATCCGGCTTTGCCCTGAAGGAAGCCAAAAACGGCCGCTTCTATTTTGAGGAAACTTCCGAATATTACCAATATTTTATTGATACCAAAGCCAACCTGAAAAAACGGTTAAAGAAGGAAGGGCTTTCTCTCCACAAAGAGAAAAAAGACTGGTATGTCCAAAGCCTGAACTGGTACGCAATGAGCCTTGCTTCCTGCACCTGTCATCAGCTGGAGCCGGTGACAGTAATGAACAAAGCTTTTCTGCTCTATCGGCGGCCTCTTTCCGGGGAGCCCTCCCCCTGGGAAAACGACAGGGAGCTGATCTGGACCAGGCATCCCCTTGTGAAAACTCTTATTCTCTTCCTGGGGTGCTATGCCTTTGGCTATATCGTCGGTTTCGTTATCGCCTTTCTTACCAACATGCTAATGTACTGACACATTGGATACTGACACATTGAGTATCGACACATTGGATACTGACACAGAAGCACTGCCGCCCTTTGTAAGGGCCTATCCCTGTCAGCAGGCGGCAGGATCACCAATATATGATGAGGAGATTTTTATGGAAAATACAACCTTACTGAAAGAAGCTAAAAAACAGTTCTCCCGGGTAGGTCTGACCCTCTTTCTGGGAAGCCTGTTGATCTATGCCACCCAGAATATTGCTATGGCCATTGCCATCCGTTTTTCTGCTGTCACACAAAATACAAGCCTGTTTTTTATTAGCTATATGCTTCCCACAAACCTGATTGCCTACCCACTGGTCATGCTGATGTTTAAAAAAGTGCCCCTGGGTCTTCCAAAAGAAGAGGAGAGGCTGTCTGCGAAAAAAATGCCCTTTTCCCACATTCTGATCGCTTTTTGCCTTGCCTATGCCGGAACCTTCCTCTTCAATCTGGCCGGCAGTCTGATCACCGTGATCATCGGTGCCATCAAACAGAGTCCGGTGAACAATGTGGTCCAGGATCTGGTCACCAGCATCAACCCTCCTACCCTGTTCATTTTCGTGGTGATTTTTGCTCCGGTCATGGAAGAACTCCTGTTTCGCAAACTGGTGGTAGATCGCATACTGAAATATGGAGAGACTATGGCTATTCTGTTTTCCGGGCTACTCTTCGGCTTTTTCCATGGAAACCTGAATCAGTTTTGCTATGCCTTTTTTCTGGGTTCCTTTTTTTCCTTCCTCTATATCCGGACCCGGAATATCCTCTATCCCATCCTGCTCCATGCCATGCTCAATTTCTTTTCCGGTTTCCTGGGCTCTTTTGTGTTAAACAGTGAATGGATGCAGGAATATATGCTGACACAGAACCAGGAGGAACTGATCAACAGCCTCCTCACACACCTGAAAGAGGCTGTTCTGTATATGGGATACATCTTTTTTATCTATGCTGCAATCATTGCCGGATTCACCTTCTTTTTCATCTATAAAAAAGAACTGAAATCCATCCCCCGCGAAGGAGATGTTCCCAGGGGCATGCGCTTTAAGACCATGCTCTTCAATCCCGGAATGATCCTCTTTTGCCTGCTCTGGACCGGCATGATCATCCTTCAGTTAATGCGGTAGAAATCGGCATAATCATCCTTCAGTTAATACAATAAAAATCGCCATGATCATTCTCCAGTTCATGCGGTAAAAATCAGCATGATCACTCTTCAGCGGAGGGTGTAAAAACAGGCAGCCTTTTATGCAGATTTTCAATCAGAACCTCCCGGTGCTCTCCACCGAATTCTCCGTCCAGCGTCCAGCTTACCGACTCTTCACAGCGGATACTCAGACGTGAGGTTTTAAAATAGCGGATGCACTGGGAGTCGAATCTGGGAACCACCAGAGAAGAAACCGTACTGTCCAGCTCCACATAGGTGACAGGACGTTTCACCAGAATCACCTCGAACTTTCCGTCATCCAAAAGGGTATCCTTTCCGACGATATTTTTAAATCCGCCCACAGAGGTAGAGTTGGTGACCATTCCCAGAATAAAATCCCCTTCCATCACCTCTTCATCACTTTCAATCCTCATCACATAGGACTTGATAGAGGACAGGCTCTTTACCCCTTCCAGAATATAGGCCACATGGCCCAGCATATTTTTCATCTGCTGGTCTGTGGCATAGGAAACCTCCGTAAACATTCCAAAGGCCGCCACATACACAAAAATACTTTCATTAAATTTACCGATATCGCAGTAAAATACCCTTCCCTTCACAATATCTTCCGCTGCTTCTACCATGTGGGAAGAAAGCCCAAGGCTTCTGGCAAAGTCGTTGGTGCTTCCTGCGGGGATATAGCCGATGGGAAGCTCTTCACCGGACTGCATCATTCCGGTCACTGCCTCATCCAGAGTTCCGTCCCCACCGCTGCAGACGATCAGGTCATACACTTCTTTGGGTCTGCTTTTTACCACCTTGGCTGCATCCTTCGGCCCCTGGGTAGAGTGAATGGTCACCTCATATCCTTCCCGAACGAAGACATCCACAATATCCGACAGCTTATTTCGTATTTTAGCCTTACCCGACCGCGGATTATAAACAAAAAGCATCTTTTTCTTCATATTCCCAATGCCTCCAGCAATTCTTCACGTAAAACCAGAATCCGGTCAATGTGATAATTGGTTACGATATCCATATCATCGGCCTCACAGGCTTTCCGCTCATCCTGAATATGGGCACCGCACTTCTCCAGCATTTTGCGGTTTTTATCATTCAGCCTTCCGGGACAGTCCATACGGCAAAGTACCTCCATCTGGGCAACCAGCTGCCTGGCTTTTCCTTCACTGGCACGGAACGCATCATACTCTCTGGCATACCGTTTACGATGGAAAAGAAAACGCTGATTGGAGAAAATTGTCAGCTGTTTGGCCATGGCATCTATGGTTGCTGCCATTTTTTCCGTGTCCGGCAGCAGGTTGTCCCCATCAAACATCTCCTCTAAAAAAAGCAGCAGCTCTCTGTCCAGACTTTCTGCCGTATCTCTGATCTGCCGGCTGTTATCATAAGGAAAAACCAGAATATTGACCAGCATACCCACACCCAGGCCGATGGCTGTATCCCAACACCGGGACAGGGCATAGAAAAAGGGATCAAGCTCCAGTGTAGTACAGATGATGATCACGATCAGACAGGGCAGGCTGGGTGAAAAATGCACCTGAAACATATTATACGAGGTGATCACAATAATAATCCCCACCACCGCAGCAGCCAGATCCGGAATTGGCAGTGAAAGAAGGATCACACCTACCAGACAGCCAAAGAGCACGCCTACGATCTGGGTAATACTGGATCTTACCGACTCCCTGAAGGTAGGCTCCATGGCCGTCATGGCACCCAGCATGGCAAAGATCAGCTTGGAGGTGGAAGTCCCATAGGCGTTAACGATCATCATGGCAATGGTTACTGCTATCGCCGTTTTTAAGGTCCGTAAACCGATTTTAAATTTTTTTCGTTTTCCCTTCATCCTCTGCCTTCCTCTAATTCACTTTATAAATCTTTAAGGAGTCAATCTCCAGATGGGTTCCTTTGGCCATGCTTACCGCATACAGATAGATCTGGCAGCTTCCCGCCAAACCCGCCTGGTAGGTCACGATTCCCGTGGCATATCTGTCCCCCATGGGTACAATGGGATACCAGCCTGTCTGGCTGCTGTCAAATCCCCATTGACCACTGCCCTTTACCGTATACTCAAAACGGTAGGTTGCCCCTGCCTCCAGAGCTGCCGCTGTCCCTGTCAGCTCAGAAAGCTTCAGATAATAGCCTGATTCCCGGCTTCCGTTGGACATTCGCTCTATCCGGACAACCTGGCCGGAGGGACTTGCCGGGTCCATAAGAATACTCTTTAGCATGGTGTTTGCGGAATCGATCCGATAATTTCCCAGAGTATATGTTTTTGTTGCTGGAGTAAAAGATGCTACCAGGGTATCCTCCGGATTATAGGAGCTGTCTTTTCCCAGATAATCGTTCAACCGGGTACTTCCCTCCAGAGCCACAGGAATTCTGGCATTTACCTCTCCATTAATGACTGAATCCAGTATACAAACGTTCGTCCCCGCATAATTGACGAAATCTCCATTCAGGGTACAGCCGGAGATGGTAACGTCATTAGCTGCGGTGATGATTCCCATGCTTCCCATAGCATTCCCGCTAAAGATACTGTTTGCAATCAGGATGTGTTCACAGGGATTAGCCGAATGATTGGTCTCAATATCAATCCCGTACTGAGGATTGGTTCCGTTGGCATCCCGGAAGCTGCAGTTATTTACGATCACATGATCTGCACTGACGATAGACAGATTGTTCCTTCGATTGTTAAACAGCTCGCAGTCCCGGATATTGATCTGCCTGCAGCCTGCATTGGTATCCGCTTCATTATAGGAACCAAGATAGATACCGTCTCCCCAGCAATCGCTGATCTCTACTCCGGTAATATTAATATAGCGGCTGTCATAAAGACTGATTCCCATCCCCCATTCCCCGGTGCTGCCGGAGTGGCTGCTGCGCTCACCTACAATGGCACCGCCGGAAATATTTACATTCCTCACATTGTTTCCGGTGATGATGTGGTAGCCTGAGCTGGAATTTCCAATGGCTTTAAGGACTGCGCCCTCTTCCATGATCAAATTCATATTGCTTCTTAAATTGATTCTGGTGAGCGCATCAATGTTATAGGTTCCCGCCGGAACGTAAAGTGTATTGCAGCTGTCCGTCAATTGACTGATTGCCTGATTAAAGGCTGCTGTATCCTCTGTTTCATCGTTTTCTACTGCCCCACAGTCCTGGGGAGTGATATAGGCACCGGAAAGGCCGGAATCTTCCTTTTCCTTAACGATGACCAGACATTTTCTCACCACACCGGAGCTGTTTGCCGTGGCAGTGATCACCGTCATGCCTGTTTTGGATAAAACTACTTTGCCCTCTGCATCTACGGTGGCGATCTGTTCATTACTGCTCTTCCATTGTATGCTTTTGTCACTTGCATTTTCCGGTAGTATCCGGGTTGCCTCAAGGAAGTGTTCCTCTCCTGCTTCCCCCTCTATCTCCATCATATTTAAGGTAAAGGAGCTTACCGGGATAATGGCTACCGTCACCCTGCAGGAGGCTTTCACTCCGGTATCCTGGGAGATTACCGTAATCGTTGTCTTTCCCGGCTCCTTTGCCGTAATGGTGCCATCCGATGCCACCTCTGCCACCTGTGGATCAGAGGAGGTCCAGACAAGGGTCTGATTCGGGGCATCTGCAGGCTCTATAACGGCAGTCAGCTGATAACGATTTCCCGTTCCCAGATAGAGAGTAGTTTCTTCCAGGGAAATCCCTGTCACCCGTTGGGTAAAATACTCTGCCGGCCGGATGTTAAAGAAGCAGGTTCTGGTTCCTCCATAGCTTCCTTTTCCTCTTAAAATAACCCTTGCCAGTCCTGTCTCAATATTGCGTTCATAGCCGATGATCTCATAGATATTGCCATAAGCATCTGCAAGCTCTGCCCCCTGCCGGACATCCTCCTCATTTGCATAAACATGGATATCCTCTTTGGACAGTTCTATGGCTTCTCCGGTATAAACCTGATCATCCACAAAAATCCTCAGACTGCTGATACTGAGTTCGTAAATCCCATAAGTGGCAGTCGTTTCCCCTTCATAATAGTTGATTCCGGTGATGGTGACCGTCACCTGGGTCCCCTGAGGCGGAACCTCCTCCTGGTCGCTGCCGGAAGCTCCCTCTCCTGACTCTGAGGGCATCCCCGGCCAGCTGTAGCTTAAACTATAGTCCGTTCCTTCTTTCAGAACCTTTCCGTTCAGATCGATTATGGTCACCGGAGCCTGCCACTCCCGGGGCTTCTCGCTGTAGGGTCTGTCATTCACCCTTATGGTTCCCTGGGAAATTGCCCCTTTCACTACTTCTATTTCTGCTGCATGATAATAGCCTGCATAATTTCCCTTACCGATAATTACGCAGGTCATCTTTCCCAATTTTTTATTATTCATCAGCCTGGTGGTATAGTCGATCTTCTCCTGCAGAACATAAGCTTCCCCATCCCCGGAGGCTTCCACCAGCTGAAACTGCGGTATGGCCCCGTTTTTCATATAGGGAACAATAGGCTCTCCTCCATCGGTTTTTTCCCAGATGATCTTCAGATCATTATTGGGCAAAATCGTATAGGTTCTGGTCACACTTCCCCTGTATCTTCCCATCCCTGTAAAGATAACGGTTGCCTTTCCCGCCTTTTTGTGATTCTGATAGGAAATACGGTAATCTTTTCCTTCAATAAGCTCCTCTCTGTCCTCTCCATAGACCAGAAGCCCTGTCTGGCTTTGGAAAATCCCGCCGCTCTCCAGGATCTCTTTTTCCGAAAAGACCAGAGCGGCCTGCCAGTTGTCTCCCGGTAAAGTATCCTTCATTTCCCGGTCTCCAACTACCGTGATCTTTAAGATCTTCTTGCCCCGGTAGCCGGCTTCCCTTCCTGCTTCGGAAGGATAGATCTCCACCGTCCCGGTTCCCACATTCTCTGCCTTAATCTGATAAGTATAAAGCTCTGCCGGAAGGGCTTCTCCTCCCAGCTTGACGAAAAGAATTCCCACATCATCCATGGTCAGCGGTGCTCCACGGTATTCATACCGGGTTTGGTCAAAGGCAATGGCTGCGTTGGAAAAATTCAGTTTTTCATCCGCAAGAATGGTCATCTCCAGGGTAAGGCTGCCGATAAAATTCCCCTTACCGTTAACTGAATAGCTGTATTCATAAACCCCAGCATCAGGCTCATTCTCCAGATCTGCTTCCAGCTGCCCTAAAAGCTCCTCATAGCTACAGGTAAAATCCCGGTCTTCCACCAGCTTCTGCTCTCCAAAATAAATTACAGGTGCCGGAAATTCAAGCTCTGCCCGGTAGTCTACGGTCTGCTCCTGTTCCAGGGGCTGACAGTCCGAAAGTCGTCTTGGCAGAATAGTAAAATATAACGTTCTGCTGCCGCTGTAATGCCCCTTCATGGTAATGGTGACAGAAGGGGAATTAAGCAGATTATACTCTCTTGCAGCAATATTGTTTTTGTAGCTTAAGGTATAGTCCAGCTTTTCCCGAAGTAAAATCCCATGGTGATAAATCTGAAGCTCCTGGGTGATCTCACTGCCCGTATAGGTAAGGCTTTCATCCTCCTGTAAAAAGCCCTCTACCCAGATTTCCTCTGACAGAAAAATCTTTCCCTCCCCTGTTTCGGTCTGAAGCTGCGAAACCTCTGCACTACTGTATAACCGCCAGGCAGAAGAAGGCTCTTCTGATTCCCCAGTGACATCAACAGATGCAGCATCTTCAGTCGGTGAGGTCTGCTCTTTTTTCGTTTCGCCGGATGCACCTTCTGACGCCTGCTTTGCTTCCTGTCCTGTTGATGCGCCTTCTGATTCCCGCACACCTGTGGCCAGAGCAGAGCCTTCCTCTCCGGCTCCTGCCTGATCTTCCTTCCGGGTGGATACATCCTCCGTATCGCTTGAAGTTTCTTCATTTGCTTCTGCAGATGAGCCATTCTCTTCTGTATCCGGTGAAGCTTCTCCGCCTGCTTCTTCTGTGGATGGGCCCTCCTCTTTTGTATCCGCTGAAGTTTCCTCTCCGACTCCTTCTGCAGATGATCCCCCCTCTTGATCAGCAGACTCTTTCTGAGAGGCAGAGATATTCTCATTTGTACCAGCGGTATCCCTCTTTTCAGCCGCCGTCTCTTCCTCTGTAGAAACAGTCTCATCTACAGGCAAGGTCGTACCTGCTCCCACTCCACTGCCGTCTTCCAAATCTTCCCTATTTACTTCCTGTGCATTTACCTGCAGCCTTCCTGTCGGAAACGCCAAGCCGCTTCCTGCCAGGCTGAGTGCCAGCAAAGCTGCAAGCACTCTTTTCCATTTATATTTTCTCACAAGAACCTTTTCTCCCTGAGTATCCTTTGTCCTTCAAAACGGGAATGTTGCAGCATTCCCGGGCTTCCCCTATTTTACCATACACAGGAAGAAGATTCTATCGGTAAAAATCAGGACTGTTTGTTTCACAGCCGGAAATATTTTCCTATCTTTTCAGCATCTCCATCAGTCCGATGGCTGCCTTGTCCACATCCTCTCCTTCAATCTTTAAGCTTACTCCGGAAAGATCAAAAATCAATTTTCTGCCTTCCCGGTAAACTAAGCGGATTTCTTCGCGGCAAAAAACATCCAGTGTATATCGGGTAAACATCCTGCCCGAAACGGTCTCTCCACTCAACAGAATCCGTTCATTGGTGACTGCCAGAGCAATGTGCCAGGGGCCGGGACTGTCGTTTACGGTATAGCTCTCACCCACCAGAGAAAAAAGTCCATATTCCTCTTCTCTCAGATTTTCAGCAATGGTTTCAAAAGCTTTTCTATACTGCCCAAGCTCTGCCCTCTGACTTTTTCTCGCAAACTGTAACAGCTCCTCTGCTGACTTCATCCTTCTGTTTTCTCCCTTTCCTGTCAGAACCTCGATTTCTGCCCTGCTAAAGGTTTTCTTTCTCCCGTCCCGGTTATTTTCATAAAAGCCTGCCACCAAAAGGGCCAGCCCTAAACCTGCCAGAAAAAGAAGCTCTGCCAGCCCTGCCATGGGAGCATGGCCCAAAGTATTCCTCCAGATTCCCTCATAGAAAAGAAGGCCGATCAGAATCAGACTTCCTCCTCCGAAATAAAAATTGATCCTTCTCAGCTTCTTCCTTTTTTCCCGATCCACAAGCTCTACCAGAAGAGTAGCTCCGGCAGTTTCATCCGGCTCTCCTTTTTTTCCGGTTAAAAGCTCCGTTATACTGATCTCAAACACCTGACAGATACTTTGCATGATCCACAGATCAGGCATGGATTTTCCCCTCTCCCATTTACTGACGGCTTTGTCGGTAATCTGCAAAGCCTCTGCCAGCTCTTTCTGGGTCCACCCTTTTTCCTTTCGCAGTTTGGCAATCAGATCTCCGGTTTTTTCTGCGTTCATTCTTTCTCCCCCTCTCTATCTATTGCAGGATCCGAAGACGAATCCGGCCTGTTTCTTTACCGCAATCATACAGAAAAAACCACTTTCTGTCACCCGACTTGAAGTAGAATGGACGGGAGGGGAAAAAACTGGGGTAAAAGTCTTCTTTTTAATCAAACATCCATTCTAATACTTCTTCGGCATCCATTTCCCTCAGCCCTTCAGCATCTGATAAAACCTCATTGCTCCAGCGCATGCGGGAGGAATCGGTCAGGTAACGGTAATCACTGCCGGCTTCCGGGTAACGTTTATACCAGTCAGGATAATTGTTTTTCATGTATTTTTCTGCCAGCCTCTCCGCCTGACTTTGGTTCTTGGGTAAACTCCGACCCTCCGGCATCCTCTGATTCTCCGATAAGCTTTGGCCCTCTGTTTGGCTTTGGCCCTCCGATAAGCTTTGGTCCTCTGTTTGGCTTTGGTTCTCCGGCAGCCTTGTGCCGCACAGCCTCACTCCCGGCGGGCTGGAATGGATCAGAACCACACTGCCGTCCTCACAGCTTCCTAAAGCCATCCATACATGACCCTCCATGCTCATAATATCCCCGGCCTTCCAGTCCTTTACCTCTCCGGCTTTTGTAAACTCTCCAAATCCTCTCTCGGCAAAATCTGCCGCCATTTCCGTCGAAGAAATTACATATCCAGGCTCACCACTCTTCGTTTCCATAAGGTTATACACCACCCAGCCCATATAGCCGGAGCAATCCAGACCGTTATGAACCTGAAACCGTGTCTTACGATAATCATAGGTTTCATCCTGCTGATCGGCATATTTTTTCCAGACCGGACTAAGACCCAGAGTACGGGCCTCCCTCCCTGCTCCTCCATCCTCTTCATTCCATCCCCCACCCCAGATGTACATGGTCTGCCCCAGGGGCTCCCTGGCCAGAAGGAGAAGGCGGGCGACAGACCGGTCTGCCACGTTTTTTTCCGACTTCCCTCCACTTAACCCGGAAGATAAGATAAAAGCAAACAGCAAAACATCAGCCAGGATCAATAGCCCTATTCCAAACAGCAATATTTTTTTCATCGGGTACTCCCTTCTCAATATTAGGGTAACGGCAAAGTTTCTGACCCGTTACACATTACCATACCTTATGGGAGAAAGTTCATGGATATAACTAAAAGAGATATTTTCTTCTGTCCTGACATCTTGTATCATGTATACTGATAAGGGAAAAATAAACAAATGAAAAAATTGTTATCAAAAAAGATAGTTGAGTGAAGGAAATCAAATTGAGATTAGGATATAGTATTTCATCATAAAGCTTGGCTTTCAGTTTATTGGTACAATAAATTCTTGTTGATGGGGGTACACAAAATGAAACTTGACGGTTTTGGATTGTTTGTAGATGATATGCCAACAATGATCCGTTTTTACAGAGATGTTCTCGGTTTTGAGATTACCGGGAATGAGAATGCCGTAAACGTATATTTAATCAAAGATGGAACACTTTTCATGCTCTATGAACGAAAAAACTTTGAGAAAATGACAAGCAGGAAATATGAATATTTGAAAGGCTTCAACGGACATTTTGAAATAGCCTTGTACGTTGATACGTTTGAAGAAGTTGATCTGGAATATGCCAAAGCGATTGCCAAAGGTGCTTGCTCTATATTAGAACCGACAACAGCACCTTGGGGACAACGCACCTGCTATATCGCAGACCCTGAGGGAAATTTGATTGAGATTGGTTCTTTTAATCGTTCCTTTGATCGAGTGTAATAACGAATTCTAATTTATAAAAATGAGGGAATGTTGCAACATTCCCTTAACCTGATGATAAATATTATGCCTTAATATACTGGTTATAAATTTCCACATGGTCATAGATACACCGCCAGCTGGTAGTGGAATCCGCAGTCACGCAGATATAGGGCTTTCCGTCAGCAAAAATACCGTAGCTTACTGCGCAGCTTCCTGACTGAACCACATAGCCTGTCTTGGCACAAAATACATATCCCCCGGTATCCTTGTCTTCGATCCTCCGTAAAAACCAGTTGGAAATACTGATCCCTTCCGGATGCTCTGTGGTAGCTGATGTGGTGTAGGTATGGGCAGACAGTACTTCTCTGCACAATACATTCTGTAATGCCGCCTTCATAATGACAGCCATGTCATAAACTGTACAGTAATGGTATTCATCATAAAGTCCCACACAATTGGTAAAATGTGCACTGTCAGACAGCCCTAACTGCTCCAGCTTCTCATTCATCAGCTCCACAAAGGCCTCATGAGAACCGGCTACATAAATTGCCAGCCCCAGAGCTGCATCTGCTCCTGAGGGCAGCACAGTTCCATAAAACAAATCCCTTACCGTAACCGTTTCCCCATCTAAAAATCCTACTACACTGCAGTCATTGACATATCCATAATCCGTGATCTCCCTGGTCATCGTAAAGGTATCATTCAAATCTGCCAGGGTCAGCCTTTCCGCAGCCACCAGAATCGTCAGCACTTTGGTCATGGAGGCCGGTGAGATCCTGTCCTCTGCCCCTTTTTTGGCTACGATCGTATTCGTACTCTCATCGACCAAAATGGCGTGGGTACTTACCACTTCCTCACTATATATTCCCTTCGTTTCCCCTGTGGATGCAAAACTATAGGGAGCCATTTCTGCCGTTATGGCTCCACTGGCATTTACAACCACTGCCGGCTCCTCAGTCATTTCCATCTGTCCTTCCGGCGGTGATGCTTCTTCCTCTCCCTTTTCTCCTACAGCCTCTGCGATCTGTCCATCTCCGGCTTTGCTTTCTTCTGCTTCCATTTCTGTTTTTGCCTTGGCTTCCCTGGAAAAAAGTGCCTGTCCGCCTTTCCAGATCACCGTACCAACAAGTAAAACCACAATCAGGATGAGAGAAAGCCTTGCTGCAATCCGGATAAAAAGCTTTCTCATCCGCCTCCTCTTGGCCTGAAGCTGCTTTTCCCGCCGCATCCGTTCTTTTCGTTCATTGCTGCGGCGAAGCCGCTCCTTTTCTTCTTCTCTATGATCAAAAATGGTTCCCATTCCCATCTTCCTCAGCTAAAAATTTATACGAACAAAAGAAAAAAGCCCAATCACTCAGGCTCTTTAGAACTGGAGCATACGGGACTTGAACCCGTGGCCTCCACACTGCCAGTGTGGCGCGCTCCCAACTGCGCTAATGCCCCTCCTTATCTCGCCAGCTTTCGCCAACAAATGCATTATACCATTATGCTCTCATCTAAGCAAGAGGCTTGCGGATTTTTTCACAAATTTTTGCAACTATTCAGGACGATTTCCAACTCCACAATCCTGCTGTATTCTCTCAACGCATAGGTACCGTCATGAGCCTCACCACAGATACTTCTGGACATATTTTCTGCTGAGGTGATCCGCACCACCCCTATTGCTGCCAGTGCCATACCTATTATTTCAAACATCTTCCTGTCCCCGGTCAATACTGCTGCCGTCTGCAGATACTGTTTGTATTTTTTCAATTCACCAATACACCCGAAGGGAAGACGCTTTATCCAGACATTCCGATACAGATAAGACAATGTAAGCTCTTCATCCTCACATACCAGTACGCTGACTCCGCCTTCTTTGAAAATCTGCCTTCCTGTTTTATGCTGATTAAGTCTTTCATGGTAAAGCCGGATGGCACCGGCCGCCTTCATTCCATAATCCACCGGCCTTGCCTCCCTGTCAGCCTCCTTTAGAATCTCAAAAAAACGTCGGGCAAACTCAAGCTGAACCTGTGGGGAATTGGTATCCACAAAAATCCCCTGACAGGAGGAGCATAACAGCTGATTGGTGCGGCAGATTTCACGGGCCAGCTTTTTCAGCTCCTCATCCCCGGCATCCGGCTGGGCATAGGCAAAGGACAGCTTATGTCCCCAGGCAATGATCTTTGTGTTGGGATCCACCATATTCCTGGCGGCTTTCACTGCCTCATCCCCTCCCCAGACTACTACTCCGTCGGCCAGCTCTGCCAGTTTTTTCAGGCTGTCCGTTTCTGCAGAAGGCACATCGAAAACATAGACATACTCTTTCAGTGCCGGCTCTATCCGGATCAGCTCATCAAGCAGCCTGACCGAAAGTCCCGAATCCCCCGTGGGCAGTTTTAAGATATTGATGTTTCCGGCAAGCAGACCCTCGATTACACTGTAGGCAGGAAGTACATCCAGATTCCCCGCGGCAATATGCAAAAGTACACCCAAAGGATAACGTTTCCGCAGCACCTTCCCATCAATGATCTTCGCATCATCCCGAAGCTCAATGGCGCATTTATATTCCAGCCCTTCCCGCAAAAACAGCCTGACCATATCCTGAAAGCGCCCCTCATCCACTTCAAAATGGGATAAAAAAGGATCGATGAGCGTGTCAAATTCACCCCTCAGGATTTTTGTAGCAAGCCGGTCACAGGCAGCGATCACCCTTTCTGTCGCAAGGCTTTCTCCCCTGAGTATAGGCGCATATACATCCTTTTTCAGAGCATCCAGCAATTCCTCCTGCTTATCATTATCCAATACCTCTCCATGATAAAGAATCATCCATTTATCCTTTCTTTTGCCCGAAACTACCCTATTTCATGGATATTTAGCCAAACACTGTTTAACCCCTCTTTGTATAATGAATTCTGGCTGTCAATCAATAAATTTTTACCCTAAATTTCTCTGATCCTCCATCCCATTCCAAAGAAATGCTGTTTGAGATCTTTCGGCACATTTCGGACAAATACTGCTTGAATCATCCTTTTTGCAGATATTCTTCGGCCCCTGCCGCACAGGTGACAATATCCCGGATTCCCACTCTCCCGATGATCTCAAGCCAGGGAGCCTTCGCCCCACAAGGGCATTTTTCCCGGTGTAAAATTCCCAGATCATCCGTCATTACACTTAATAAGGGCGCGCTCTGCATCATGGGGGTAAGCAGATTGATCAGCCCCGGCTGCCCATCCGGCAGGGGAGAAAAATCATCCGGATTTCGGATGATCACCCTGCTGTAAGCGGGAATATGGAAATGATGACAGCAGCAGTCGGTATAAAGTATGGGATGCTCAACCGCCCCAAAAAACTCCACCACATGGCTTTCATCAATACCCAGAACCTTCTCCACCAGCTGGTAAAACTCCTCTTTTTCCACCTTCTGGGCATAAAACTGCTTCCAGCCTCCCCCCAGAGTAACCATGCTCCCCGGGGGCATCCGGTAACGGATTCCCTTTTTTTCCATTTCCTTTAGCAAAAACCAGGTATAGGCAGGGAAACCGATGGTGCGCATAGGAAAAGAGGATTTAGAAGCCTTCTCCATAGCCTGAAATACTCTGTCCCATCGCAGCTCATATCCTGACCTTCCTTTTTCCAGTGCGAATGTCCGGCTCCGTGCCGGAGCAAAAAAAGTAAAGCCGTAGGCCGTCTTACTGACAGCCGTCTTATTCTCTCTGGTAGGCTCATATCCAAAAATAATATAATTAACAGGCTTCACTGACCAGAGCCTGTGGTATTTCCCCACCCGGATGACCATATCCTTCCCCAGAAGCAGGGTGTTCAGATCAAAACCTATCCTGGACATGGAGCCGCTGGTTCCTGAAGAAGTTGCTTTAATCAGCTGCTTTTTTTCAGGCACACTCTGTAAGTGGTTATGTTTAAAATAAAGCATCGGAAGAAAGGGAAGCTGCACCAGATCCTCCATCCCTTTTATCTCATCGGGCCGAAAATCAAACTCCTCCAGGATCCTCCTGTACTCCTCACAATGATGATCGTGAAAAATTGCGTTTTCCTTCATGGCACGAAGAAACAGCCCATCCGTTTTCTCCGGATCATAGATGTCTTTTGTCTTGAATAATTGTCGGGTGTATTTCATGCTTTCCCTCATGCTGTTCTCTACAATGCATCCAGCAGCCTTATCCCGGCTGCCATCTTTTTTAAGCTGGTGAGCTCACGCTTCATATATCTCTCCTGCTGCTCTACCTCATGTGTTTCAAAGCCGGTATTGGAGAGAATCTTGCAATCCGGTATTTTTCCCTCTGCCATACGTTTTCCATCGGTAAAAGATACAAAAGCGTACTGCTTTCCATCCTTCACACAGACTGCGGATACAGTCATATTTAATTCATTTTCCATAAAGCTACCTCTTCATGCTGGTATAAACAACAAACCATAATATATTCTTCGTCATTCTCGGTCGAGATTTAGCCAGACAACTCTACAATCTCTGCAATTCCTCCATCATCGCCGGTCTGTTCCGATACTGCTGCTTCCAGTCATCGACTATCCTTTCTACAACCTTCGTACCATCCTTTATTTTTTTCATAGTTCGGAGCAGACCAACTAACTCCTGATATTTTTTTCTGGTTCCTGTATAAGCGGCCATCTGCCTTACTTCTTTCTCATACTTTGCCAGTATCTGCCTGGGATAATCCTTTTTCAGCACACTACCGTATTCCTGCAATGCATATAAGCCCGGGCTGTTCACCACATGCGTAAGCAGCCGATCATACAGTTTTTCTTCCTGATAAAATCGCTCTATCCGTACATACTTAGGAAGGCTTTGAAATACGACCTCCCGTTTTTCAATCCACTCAACCGGTTCATACTGCTTTTTCAATTCTCTGTAATCTTCCAGACTACCCGCATGATCCTCCAGCACCAGCTTCCATAGCTGTTTAAGATAGGCTTCTTTATTTCCCTGCAGCAGATATATTTCTTTCTTCTTTTGGCTGTAATCAGCTATTAATCCTCTGTACTCCTTATCCTTTATCATGCTTTCATCCAAAGCTTCCAGGGCTGCATCATAGTTTTTCTTCTTTATACATCTGTCTATATAATATCTTCGCACAGATGAGTTTCCCCAGTTTTTCCTACAATATGTTTCTATTTCCTTCTGGCTGCTTTTTTGTGCTTCCATCAGTTCCAAATGCCGTATTGCCCATTTCCCAACATGATAGTCTCTGCTCCAATCAGAGCCCTTGTCTCCTGACCTTTCTATCATCTCTTCCGTGAAAACCAGCTTTTTCTGCACATATTCATTTTCCCCGAACTCTTCCATAATGATCTGCTCAATATACTCTTCCAGATAATTGATCACCGAACCATCTAAATGACTTGTAAACCATTGAAACATTTTTTCTTTTTGATCTTCTGTAACCTTCGCAAGCAGATCTAACCAGAGCTGATATGCATGATCTGCCAACATGCCTGTACCGCCATCCGAGTCATCCATATCCACATCGCCCACCAGTACAAAGATGTAGTTTATCAACTCAAATGCCCCCATGTACTGCCCCTTATCGATCATGCGGCGTACATCTGTATCATAAATATCCTCCAGCTCAGAGATAAAATCTCCGGCAGCATAATAGTTGATAAACCGGTCTCTGCCCATATGGCGGTCTGCAATATCGTTTACCTGCCGGATATAATGTTTCATATCTTCTTTTTCAGAATTCACACCGATCAGGCTTGTAAAACGAACCAGCAGTTTTTCATCCTCCGCCAAAATTCCTGTCAAATACTCACGTACGGTATCCATATCTGCCTGATCTACAATCTTTCTGATCGCTGCCTGCTTCTGTTCATATGCTTTTACCGTATGTCCCCTGCCAAACACATTTACAGCTTCTCCATGACTCTCTTCATCACCTGAAGTATCTTCCTTTTCCTGATCAGACCATTCATAAAGTACGGCAGCCATGTGTTTGCAGTTTCTTCCATCCTCCGCGTAGGGACAGGAACAGTACATCTCTGTAACTTTGCCATGTAAAAGATTTATCTCTACCTCATACTCCTCACTTCCTATCACATCCGCACAGATAAAATCTTCATCTACATCCAGATTCTCTACTGCACCCTCACAATAATAATCATACCCTCTGGCGAGGATATGGCTTTCAAACAGCTTTTTCCAATTCATACGCATTTTCTCACTTTTCTGAAGTCAGGTACCAGGTTCCTGTTGTAATTTCGACGAAAGAATCTGTCAAAATTATGATATCATACGCCATTGAACATTCTCAATGTAAAATTAATGTCACAAGCCTTTTTAGCATCTATTTTCAAGCAAAAAAGGTTCTCCTTTACTGGAAATCCCCATAAAATCAATATAATTTTTAATTATTCTACGATAGTAGCAACACAACTATCAACATCACGATTGAATATTTCTAGTGTGCTGACACGTTGATTTTTGATATAACAGTACTGTTATACTGATTATCAATGTGTCAGTATACTAGGATTATTTGATATAAAAATTTTGCACTTCCAATCCCAAATACATTCTTGTGCTGAGGGAAGACCTCACTCTACAGAAGCTCCTGCCCCTAACAAAAATGAATACTGCGCATTACTATTCTGTGCAACAGAACGTAAAAACTCATCAAATTGCAATATGTTTTCTGTTATCATATATTCACCTTCCCACATTTAATTTCTTTTGTCGCTCATACTCAAGAGCTTCACGCTTTGTCTCAAAACCCCTTTTTCTTCGCTTTTTCTTTTCGCCCTTGGCATTTGTTTCAAACCATTGGGCTGTCCATTTCTTTGTGTCTTTCTCCTTATACGCCATAATGTCCTTCCTTTCCTTAATTTGCCATATATTCGTCCTCCCTTCTTCATTTCTAATTTCGTTACATCTCTTGTATTTTGTTTGTGTACGAATTTCGTAAACTTATATTAACGCCATATCTTTTCTTTGTCAACACTTCGTAAAATAATTTTTACGGTTTTCGTAAATATTATTTTTTGTAATTCCCTCTTTTATGTTTTTCGTAAATGTGGTATTATGGATATTGTAATTATGTTTTTCGTATTTTTTCTATGTATGAATATAGGAGGTTGCTCATGGGCGATGGAAAGAAATTAAAAGAACACATTGATAACAAAGGTACCAATGTGCGTAA
>JAFSIS010000062.1 GCA_017439665.1 Lachnospiraceae bacterium
AACCAATCAATTCTATTTTGGCAGGAGATTTTCAAAGGATATTTCTCAGGCTTGTCTGATGATATAGGCCATCTGTGGAAAACCTCCTGCAGTCTGGAGGTAAACATGACAAATCCAAACAATGAAACCAATGCAACTAGAAAACCTGTGGGAGCTTCCCACCACCCCGAAGAGATGGCAGCTGCCAACCGGGAACACAAGAGCACCGTATTCGCCATGCTCTATGAGGACCGGGAACGTTTACTGAGTCTTTATAATGCCCTGAACCACAGCCATTATGAGGATCCCGATGAACTGGTCATCGTCACCCTTAAGAATGCCATCTACATGGCCATGAAGAATGATGTGGCCTTTGTGCTGGACCACCGTCTGAATCTCTATGAACACCAGTCCACCCCCAATGCGAACATGCCCTTAAGGGATCTGTTCTATGTTTCCCGGGAATACGAGAAGATGGTGACAAAAAGATCCCTGTATGCGGGCAAAAAGGTGAGTATACCGGCACCCCGTTTTGTGGTCTTTTATAATGGAAGTGAGAAGCAGCCGGAGAGACAGATCTTAAAGCTGTCCGATCTGTATACCATCCGTGAGGATGACCCTATGCTGGAGCTGAAGGTGGAATTTTTCAACATTAACAAGGGCTTTAACCAGGAGCTGAAGGAAGCCTGCCAGAGCCTGAAGGAATATATGCTCTTTGTGGAGCGGATCAGGGAGTACAGTGACCAGAAAGAGTTGCCATTAAATGAGGCAGTGGACCGGGCAGTAAGGGAATGTATCAAGGAGGGAATCCTGGCAGAGTTTTTAGAGGAGAACCGGAGGGAGGTAGTGTCCATGAGTATATTTGAATATGATGAAGAGAAGGAAATGCGCCTGCTTCGGGAGGCATACCTGGAAGAGGGATATGAACGTGGAGAAGCAGCCGGAGAACAACGCCGCAAGGAAAAGGATTTGAAGGTTCTGGTCGATTTCATGAAGAAATATCTCCCTGATGCAGAGGCAGTATTTCAGGAGATAATATCAACTGAGGAATTCAGGGACTGTACCAGGGAACAGATCATGGAATTATACGAGAATTAAGGCAGAAGGTATTCTTCGAATAGATTTGTTTCTTGACAGTTCAATTATGCCAAAAGCCCTGGAGAGTGATCCGGGGCTTTTTATGGTATACCATTAAAAAAACACCAGAATATGAATGGTATAAACTTGAATTCGGCACTTGCCGAATTCAAGTTTATGTATATGAATGCGAAATTGAAGAAGGTGATATGGCACAAGAGCTTTATGAATTTGAAAATGTATATAAGTATTTATCTTTGGAAGAAGTTCAAGCTAAATTCCCGAATAAATATGAAATTTCCTTCAATGATATTCATGTACTGAAGGGGAATAAAATATTCAATGTTGATTTTTATGTGTAGGTTTTATGACCAACTGCGAAACCAAACCATTATCGTAAAAAAAAATTACAACTATTCAGAGCAGCATATGGCGAAGCAACCACATGAGCAAAAGGAAAGCTCTGTAGAAGCGATTCCCGGAATGGGGTTCTGAATAGTTACGGCATATGAAAATACAGGACATGAAGGTTGGCTATCAACTACATATCAGGCTTATGTTGAAAACAGGAATGATTAAAGGAAGGGAGGCTGATCGATGGATCAGATCATTGAGAACTTTAAAAGAATATTTGGAAAAGAAGATTTATTTATTCAAGCAACTCCCGTGCAAATGAATAAGTTGGAAAATTTATTGGGAGGTGAAGTCAGCAAGATTATAGATTTTTACAGGGAGCATCAACCGTATAATATACCCATGTCCAAATCGTATGTACAGTTATTGGACATAGAAAATATGATTTCAGAAAATACTGATGCAGAGCCAGGAAAATATTTGGCAGAGTTTTTGTTTTTGCTGTAACAGTTGGTGGGAATGTATTATGCATAGATACTAATAATATCCAAAATGGTGATGCAAGTATTTTGATTGCTGATGCAAATTTTTGTTCATATAATGAAATTCATAAATGTATTGAAATTGGGATCGTTCCAGACGAAGTATTGGAGCAACTTGCAGAAAATGAAATTTTACCCTTAAATTATTCTAATGTAACTAAGTGCTTGAGAAAGATAGAAGATTCATTTATGGATTTTATGTTAAAACTTTCTAATGACGAGTATGAAGATATAGAAGAATATTTATAAACTATATAGAGATAATACCCCGAAGTATTTCAGGAAAGAATGATACCGTCCCTTGTCAAGGGACGGTAGGAACAGAGAATAATTTATTGTGGCATATTATTCAGGAATTTGCCCATGCAGGAAATTTGAGTAAGAAGGCAGAATGGATTGAAGAGTAACTTTGATTTTTTCGGACAAACTTCATTGGATTTTAAATTTATGGTTTGTTGGTGATGATGGTCCGGTTGCCAATATTTGAATAAGGAGACACGATGAAAAAAGCAGAATATCTACATCTCTATTTTGAAAATATTCATTTTCAGGGGAAATTACAATTAACTGCAATTAGGATGATTGCAGAAGAAAAGGGACAGGGTGCAGAATATATGTCCTGTTCTTATGATCGTAATGATGAAGACTATAAAGAAGGGTATGTAACATTATATTTTTGGAAACCGGCTGTTGGTGAAGATACCATGATTCATGTGGATAATTTGACATTTTTCAATAAGTTAGCAGAAGTATGTGAGATAGATTGTGAAAAATACCCTGAGCATAGGCATATTTTGGATGAATATCTAAAAACAATTAAAAGAGAGTTGTTTCAGGTAATTTTGGACAACCATAATATTGATATTTGGGAGATCAGCCATGATCAATAACAAAGAAGTCGAAAAGATTATTAAAGAGCGGATAGAAATGCACCCGGATGACCCGCGTATTATAGAAAAATGGAATGAGTTAGCGCGAATTTTTGTTCAAGATGAAGAAGATACAATAGCATACTTAAATGATTGTAATAGGGAAAATATAAATTGGATCAGTGAAATATTTGAAGATATTTCAGAACAATTACAAAGTGACAGATTCATTGAATACATAAATCAGCTAAGTATTAAATTTCCGGAATTAGATTTAGAACAAGATATTTTATATGCAAAAGAAGTCATGGAATATTCCAACTGTGTCCGGTAGTAGGTAAGCAGCATGGCCAGTACAGTGAATATAAATCAACTGGCGGAAAATGTTAAGAACGGAGTAGAGCAATGAATTTAACGATGCTGATCATTCAGGGAGATCATGAGTATGAAAAACTTCACAATGTTGAGGAAAAAAAGATAATTCGTATACAATCTTTTTATGTATGCGAGATATTTTTGGCCTGTCTTTCCAAAATAGATATTGATGGAAATAACAAATTGACGATTTTTTTCAAAAAGAAGCCGGAAGATGAATAAGTATATGTGTAGTAAGGCGTTTGAAGTTTCATGGTATTATGTTGATGAAGCGTGTTTGGAAGAGGTGAAAAAGTTAAAAGAAGATGAAAGGGGAGAATATTACCTTTCTGTACTGGTAGAAGTGTTGAAAAGAATTGCCAGATTGAATGGAAGAGTTTATGGAAATAATAAAGGACAATATTGAAAAAGTATTGATGGAAACAAATTATGTATATCAAAAGAAATATTCAGATAATAAATTGAATTGTTTATATAATTATTGGTATTTTTTTATGAATATGAGGAAGAGCTAAAAGCTGCAAGAAGTATATGCCTGGAAACTATTTTATATAGTAAATATTATTGGTTTTCACGTTTGGCAGAAAGGTTTTATGAGGTATATGGATTTGATGCAGGTATAGAACAACAACAATCTATGATACTGGAGGAAATAGATCAAAGATTAGATAATGTGGATTGGAATTATGTTGAAACACTAGCGCACGAAAAAATACAGTTATATTTACTATATAATGAAAAGCGCCCATCCTGATACCAAATTCGGCAGGAGCGAGTCAGGAGGACTAAAAATATGGTGGAGATGCATGGATGGATAACCATAAGAGAATCTTATGAAGTGACAGATGAAGAAAATTTTGGCGAGATATTAGAGTTGATCGATATTGAAATAAAAAAATTGAATCATTGTGATCCGCAGATCGTATGGAGAAATGGGGAATGTTTCATTGAACTACTGGCTTGCACTAATCATATGTCATTAGATATCAGAGAATTGATTTCCTTCTTTGATATAGTCGGTAAAGTGGCAAAAGGAAGTTATGGTTTGCTTTATGTGCATAATGATGAAGATAAAGATAATCATAATTCTTTTGTGGTACATAGATTAGCACGAGGAAAAGTAGAAATCTATCAAGATACTTTGTTGTCTCCGATAGTTCCTGTCATAGAGGATAGGTGACACTAACTCTATTTAATTATGCCCCCACTTAAGGATAATCAACTATCTGAAAAATCAACAGCAGTATACTGATTACATCGGATCACACAATGACATATGCTTATTGCAGGATAATGAAGGCCTGGCCCCGGATGCAGTGCAAACAGGGGTAAGCAAGGACGCATTTGGAGACCTGGCGCTGGAGATTTCCCCAATAAGAAAGAAGTTATATGATGAAAAAATATAATATTGATATGCAAAAAAAGAAACTTTTAGATAAGCTGGGAGCTAAAAGTTCATTATTTGCAATTAGAAGCGAAGAGGATAACGTTGTAGCGACTTATTTACCCTATGATTTGGAGTTTGTATATATTCCGGAGGGAGTATATAATAAGGGACTTTCAGCTAAGGAGAAACAACAGGCCAGAGAAATTAATGAAGATATTATTTTTGAAAAGACCGGGATGGAGGTAAAGAAAGGGATTTTCGTAGCAGATATTTTGGTTACAAGGACACCCATTTTGAATTCCTTTGTACAAAAGTATGTGGACTTCCAATTTTATGAGGGAGAAGGAAAATTTGCGGCTTATCTTAAAAAAGAGGAGGTTGACTCATTATGTATGGAATTAAACTTGAGATTACCAACAGAAATTGAGTGGGAATACTTCGTCCGAGATGGTAGTGAAGATTTATTTGCATTTGGAAAGCACTTGCCAAACAACGCGGAATTAGAAAAATACTAATGATGTTATCGTTCAAAATGCGGTGGTTTCTATATATAGTAGCTATTGCCGAATGAGGCAGTTTACGCAGTTGATTGCCACTGAAAACTAAGCTTATAAAATAATTGATATACGCTTTGTAATATGATCCAGTAAAACAACATAAAAGATCATACAAACCAATTTAATAATCTTTTTAGAATCTGCAAACCCTGTAAATACAGAGGTTTGCAAATTTTTTTGAAAATTGTTAGCACTCTATCTTGACGAGTGCTAATTTTGGTGCTATAACAAAATTACAGGGACAATATAACAGAACAAACAAGGGAGGTAAGTTATGAACATTTCAAAATTTACGCAGAAATCCATGCAGGCAGTGGAAGGCTGTGAGAAGCTTGCCTATGAGTATGGAAATCAGGAGATTGAGCAGGAGCATCTGCTCTACAGTCTCCTTACTTTGGAGGACAGCCTGATCTTAAAGCTGATCGAGAAGATGGAGATTCAGAAGGAGCATTTTGTTAACCGCTGTGAACAGGCACTGGCAAAAAGGGTTAAGGTTCAGGGTGGTCAGGTCTATATTGGCAAGGACCTGAACAAGGTACTGATCAGTGCCGAGGACGAGGCCAAGCAGATGGGGGATGAATATGTATCAGTAGAGCATCTGTTTTTGTCTATGATCAGGCATCCCAACCGGGAGATCAAGGCTCTTTTTCAGGAGTATGGTATTACCAGGGAGCGGTTTTTACAGGCTCTTTCCACAGTAAGAGGCAACCAGAGAGTTACCAGTGACAACCCGGAAGCTACCTATGATACTTTGGAAAAATACGGTCAGGATTTGGTAGAGAAGGCGAAGAATGAGAAGCTGGATCCGGTTATCGGCCGGGATCATGAGATCCGGAATCTGATCCGTATTTTATCCCGTAAGACGAAAAACAATCCGGTGCTCATCGGTGAGCCCGGTGTGGGTAAGACCGCCGTAGTGGAAGGACTGGCCCAGAGGATCGTCCGGGGAGACGTACCCGGAGGATTGAAGGACAAGAAGATTTTTGCCCTGGATATGGGTGCCCTGGTGGCCGGGGCCAAATACCGGGGTGAGTTTGAAGAACGTCTGAAGGCGGTGCTGGAGGATGTGAAGAGCAGTGAGGGGCAGATCATTCTGTTCATTGATGAGCTGCATACCATCGTCGGTGCGGGAAAAACTGACGGTGCCCTGGATGCAGGAAATATGCTAAAGCCCATGCTGGCAAGAGGTGAGCTTCACTGTATCGGCGCAACTACGCTGGATGAGTACCGCCAGTATATTGAAAAGGATGCGGCCCTGGAACGGCGGTTCCAGCCGGTAATGGTAGCAGAGCCTACGTTAGAGTATACCATCTCCAACCTTCGTGGCCTGAAGGAGCGCTACGAGGTTTATCACGGGGTAAAAATTCTGGATAATGCACTGGTCAGTGCGGCAGTGCTGTCCAACCGCTATATCTCCGATCGTTTTTTACCGGATAAGGCTATTGACCTGGTAGATGAGGCCTGTGCCCTGATCAAGACGGAGCTGGATTCCATGCCCACAGAGGTGGACGAGCTGCGCCGCCGGGTCATGCAGATGGAAATTGAAGAAGCGGCTTTGAAAAAAGAAGAAGACCGGTTAAGTCAGGAGCGTCTGGAAAATCTCCAGAAGGAGCTGGCAGAGCTTAAAGGAGAGCTGAACAACCGTACTGCACAGTGGGAAAATGAAAAGGCTTCTGTGGAAAAGCTGTCCCATCTCAGGGAAGAGATCGAAGCCATGAACAGCCAGATTCAGATTGCCCAGAGAGAAGGAGACTATGAGAAGGCAGCGGAACTTAGTTACGGAAAATTACCGGAGCTGAAAAAGCAGCTGGAAATAGAGGAAGAGCAGGTGAGATCCAGAGAGCTGACTCTGGTTCATGAAAGTGTATCTGAAGAGGAAATCGGAAAGATCGTTTCCCGATGGACCGGTATACCCGTATCCAAGCTGACGGAAAGTGAACGCAACAAGACCCTGCATCTGGATGAGGAGCTGCACAAGCGTGTAGTGGGGCAGGAAGAAGGGGTATCTCTGGTAACAGAGGCCATTATCCGTTCCAAGGCGGGGATCAAGGATCCGGCAAAGCCCATAGGTTCTTTCCTCTTTTTAGGCCCTACCGGTGTGGGTAAGACGGAGCTGGCAAAGGCTCTGGCAGCAGCCCTCTTTGATGATGAAAGCAATATGGTTCGTATCGATATGAGTGAATATATGGAGAAGCATTCCGTAGCCAGACTGATCGGAGCGCCTCCTGGCTATGTGGGTTATGAAGAGGGCGGCCAGTTGACCGAAGCAGTCCGCAGAAAGCCCTATGCAGTGGTACTATTTGACGAGATCGAAAAGGCCCATCCGGACGTATTCAACGTACTTTTACAGGTGTTGGATGATGGACGGATCACGGATTCCCAGGGTAGGACGGTGGATTTCAAAAATACCATTCTGATCATGACTTCCAATATCGGTGCACATTATCTTCTGGAGGGAATCACGGAGTTCGGTGATATTAAGGAGGAGGTAAAGGAGGCGGTGATGAATGAGCTGAAGTTGCATTTCAGACCGGAATTTCTGAATCGTCTGGATGAGACCATTCTGTTTAAGCCTCTGACCCGTCAGGATATCGGCCACATCATTCATCTGATCGTGGCAGAATTGAATAAGAGACTTTCCGAAAGGGAGGTATCCATTCAGATTACGCCTGCAGCCGAGGCCCTCATCGTGGAAGAAGGCTATGATCCGGTTTATGGGGCAAGACCTTTGAAGCGGTACGTGCAAAGAAATGTGGAAACCCTTGCCGCCAGGCTGATCCTGGAGGATAGGGTGGCAGCAGGAGATATTATCCTCATCGACGTGGATGAAACGGGCGAAAAGCTTTTGGCAACCACTGGAAAGTAGAAAACGAAAAGGAGGGGCTGACGTAAAATCTCTTTTTTAAGAATTTTGCAGAAGCCCTTCCTTATGTCTTTTTTTCTTAGAATAGTGTTACTAAAATCCGTGCAATGCACAAAAATAAGGAGTGATACTTTGGAGATTATGGTTACAATCAAATATCTGCCCGGAAAAGAGGAAAAGGTCAGCCTCCCGGCTGAAGGGACTCCCATACACAATAGACAACCCCCTGTTCATCATACGCTATGTAGTAGTAATGGTCTAAATGGTCTGGCATGATTGGGCCATTATCCGTGTATATATAATAGGCAACCTGACCTTTTTGGCCTGCTGTTATTTTTCCCAAATCAAACTCGCCATACTTTTGTTCAATCGTATAAATATTGCTTCCTAATATAGCCCAATCATTGTATTTGTAGTAAGTGGAATGTGAGGACACATACAAAACAGTGGCCACAAGTAAAAGAAAATTGATACCCGCTGACACAACTACAGCCTTATTGATATTTTTTCTGGCTTTTTGTATCATAAGCAAAATTGCACAAATGATAATTCCAACTATCAGCAAAAACGATATGAAAAATATTCCTATAGCAAAATACCATGGATTCATTTCTCAAATTTCCCCTTCTGTAAAATTTTTGTTCCCTTCACTTCCAATGCAATAACATCAAATCTTCCGTTTTGTTTTCGTTGGAGAAATTATAGCACAAAGGCATAAATGTTTCCACTGTTTCCGTTTCATCATGGATGGGAGTGACAGTCCATTTGCATACTTAATGTACCGTCTCTTGTCAAGGGACGATACTTCCACCTGTGATTGACAAAAACGATGTATCGGATAAACTGGAATTGTCAAGAGCAGATATTACAATGGATTGAGAGAAACAGAAGATTTGGAGTTGGAGGTGATGCAATGCTATTCCATACTTTTAATTCCCAAGAGGGAAGAAGCAATTACGGTGGTTCTGCTTTTGTAGAAATACAGTTTTGTAATATGCCGTTTCAAATCCCTATAAAGGAGTTAGTAGCCGTTAAAAATATTCAACATTGGAAAAACGATTCTTTATATATCCACATAGATGATGACGGCGCATTCTACCAAGAATATAGTCGTTTTTTTGATTGTGGAACTTACAATAATTTAAAAACCGGAACTGTCGATTTGTATGGTATCAATTACTATGATCCATCATTAACCGACTCCATCATAAAAAGACTTAATACGGAAAAGCCAGTAGATTATGAAGTATTAACAGAATGGCTAATTAAGGCAAAATGGTATAATGGATTCTATATTTTAGGGATATAAACAGATTTTGGGCTTGAATAAGTTTGAGCCGCTTAAGCAAAAATATTTGAACAATCAAAGGTATATCAGGCATTAAAAAGTGACGATTATTTTCAGGTTCAATATACAGGGCAATGTGATAAAGTGCGAGGAAAAGAGTGATAAAAAATCTCCTCTTTAGGATGCAGGGATTTGAATTTAGCGGTGAAATAAAATGGATAATACTCATAATGTAGGAAATCGAATAATGAATACTTATATATATCACACACCGTCAGGCTATGTTATGATAGATACTGGGTATGAACATAGTCTTGCAAGCGTCAAAAAGAAATTGAAAAGGATTGGCATACTATGAGTGATAAAGCAATGCCTGCACTAAAAAGAGGGCAAAATTCGTTTGATGGTGGATGCAGTACATTTCTTGCCTGGATGTTTTGTAAATTGATGACTTTGTTTGGTAAAGCGGAGCATCGGTTTCTTTGTATAGAGGATAAGTTTAATGACCGACTTATAGAGATAACGGATGAAAATAAAAATGAACTAAAAAAATACGAGGCTGGAATAAAAAATATTCATCTTCGTTCATTGAAATGATGCCATTGGCTTAAAGCACAGGGGTACAAATGAATAGGTATTGACCGTACCCTTACAGGTCAGCTTACAATCATATTGGGAGGTGATCGGTATGTTAATAGATAGTAATACCTATGACCGCATTGTGAGTGCCATTGATAAGGGGCAGTGTCCGGATTGGAATACCGCTTTAGGCGGAGCTATTATGATTCATGGATGTGGTGGTTCTTCCGACTGGACTGCAGGATGTGTTGCTGTAGATAATGATGTAATGGACTTGCTGTTTGACTATTGCTCAGTAGGAACCAAGATTACCATATTACCATGATTTTCTATGGAAAGGATTTTGATACAGGGTGTTCGTAAATTGAATATATGAAAGTATGCCATCGTTTCGTTTTTTGATGAAACAGTGGTTTTTTCGTTAGGTTTGTACTTGGTACCTTAGATACCACTATCCGCCTGCGATATTGACAAAGAAGCAAAGAGGGAATATAATAATCTTGGAACAAAGAAACCAAGAAACAAAGAAAATGTATAAATTATTTGAAGTAGTGAACACTATGGAAGGAGGAGCCAAAATGCAGGCAGCAATGATGAAGGGAAGCATTTCTATGGAAATGAAAAAAATCAGTATATCAGAAAAAAGACAGATTACAATTCCGCAGAAGTTTTTTACTATGTTAGGGTTTGATACAGAAGCAGAGTGTATAGTACGAGGCAATGAATTAGTTCTTCGTCCGGTAAAGACAAATGCAGGGGGAGAGTTTGCTGAGCAGATTTTGGCAGACCTTATCGCACAGGGACTTAGTGGGGAAGAACTGCTGACTCGTTTTAAGCAGGCACAAAAAGAGGTTCGCCCTGCGGTGGAGGCAATGCTGGCTGAGGCAGAGCAGGTGGCAGGTGCAAATGCAGAGTATGCCACTTATGAGGATATTTTCGGAGCGGAGGAGTAGGTATGGCGGAAGTAAGATTTCTTCCTCCGGCGGCTAAATACCTGAAGAAACTGAGGGATAAAAAGTTAAAGGCGCTGTATCAGGAAGCAATTGATAAAATTTGTAAAGATCATATGGCAGGTGAGCCAAAGACCGGTGATTTGTCCGGTGTGTATGGATATGATATTTACTACAATAAGACGAATTATGAATTGGCATATACGGTGGAGTATCTGGAAGATAAGGTGATTGTAGTGATTATGGCAGGAACCAGAGAAAACTTTTATGATCAGTTAAAGCAGTACATGAGAAATATGTGATTTTTATGTGGGAGAACCAGTTCGATGAAAGAACCGATTCTCCCATTTTCCAGACTACTGAAAAAATTGAAAAAGTTTCAGATTTTTGTAACAATGGACATAAGAATATTTGTTATTGTTATGGGAAGGGTGTTGGCAGAGGCGGCGTGGTGCTTCTCATTCGTAATAATGACTTTCAAATAGCCTTATCCATTAAGTGTATGGATAGGACTATTCTCCTGGTTAGGGGCACTTATCTCGCCCCTCTGTCTCTGCTTTGGTAAGGTTGGCTGGCGTTTAGCCTGTCAGCCTTTTCTTGATACCGCTTTATCTTATCGTGCATGGTTTCGGTTTTGGGAGTGGCTTTCTCTCCGTAGGCGTCTTCCCACTTGACACATTCGTTCTGATATGTGTCGGTGGCACGTTTTGCGGTATAGAATGCTGTGTAGAAATCCTGCGCCGTTGCAAATCCATGTTGTCTGACGATACTCGATAATCCGGCTTTGAGGGTTCGGATTTTCTCGTTTTTGGTGGCAATCCTGCTTTCAAGCTCCTTTTTCTTGGTAAGCCTTGCAAGTCCCTTTAAATCCCCTAATTCAATCTCCAGTTGATTCCAGTAAAAATTTCCTGGCAGTCCCATTAAATGGGGGTTGCAAAGTCCCCTATCTCAGGCAGTGATATAGATTATACACATTGGAGGTAGATATGATGAAAGTAATATATCCGGTAATCTTTACAGAAGTAGACACTAATATTTTGATTGAGGTTCCCGACTTGCGCATTACAGGCAGCACTTATGGTGAAATTGGGTGTTTCCAGGTAAACGGGAGTAAAAAATATTGAAAAAGCTATTGCTTTTCGCCTGTTTTGGCAAAGTGGATGAAAGTGTAGTAGAAAAAGACAGGTATTGACTCTCTCGCAGCGTGATCCTTTAGAATAAAATCTAAAGGAGGAAGATGTTATGAAGACTGTAAAAGAAATATCAGAATTAACAGGTATCAGTATCCGGGCATTAAGATATTATGATGAAATAGGTTTGCTTGTTCCAACAGACAGGACAGAAGCCGGGTATAGGCTATATGATGATAAGGCTTTAGAAAAACTAAGTGCAATATTGTTTCTGAAGGAATTGGATATACCGCTTAATACGATTAAAGAAGTGGTAAATGATGAAAACAGTGATTATAGGGCTGTCCTGATAAACTACCGGAAAAATCTTGTACAAAAAATCAGTAGATTGCAAGGCTTACTGGGTGTAGTAGATGGTATGGAATCAGATAATGCCCCTGTTAGTTTTGAAGCTTTTCGTATAGAGGATGCAGAGAAAGTAACGAAGACCATAACAAATAGTCAGGATATGGATGGTTCTGCAATTGCCAAAATAAGAGATCTGGTAACAAATAATATGGTTGATGGAAATGTAGGTGTTGAGCTGTTACAAATATATGGCAGTAGAGAAAACTATTTAAGAGCTGTAGAGGAAAGTGCACTATATCCGGAAGTGAGTGCAGAGCTTCAGGAAGAATTAAAAAATATCTACTTTTCATTTAAGAATTCTTTCGGAGAGCTTAATGAAATACCACAGCTTGTAAAACGATTGGAAAATAATACAAAGAAGATGTACCGTACCGTAAATGCAAGATATATTTTATTAAAGGTAGCAGAGAGCTATTTGGAAAAAGGTAAAACTGCGCAAGTGCTGGATGAGCTTTATGGTACCGGGGTAACTGCCATCATTGGAAAAGCTATCAATGAATATTATGGGGTATGATTTTAAGCTTTAGTAACAAATTGAATTTGAAGGAGAGTACAAAGTGGGATTCCAGTTCCATGCATCTTTTGCAATTAAACTGAGAAAGTCTAAAAAGATGATTAAGGCAAAAGTAAAAGAGAATGGATTTTGAAGGAATATTCAGCATCAATATTTTCAAAAAAAGATTGGAAAAAAGGAATCCTTATGGTACTATATGTGTAAGATATAGCTGTGATGCGTTACAGTTTTGGTCTGGGCGAAAGCTCTTTGGATCACCGTAGGCGGGAAGAAATTCCCGCCATTTTTGCTATAGAGGTATGTTTCGGAGGAAAAAATGAAACGATTTGAGCGTTATTGCACGGATATTCGAGAGATAGACGGAATAAAGACTTACATTGTTTCACAGAAATATTTGAATGATATTTTATCAGATTTGGAATTACTTGCTTTGGTGGGGCAATCAATGCCTCTCATGGAGATAAGAAAAATAATGCAATATTAATATGGTGACAGCCGGAGCGAAGCATAAGGATATTGCCGCAGAGCTCCCTGAGATGACATTTGGTTCTGAGACAGATAAGATGGAATGGTGAGTATGGACGCAAGAGAAACTTTAAAATTATATTTTGGATATGATTCCTTTAAACCGGGACAGGATGAGATTATCAGAGCCATCCTTTCCGAAGAGGATGTACTCGCAATTATGCCAACGGGAGCAGGTAAGTCCATTTGCTATCAGGTACCGGCCATGCTGCTTTCTGGTATCACGATTGTCATATCTCCGCTCATATCCCTTATGCAGGATCAGGTAAAGGCCCTAAACGAGGCGGGGATCCATGCAGGTTATATCAACTCGTCTTTGACGGAGACACAGATAGCAAAGGTTTATGCCAAAGCTTTGGAGGGAAAATATAAAATCCTGTATGTAGCACCGGAACGCCTTGAGAGTTACGAGTTTACGACTTTTGCCGGTAGGGTAGATATCTCAATGGTAACAGTGGATGAGGCTCATTGTATCTCTCAGTGGGGGCAGGACTTCAGACCAGGCTACCTTAAAATCGTGGATTTTATCGATGGACTTCCTCAAAGACCGATTGTTAGTGCGTTTACCGCAACTGCAACAGAGGAAGTAAAGACGGATATCGCATGCGTCCTGAAATTGCAGGATCCGAAGCTTGTCGTGACCGGATTTGATCGTGAGAATCTGTATTTTGATGTAGAGGCGACCAAAAGAAAAGATGACTATGTGCTGGAGTATATCAGGAAGCATCCGGATGACAGTGGGATTATTTATTGTGCTACCAGAAAAAATGTAGATTCGCTTTTTGAATTACTGTCCGGTGCCGGTATTTTTGCGGCAAGATACCATGCCGGAATGAATAATGAAGACAGAAAGATAAGTCAGAATGACTTTATCTATGACAGAACTCCGGTAATGGTTGCAACAAATGCGTTTGGAATGGGTATTGACAAATCCAACGTGAGGTTTGTCATACATTACAATATGCCTCAGAGCATGGAGAACTATTATCAGGAGGCAGGGCGTGCCGGACGAGATGGGGAACCATCTGAGTGTATACTGCTGTTTTCGGCACAGGACATTATGATAAACAAGTTCCTGCTTGATCATAAGGACTTTACAGAGATTCCATATGAAGACATTGATCTGATCAGACAACGTGACACAAAAAGGCTTCAGATAATGGAAGGCTATTGCCGAACCTCGAGCTGCCTTCGCAACTATATCCTCGAATATTTTGGTGAGAAGCGGGATGTGCCGTGTGGCAGTTGCGGGAACTGCCATAGGGAATTTACTGAAATCGACATGACAGAGGATGCAAAACTTGTCATTAACTGTGTATGGGAGGCAAAAGGAAGATATGGTTTGAATATAATCCTCGGTACGCTTCTTGGCGCAAACAGAGCCAGATTAAAGGAACTTGGAACGGTTGATTACAGAACTTATGGTGTGCTTAAGAATCGATCTGAATCGGAGCTGAGACTTTTGGTCAGCCAGATGCTTTTGGACGGATATTTGTATCAGACCGCAGATAAATACAGCGTGATCCGCATGGGTAATATAGAGCCGCTGAAGGATCCGAATACTCATGTCATGGTCAGGGCATCTAGGGATAGGGAACCTGAACATCAGACGGGCCGCAGCAGGAAGAGTACGGATTCTCTTACAAGGGCAGGATACGAATTATTTGAGAGTCTTAGACAGCTTAGATTGATGATAGCCAGAGAGGAAGGGCTGCCTCCATATATCATCTTTAGTGATAAAACGCTGATCGATATGAGTATCAAGGCTCCGGCAGATAAGCAGTCTATCCTGGATGTGTCTGGAGTGGGTGAGGCAAAATATAAGAAATATGGCGAGAGATTCATAGAAGCGGTAACTGCTTTTATGGAGGAACACCCTGACGCTGTTACAAGTATTAAAGACGAGGACAAACATGATACAGTAAAAGCAAAATCTCAGGTAAAGAAGAAACATAAACTTCCTTTTTACCTCAATCAGGAAGATGCAGATAAGTTTGAGTACCATGATTTATATCTTGTATCTGAAATAAAAGATGAACTGAACCGGATAACGTCAGCAGAAAATGTGAAGCACATATTTGGAACAGATATCTTTAAGCTGCTTACCAGGATGGGATATGTCGAAGAACGTCAGGTAGATGGCCGGACCGTTCAGGTTCAAACTGAATTAGGACTATCCAGGGGAATTGAAGCCGTAGAAAAGATCAGTAAAATAGGAAATACATACACAGTTCTGATGTATCCGCAGGAGGTTCAGAAAGAGATAGTGGAACACTATGTCGGAAATGTGGGATATTTAGAATCCGATGAAAGTGATGAAAAAAATGCTATTTGAGATAGCAAAGGTTCATAATCGTACAAATTAAACTGATTTTAACAGAAGCAGATATGATTATTTCCAAGGGACCCGGCTTTATTGATATGCGGCGAGAAGGATAAGGCTGGTTCATGTATATAGCAACCGTTCCTTATAAAAAAGATGTAGAGTAAAAGTAAAATTCAGTCGTACAAAGAGGTTGGAAGCATGCAAAGATTTGAAGTTTCTGCTATATATGAATCGGGAGTGGTTAGATGAATGAACAATTTATACAGCGTCTGTCTATAGACTGGAATAAAATAGAACAAAGCAGTTATTTGCGAAAAATCGAAGCGATAAAAGATTTGGATGAGCTGGTGTTTGAAAAACCGATTACATTTTTTGTGGGAGAAAACGGAAGCGGTAAGTCAACGTTACTGGAAGCTCTTGCCATAGCATGTGGTTTTAATCCGGAGGGGGGGACAAAAAATTATTCCTTTTCAACATATGATTCGCATTCACAGCTGCATGAAGCCATAAGAGTTTCAAAAGGATTCCGTAAGGCTAAATGGGGATATTTTCTTAGAGCCGAAAGCTTTTATAATGTAGCAACCAAGGAGGAGGAATACGCAGATCTTGTACATCCGTCAGAAAAATATCACGAAAAATCATATGGGGAGAGCTTTCTTGCTCTTGCACAAAATCAGTTAAGACCTAATGGTTTATATTTGTTTGATGAACCTGAAGCAGCTTTATCTCCACAAAGGCAATTGACGTTACTTATGGAAATATGTTCCTGTGCCGGGCAAGGTTCACAATTTATTATCGTTACGCATTCTCCGATTTTATTAGGAATACCGAATGCACAGATTATCTCTTTCGATGATGGAGCAGTACATCCTTGTGAATATGAAGATACAGAGAGCTATAAAGTGACTGAAATGTTTATTAATCATCGAGAGATTTTGCTGAAAAGATTACTTTCAGAGTAAAAAGAGACCCGCCCATTTTTTCAAATGGACGGGAATTCTTTTTACTCCAATATTCTGGCATCTGGGATCAGCCTTGACTTTTTCAGAGAAACTGGTTGTACTCCGGCTTATAATGGTAGTCGATGGTGTCCAGCTTTTTTTCTACCTCTTCCTTGTCCAGCTTCAGGGCTTCACAAAGAGCATCGAAGGAAGCGTAGTAATCTCTCAGATTTAAATTTAAAAAAGATACAAGCATTACGGGATCGTTGGGAATCTTCATGGTAACCTCCTTTTTATCGTCCTGATTCTGGCTATACCATAAGCCGATGGGGTGAGAATGTCAAGTGGCTTTTCTTTACAAATACTCTTTGTTGAGCTAAAATAGAGCCTGTGATTCAGAAGAAAGACTGCCTTGAAGTCCGATCAGGGGAAGCGTAGGGAGCTGGAAAGGAATAGAGAATGAGAATAGGATCAGGATATGATGTGCATAGATTGGTGGAAGGCCGCAGGCTGATCATTGGCGGTGTGGATATCCCTTATGAGAAGGGCCTGCTGGGCCATTCCGATGCGGATGTACTTCTGCATGCCATCTCGGATGCACTTCTGGGTGCTGCAGCTCTGGGAGATATCGGCAAGCATTTTCCGGATACAGAGGAAAAATGGAAGGGAGCTGACAGTCTGAAGCTGCTGGAAGCCGTTGGAGAAATGGTAGAGGAGCAGATGCTGTTCATTGAAAATATAGATGCTACCATCATTGCCCAGGCACCCAAAATGCGTCCTCACATCGATCAGATGCGGGAAAATATTGCCCGGGCACTTAAGATCAGTATAGACCAGGTAAACGTTAAGGCTACAACTGAGGAAGGGATGGGCTTTACCGGAGAAGGAGCAGGAATCTCTGCCCAGGCCATCTGCCTCTTAAACAGTCCCACCCGGCTTTTTGATGAAAACCCGCAGAGCCAGGGGTGCGAAGGCTGCCGGGGCTGCCACGCCGGATGAGAATTCCAGGGCAGATGAAAGGACAAAAGGGCTGCCACGCCGGATGAAAGGACAAAAGGGCTGTCCCACCAGATAATGAAACGAAGGAAGGAAAAGCCATGGAAATCACCAGATTAACGAAGAAAAGATGTCTGACCACCAGAAAGCTGTGGGAAACGGTTTTTACGGAAGACTCCCGCAAATTTGTGGATTACTATTATAAGGAAAAGGCTCCCCATAACATCGCCTATGTAACCGGGGAAGAACCCTATGATTCCATGCTTTTTTGTACCCCTTATCCGGTGGAGGTCTATGGCAGGCTGAAGGAGCTCTTCTATATCGTGGGAGTAGCCACAAAAGAGGAGTGCAGGCATCAGGGGAAAATGACGGCTCTGCTGATGACAGCCATGGAAGGAATGTATCGGGATAAGGTTCCTTTTACCTTTCTTATGCCGGCTGATCCGGCTATTTATGAGCCTTTTGACTTTTCCTATATCTATGAGCGTCCCCAATGGACCTTCCATGACGGACAGTTTCCCCTGGAGGTGCTTGAGCCGCTGATGGGAACGGAGGGCAGGCTTAAGCTGGATGGAAGTCAGGAAGGGGCAGAGAATGGATACAGCCTGGTCAGTCTTTCGGGACAGGGAAAAAAAGAAGCAAAACGGCATCGGCTGTGTTCCACCCTGGCAGACTATGCCAATAGCTGGCTTGAAAAAAATAAGCAGATTTTTGTAAAACGTAACAGCCACTATTATGAACGGCAGTTAAAGGAAATAGAGGCCCAGAACGGAGATATTTTTCTTTTGGAAAAGGAAGGGAGTCTGGCAGGATTTTTCCTCTATGCCAGAGAAGGGGAAGAGGTTACGGTTCAGGAAATGATGGAAACCATTCCGGGAAGCTTTCCTTTTTTAACGGAAAAGGAAGAAGCAAAACCCATCATTATGGCCAGGATCATCCATCTTGAGGAAATGATGAAGCTGGTAAAGAGTCCGGAAAACAGAGCGGTTCTGATTGATATTGAAGATCCGGATCTGCCCCAGAATGACGGGCTCTATCTTTGGGAGATCACACCCCATGGCAGCCGTGTAAGCCGGCAGAGAGAGGTGGGAGATGCTGAGGTTCGTATGACCATAAAGGAATTGACACCCTATCTCTTTCAGGGAGTTTTCCTCAATGAGATCGTATAAAGGACAGGGAGCAGTCTGTTGACAAAAAATACAGGTTTTGCATATGCTAAAATATCCGTAAGCAGGAGGTGAGCGTATGGGAATGATCAAACATATTCGGGAGGAAATAGCCCTGATCCGGGAAAGAGATGCGGCTATCCATTCTCCCTGGGAGGTTTTTTTATATCCCAGCTTTAAGGTCATGCTGCATTATCGGCTGGCTCATAAATTATATTTGAAAAAACACTATTTTCTGGCCCGGTGGATTTCCCAGAGGGCAGTACGGAAAACAGGTATTGAAATACATCCGGGAGCACAGATTGGAAAAGGGCTGTTTATTGATCATGGAAACGGAGTGATCATTGGAGAGACAACCATTATCGGAGACAACTGTACGCTCTATCAGGGGGTGACCCTGGGAGGAACGGGAAAGGAACAGGGCAAGCGCCACCCCACCATCGGAAATAATGTGATGATCAGTGCAGGAGCCAAGGTACTGGGTTCTTTTACCATAGGAGATAACTCCAAGATCGGGGCGGGAAGCGTGGTGCTTTCTGAGGTGCCGCCCAACTCCACAGTGGTAGGTGTGCCGGGTCGTGTGGTGAAGCGCAACAATATGGCTTATCCCCAGGAAACGCTGGATCAGGATCTGCCCGATCCCGTAAAAGAAGATATCAGCAACCTTCAGCATGCAGACAGCGTACTGACCAACCGGTTACTGGAGCTGGAGGAAGAAGTAAGGCTGTTAAAACGAAAACAGAGAGTGGAAGAAGCAAAAACAGCAGATTCAGGGAAGGCGGTATAAGCTGCCCCACAGCAGAATGAGAGGAAAATATGAAAATTTATAATACATTAACGAAGCAGAAAGAGGAATTTATCCCCCTGGAGGAAGGCAAGGTAAAGATGTATGTCTGCGGACCTACGGTATACAATCTGATCCATATTGGAAATGCCCGTCCCATGATCGTTTTTGATACTGTCAGAAGATATATGGAATACAAGGGGCTGGAGGTAAATTACGTTTCCAATTTTACCGACGTGGATGACAAGATCATTAAGAAGGCCATGGAAGAGGGCGTGGAATCTGAGGTGATCTCCGAACGCTATATTGAAGAGTGTAAAAAGGATATGGAAGGGTTGAATGTAAAACCGGCCACTACTCATCCTTTGGCTACAAAGGAAATAGACGGTATGGTGGATATGATCTCTACCCTGATCAAAAAGCGCCATGCCTATCCGGCAGCAGACGGAACGGTCTATTACCGGACCAGAAGCTTTAAGGAGTATGGAAAGCTTTCCCATAAGAACCTGGACGATCTGCAGGGAGGAAACCGTTCACTGCTGGTATCTGGTGAGGAACAGAAGGAAGATCCACTGGATTTCGTGCTTTGGAAGCCCAGAAAAGCAGGAGAGCCTGCCTGGCATTCTCCCTGGTGTGACGGACGTCCCGGCTGGCATATTGAATGCAGTGTAATGAGCAGAAAATATCTGGGTGAGGAGATCGACATCCATGCCGGAGGCGAGGATCTGGTCTTTCCTCATCATGAAAATGAGATCGCCCAGTCCGAAGCAGCCAATGGCAAGACCTTTGCCCGTTACTGGATGCACAATGCTTTTTTAAATATTGATAATAAGAAGATGTCCAAATCTGCAGGAAACTTTTTCACGGTAAGGGATATCAGTGAAAAATACGATCTGCAGGTGCTTCGTTTCTTCATGCTTTCTGCCCACTACAGAAGTCCCCTGAATTTTTCAGCGGATTTGATGGAGGCGGCAAAAAACGGACTGGAGAGAATCAAAACCGCGGCCGAAAAGCTTCGGGAGCTTCAGGCTAAGGCTTCTGATGGAAAGCTTACAGGCCAGGAGGAGGCTTCCCTGCTTGAGGCAAAGGAGTTTCTGGTAAAATTTGAAACTGCCATGGATGATGACTTTAATACGGCAGACGCCATTGCGGCTATTTTTGAGCTGGTCAAATTTGCAAATACCAATGCAAACGAGGAGAGCAGCAAGCCCTATGTGGATGCTCTGTTAAAGCAGCTCACCGATATGGCGGATATCTGCGGGTTGATCCTGGAGACGAAAGAAGAGATCCTGGATGAGGATATTGAGGCGCTGATCCAGGAAAGACAGGATGCCAGAAAGGCAAAGAATTTTGCCAGAGCAGATGAGATCCGTAACCAGCTTCTTTCCCAGGGAATTATTCTGGAAGATACCCGTGAAGGGGTGAAGTGGAAAAGGGCTTAAGGAAAGATTGATTAAAGCATTTTCCAGGTCCGGCAGTAGAAAGTCGTTCAGGACAGCATAGGAAAAAAGAGCATAGCCATAAAGAGCAAGCGGTTTGTAGAGGATGAAGGAAGTATGGAAGAAAAAAGTCTGTTGGAGAAGCTGAAGCAGGAATATGATCTGCCCCAGGTGGATATCCGTACCATCAGCCCTTTGAATCTGGCCTTCGTGGGTGACGGGATTTTTGATCTGATCATTCGAACGATTCTGGTGGAAAGAGCCAACCGTCCGGCCCATGAGCTGCATAAAAAAAAGAGTGCTATCGTAAAGGCCCAGACTCAGGCCAGGCTCAGTGAGGTTTTAGAAGAGGTTTTAAACGAGGAGGAGCTGGCAGTCTATAAGCGGGGCAGAAATGCCAAATCCGGCACCTCTGCCAAGAATGCCTCTATCGTAGATTACCGCAAAGCCACGGGCTTTGAAGCCCTGCTGGGCTATCTTTATCTGAGCGGCCAGGAGGACAGACTTCTTATGCTGGTAAAGATCGGTCTGAGCCGTCTGGAGCTTATGCCTTAGCCTGTCTAAAGACAGACTACTTTTTGAAAAGGGGTGTATGCTCCTGTCAGGAGACGGCAATGATGTTGCATTAGGAAATAGAAAGTGAAGGAAATATGGGAATTCAGGAAACAACAATAGAAGGAAGAAATGCCGTTATTGAGGCCCTCCGTTCGGGGAAAACCATTGACAAGCTGTACATTTTGGATGGCTGTCAGGATGGCCCCATCATGACCTTGAAGCGGGAAGCTAAAAAAAGAGATGTATTCATCAAATATGTGGATAAAGAACGGCTTGACCAGCTTTCGCCCACAGGAAAACACCAGGGAGCCATAGCCATTATTGCGGCCTATGAGTATGCCCGGGTGGAGGACATGCTGAAGCTGGCTTCCGAGAAGGGAGAACCGCCGTTTTTATTTTTACTGGATGGGATTGAGGATCCTCACAATCTGGGAGCCATCATCCGTACCGCCAATCTGGCCGGGGCACACGGAGTGATCATTCCCAAAAACCGTGCAGCAGGGCTTACTGCCACAGTAGCCCGGACCTCAGCGGGAGCATTAAACTATACGCCGGTGGCCAAAGTGACCAACCTGGCAGGAACCATTGAGCAGCTGAAAAAGGAAGGCCTCTGGTTCGTTTGTGCCGATATGGGTGGTGAGACCATGTACAAGCAGGATCTGACCGGTCCCATGGGCCTGGTGATTGGAAATGAGGGTGAAGGGGTAGGCCGCCTGGTGAAAGAAAAATGTGACTTTATTGCCTCCATTCCCATGAAGGGAGATATTGATTCCCTGAATGCCTCAGTGGCTGCGGGAGTCATGGCTTTTGAGATCGTCAGACAGAGGTTAATGAAGCAGTAGACTGGTGGAAAAGTCAGTGGCTCATCAAGCAGCAGGCTGCATGTTCAAAAGGCCCGACAGATCATCATAGCAGGAGACAAGGGTGGAAAAAGACAGGATAAGCTCCGATGAGGAGCTGATTCTTCGTTATCGTGACGGGGAAGAGGGAATCATCGACCATATTATGGAAAAATATAAAAATCTGGTAAGAAAAAAAGCCGGCTCTATGTTTATTCTGGGAGGTGACAGGGACGATCTGATCCAGGAAGGGATGATCGGCCTGTTTAAGGCGGTAAGAGATTACGATATGGGCCGGGATGTAAGCTTTTATCCCTTTGCAGATCTGTGTATTTCACGACAGATGTATACTGCGGTACAGGCTTCTACCAGACAGAAGCATTTTCCACTGAATACCTATATTTCCCTTTACAGCCATGCCGGAAAGGATACAGGCGAGGTACAGGAGGGAGAGTCACTGTTGAATGCTTTCCAGGGAGGAAGGGGGCAGAATCCCGAGGAAATGTTTCTGGAACAGGAGCGCATAGAGTGGCTGGAGACGGCTCTTGCAGAAGAACTCAGCCCTCTGGAAAAACAGGTGCTGGATCTGCATATTACGGGGATGACCTACACCGAAATCGCCAAGGTATTGGGAAGGGATGAGAAATCCACGGATAATGCCCTGCAACGGATCAAGCATAAATTACGGAAGATTTTGGAAGAAAAGAATGAAAAATAGGTGAAATCGAAGCTATAGAGCATCGGATGAGAGCCAGCAAGCCGCCTTTTGGCGGCTTTTGTTTCAAAGAAGGACGAGGAGAACAGATGATAGCAAAATTCAGTGTAAAGAAACCCTATACCGTACTGGTGGCAGTGGTGTTGATTCTTATCCTGGGCCTGGTATCTTTTACAAAGATGACCACAGATCTTCTGCCCAGTATTAATCTGCCCTATGTGATCGTTATGACCACCTACCCCGGAGCCAGTCCGGAAACGGTAGAGATGGCGGTAACGAAGCCGGTGGAGGCTTCTATGGCAACGGTCAGCAATATTGAGGGAATCAGTTCTGTATCGGGAGAAAACTATTCGCTGGTCATTCTGGAGTTTGCCCAGTCGGCTGATATGGATTCTGTCTCTCTGGAAATACGGGAGAATCTGGATCAGATCAAATCCTACTGGGATGATTCTATAGGAAATCCCGTTATCATGAAGCTGAATCCGGATATGCTGCCCATTATGGTGGCCGCGGTGGGAATAGAAGGGATGACCACTGCCGAGATCAGCGATTATACGACGGATCATCTGATTCCGGAGCTGGAAAGTATTGAAGGCGTGGCTTCTGCCTCTGCCAGCGGACTTCTGGAAGAAAATGTACATGTAGTCATCCGCCAGGATAAGATTGATGCCATCAATAAACAGGTTTTTGGAGCCATTGATGTTGAGATGGAGGAGGCTGAACAGGAGCTGGCAGACGGACGTAAGGAGCTGACAGATGGCTGGAAGGAGTTGGATGACAGTGTGGCCGAGCTGGCAGATGCCCAGAAGGAGCTGGAAGAGGGTAAGCAGGAGCTGGCAAATGGAAGGGCTGATCTGGAAACCGGAAAAGCTGATCTGGCTGCAGGTAAGGAGGAATTGGCGGCAAAGAAGGAACAGACCGCCAAAGAACTGGCCGATAAGTATGCTCAGGTGGTGGATGGTCTGGCCCAGGTGGAGGCCAATATCGCCACCCTTTCCCTGACCATCCAGCAGCTTCAGTCCGGGATAAAGGAGCTGGAAGCAGGAGGAATGAATAAAGAGAGCCTTCAGCAGGCAGCAACCGGGATTGCTGCACTGCAGTCCGGTGTGAAGCAGCTTGGAGCTGCCCTGGAGCAGATTGCTGCAGGAATGGGAATTGACGATGTAAGCAGTATGACGATTCAGGCTATCGATACAGCTTTACAGAATTTACCGGATCCGGAGTATGCTGCACAGTGGAGTACCCTGAAAGATAGTATCACAATGGCATTAGGAGATAATAGCTGGGAATCCGGAACCTGGGGAGACTTACAGACCGCACTTACCGAGCAGTCCACGGCAGTTTCAGAAGGCCTTAAAGCCTACACAACCCTGGAACAGACCCAGGCTGGCCTGGATAAGCTAAAGAGCACGAAGGCGGAGCTGGAGGCTGCTCTGGAAGCACTTACCAAAGGAGAGATTGAGGCAGCCATCGGCTTCGGAAGTGCCGATGCACAGCTGGCCTATGGAGAGGCACAGCTGGAGGCGGCCCAAAGTCAGCTGGAAGCAGTGGAAAGCCAACTGGAGGCTGGCCAGGAACAGATTGATACGGGACTTGAGCAGATCGAGACTGCCAAAGACCAGTTGAAGGAAGCGGAAGACCAATTGAAAGAAGGAGAAGAACAGCTGGAGGAAGCCAGAGCGGATGCTTATCTCAGTGCAGATATGAACGGGGTACTGACGGTGGATACCGTTAAGTCTCTGCTGACAGCACAGAATTTCTCCATGCCCTCCGGTTACGTGACAGAAGGGGATGTAGAATACCTTGTCCGTGTGGGAGAAAAGCCGGCAAATGTAGAGGAGCTGGCAGCCATGCCCATTTTGAATGTGAAAATGGATGGAGTAGAGGTGATCACCCTTTCCGACGTGGCAGACGTTTTCATGACCGATAACAGTGATGAGATCTATACCAATGTAAACGGCAGTGCCGGTGTCATTCTTTCCATGCAGAAGCAGACCGGTTATTCTACCGGTGATGTGTCTGACCGGATCAACGAGAAGTTTGAGGAGCTGATGGCGGATAATGAAAACCTGATTCTGATCAATCTGATGGATCAGGGAATCTACATCGATCTGGTGATGGACTCCATTTTCGATAATATTATTTTGGGTTTCGGTCTGGCCATTCTGATTCTGATTGTCTTTTTAAAAGATATTAAACCCACCTTTATTATTGCCTGCTCCATTCCCATCAGTCTGGTGGCAGCCATCGTCTGCATGTATTTCAGTGGAGTGACCTTAAACGTGATTTCTCTCTCCGGACTGGCTTTAGGCATCGGTATGCTGGTGGATAACTCCATCGTGGTGATCGAAAACATCTACCGTCTGCGGAATGAAGGGGCAACCATGAGGGAGGCTGCTGTGGAAGGAGCCAGAGAGGTGGCAGGAGCCATTGCTGCCTCCACCCTGACCACAGTCTGTGTATTTGCTCCCATTATTTTTACCGAAGGAATTACCCGGCAGCTCTTTGTGGATATGGGACTGACCATTGCCTATTCCCTGCTGGCCAGTCTGGTAATGGCACTTACCGTAGTGCCGGCCATGGCTTCCAAGGTGCTGACCAGTACCAAGGATCCGACACAGGGCGGCTTTTTTGACAAAATGGCCGGAGGCTATGAAAAGGTACTGGATGTATCTTTGCGTTTTAAGCCTCTGGTTCTGATCGGAGTGGTAGTTCTTCTGGTCATCAGTGCGGCAGCTTCCCTGTCCAAAGGAACTGCCTTTATGCCTGAGATGGATAATACACAGCTTACGGTCAGCATTACTCTGCCTAAGGATACTCCCCTGGAGGAAACAGCAGCCACCACCGATGAAGTCATCAGCCGTCTGGAAACCCTGTCCGATGTGGAAAATATCGGTGCGATGCTGGGGAGTGGAAGCATGTCTCTTATGGCAAGCAGTGAGGAAACCAATGCAACGGTCATTTATTTGACGACGAAAGAGGATAAGGAAAAAAACAATCAGGAGCTGGCGCGGGAGATCGAAACACTTCTGGCAGATATAGAAAACATAGAGCTGGCTATCCAGACCTCATCCATGGACCTGTCTTCTCTGAGCGGAAGCGGTATCACCATTCAGGTCAGCGGAAGGGAGATTGACACCCTTCAGGAGATTGCCCTGGAGGTGGCTGATATCGTTCGTGGGGTAGAAGGCACCACAGAGGTGGCTGATGGATTAGAAGAGAGTACGGGAGAGGTAAGAGTTCTGGTGGATCGTGCCAGAGCAATGGATTATGGTCTGACGGTGGGCCAGATCTATTCTCAGCTGTATGCGAAGCTGGCTTCCCCCACCAGCAGCACCATTTTGACCACGGACATCAAAGAATATGACGTTTATGTCATTCATGAAAAAGACAGTACCATGACGAAGGAGGAGCTTCAGGATATCCTGTTGGATACCACCGATAAGGAAGGGAAAAAGCTTCAGGTTCCCCTTTCAGAAGTGGCGGAGTTTGCGGATAAGGAGGGTCTTAAGGCCATTAACCGTTCCGAACAGAGCCGTTACATTGCCGTTACGGCTCAGATCGCAGAGGGTCATAACGTGGGGATCGTTTCTGCAGATGTGGAGGAGGCACTGGCAGATTATGAGCTGCCCACCGGCTACACCCTGCATTTCAGCGGGGAAAATGAGACCATTATGGAAGCAATGGAGCAGCTGATGCTGATGCTGATCCTGGCTGTAGCCTTCATGTATCTGATCATGGTGGCTCAGTTCCAGTCCCTGCTGTCTCCTTTTATCATTATGTTTACGATTCCCCTTGCCTTTACCGGAGGCTTTCTGGGACTTTATTTTACCGGAAGTGAGGTCAGTGTAATTGCAGTTATCGGCTTCGTTATGCTGTCGGGAATCATTGTCAATAATGGTATCGTTCTGGTGGACTATACCAACCAGTTACGGGAAGAGGGAATGGAAAAACATCAGGCCCTTTTGGTTGCCGGAAGAGTCAGGCTGCGTCCGGTATTAATGACCGCCCTGACCACCATTTTCGGTTTGCTGACCATGGCCTTCGGAACCGGAATGGGGGCGGATATGTCCCGGCCCATGGCTATCGTTACCATTGGAGGTTTGACCTATGGCACCTTGCTGACCCTGATCGTGATTCCCTGTATCTATGATCTATTTCAGCGGGAAAAGAAAAACTGATTTTTTGTAAATAAAACTAAAATTAATGTTGACAGGCCACCTTCCTTATGATAAGATAACCTTCGTCGGTGAGTTTTCATCGGTAGGCTGTCTTAGCTCAGTAGGTAGAGCGCATCCTTGGTAAGGATGAGGTCGGCGGTTCAAATCCGCTAGACAGCTCGTATTGTAGAAAGACTTTTTGAGGAGGATTCCTTGAAAGGTCTTTTTCTTTTATCCGGGAAGCAAGGGGGAGAAACCTATGGAAGAAAAGCTGATCGTAGTGGCAAGGATTCATACAGGCTTTAAGGAAAAATTCGGAATCCCCAGGCAGAGTGGTCTGGTGCCATCCTTAAAGGCAGAAATCCATTTTGAAGGGGAATTCAGTAATCCTGATGCCATAAGAGGGATCGAGGAATATTCCCATCTGTGGCTGATCTGGGGGTTTACGAAGGCAGGCTGGGAGAAGCGGAATCTGACGGTTGCGCCACCCAGACTTGGGGGAAAAGAAAGAAGAGGGATTTTTGCTACCCGTTCACCCTTTCGCCCCAATTCTCTGGGGCTTTCCAGTGTAAAGCTGGAGGAGGTGCGTAGAGGAGAGAGAGGAGAAACCATTCTGGTGGTTTCCGGTGCAGATCTTTTGGATGGAACACCCATTTATGACATCAAACCCTATCTGCCCTATACGGATCTGCATCCGGAGGCTGTAGGAGGCTTTGGACAGGCTCATAAGGCGGATGGCATCCGGATAATTTTTCCGGAGGAGTTAAAGGAACTTCTTCCCATTAAGATCCGTGAGACGGTGGAGGAGCTTTTGAAACAGGATCCCAGGGCTGCCTATAACAAAAAGGAGGACTATGTCTACGGCATGCACTATGATGGCTATGATATTCGTTTCAGCGTAACAGAAGGAAGCCTTACGGTACGAGAGGTGATAAAAGCTAAGGCAGAGGGCTGGAAAAAGGTGAAGTAGAAAGAGATATATTTATTTATAGGGATGTTGTAAAATTTTTTATTAAACTAACTGCGATCGAACAAAGGATAACAGTAAGCAAATAAAAAATTTTGCAACATCCCTTTTTTGAAAAATTGAAGTGCAGGATATTTTTATGGGATTTTTTCAGCGGATATTGTATCTAATGAATGTAAGCGATAATTAGCTTAGATAAAAATGTGTACACAGGAGGAACTGCTTTTATGCAGGAAAGGAAAACAGAATATCTGGTTGAAAGGGCAAAAAAACAAGATTCAGAGGCTTTTACAGAATTGATGCAGCTGTATGTGAAGGATATGTATAAGGTCGGGATTGCAATTTTAAAAAATGATGCTGATGTGGCAGATGCAATGCAGGATACCATTTTATCCTGTTGGGAAAAGCTAAACAGTTTGAAGCAAAACAAATACTTTAAAACATGGATGATAAGGATTTTGATCAACCAATGCTATCAGCTTCAGAGGAAAAATAAGATTTATACTGGCTTTGATGAATCAGTAGTAACAGGATATGAAGATTCTTACAATTTGGAGTTTAAAGAGGCCTTAGACACTTTGGAGGATAAGTATCGTGTTATTATGATTCTGTTTTATGTACAAGGCTACCGGATTCCGGAAATTTCAGCAATCTTAAAAATTCCCAAAAGCACTGTGCAAACCAGACTTTTCAGAGGAAGAAAGCAGCTGGCAAAATATTATGATGAAAGCAAGAAGAGGTAATCAAATGAAAAAAAGAATAGAAGATATTTTAAAAAGTGATATTGTAATACCCGATATCGTACAGAATCAAGTGAATCAGGCTTTTTCTGAAATCAGGGAAGGAAAACAAAAGATGAGTACCGGTGCAGATTGTACAGAAAGAAAAATAAATAAAGTTAAAAGGGGAAGAAGTTTATTAAAAGCTGCTGCTGTAATTGTGGTCATGACTGGTGCTTTGCTTTATTATACACCGACTATTGCGGCTAAATTTCCCTATATTGGAAGAATTTTTGAACAAATAGAAGAACATTTAACTTTTTCGGGAGATTATACAAAAAATAATATTGAACTTACAGAAGAAGATATGGCAGAAGCCGTCAGGGCAGAAAAATATACAGCAGAGGATCAGGGAATTGTTATTACAGCCTCAGAGACGGTTTCAGATGGATATTCCTTGTATTTAACAGCTTCTATTATCTCTTATGACGATCAGTTCAATGAGATCCTGCCGATCTATGTAAGAGAATCAGAAGAAAACACAGCGGCTCAGATTTATATCAAGGGCTCATGGATATTGAATGGAACAGAATATGACATAGAGAGTGAGATGGAAGGAAAGATTGTTGATGACAGCATCTTTGTGGGAATGTTAAAATTTGATTTTCCGGGGAAGGTTGAAAATAAGAATGAGGTAAAAATTGTAATTACAAGTATTGAGTATGATAATATAGAAGTGAAAGGCGTTGAACATAGTTCTTCTTCACACTTGATCAATGGTCAGTGGGAGTTGGAGGTACCGTTTATCACAGAGGAAAAAGAAAATAAAAGAATCGCAATTAATGAAACACATGATCATATTCAAATAGATGAACTGGTGATAACTCCATATCAGGTGATCGTATATGGAAATAATGATAGTTTGGAAGAAAGGGTCACAGAAGAAATAAGAGAAGAGATGCTGCAGATTAACCCCAATATGATGGATGGAGAAATGTTTGATATTTTGGGATGGAATAACGTATCTTATTATATTACCCTTTTCGATCAGAATGGAGAAAAGCTAAATTTTGTAAACGAATCTTCCGGAGAAATAAGATTTGCAACTAATGGAAAAGAAATAGATAAACTGCATATATTGGTCTTTAATAGCTTTGAAGCGTGGCTGCAGGTGGAAAAAGAAGGTGAAGATAGTGCAGTGTCCCAAACTGCAGTAATTGATAAATGGGTTATGGTAGAATAAATGATAATCCGGTTGAAAAATCAGAAAAAAATGAGTATAATTGATAAATAATCACTCATTCTATCCAAAAGGAGGATTTTGTCATGTCATTTTTTGAAAATATCAGTGAAACCCTGACGAGTAAGGGAAAGGAAGCAGCAGAGGCAGCAAAGAAGGTAGCTGAAGTGGCTAATTTGAAGGGCCAGATCAACGGAATTAAGACAGAAATCAAAAAGAATTATATGAAAATCGGCGAAGCCTACTATGAGGCCTACAAGGATTCTGATGTAGTTTGTGAATTTGAAGAAAATGTGCAGTCCATCCGGGATGCAAAACGGGCAGTGGAGGAGTTGGAGAAGAAGATCAGGGATATCCGGGGAGATATCAAATGTCCTCAGTGTGAGAGCCTCATCCCTTCTGATTGTGCTTACTGTCCCAGATGCGGTGCTAAGCAGGAAGAATTCTTCGATAATGAAGATGGAAATGCGGATGAGTACACAGAGGATTTTATCATCCCGGAAGAAGAGGAATAAAGCCGGCCGGAAACTTATTTTAATAAAAAGAGTTTTGCAGAAAGAAGAATCCCACAGGAAGCAGGTGTTGTGATCGGTTGCCTGCGGGATTCGTTTATTTTTAAAGGCAGAAGCCCTGATCAATTCCGTCCAGCTTCCAGGATCTGTTCCATCCACCGGGCCAGATCGGCATAGACCTGTAAGCGGTCCAGTTCATTTAAAACTTCATGCCTGTCTCCCTCGTAAAATTTCACTTCAACCTGCTTCATTCCCGCCCGAAGGAAGCTGTCTGCAGCCCTATGTACGCCCCGGGTATAGTCCCCTACAGGATCCTCGGTTCCGGAAATAAAGAGAACCGGAAGAGCAGAGGGCATTTTCTTAAGATTATTGCGGGAGTACAGGCGGCTGATTCCCAGAAACATTTCATGAAAGGCGTTTAGGGTAAACAAAAAAGTACAGCGTTTATCTGCCAGATAAGTGTCCACGATGGCTGTATCACGGGTCAGCCAGTCCTTTTCGGTTCTCAGAGGATGAATCCGTTTATTGTAGCTGCCAAAAGTCATTTTGTCTACAAAGGGGCTGCGGTACCGGGAACCTTTAAAAAGGGTCATAAGCCCAGTGGTGGCCATACCGCCCCAGACCATGGCAGGGGGCTGATGGCCTGTGCCCGAGATAATGGCCCCCGTAAGCTCATTTCCATAGGTAAAAAGATACTGTCTTGCATAAAAGGAGCCCATGCTGTGACCCAGAAGAAAATAAGGAAGATGGGGATAGGCCTTTCGGGTAATCCGGGTGAGTTCATGCATATCTTTAAGCAGAATCTGATTTCCTTTTTTCTTGGCAAAAAATCCGTAATCTTCCTCTGAAATTACAGAATTTCCATGGCCCAGATGGTCATTTCCCGTGACGATGATTCCCCGCTTATTAAGAAACTGAGCAAATTCTTCATAGCGTTTGATAAATTCGGTCATTCCGTGGGCAATCTGCAGAATGGCCCGGGGAGCAGTCTCAGGAAGATAGCGGAGGGCATGAATCCCTGTCCTTCCATCCTGTGAGGGGTAAAAAAATTCTTCTTTCATGCACATATACGGATCTCCTCCTTTTTCATCTGAAATAGATTTTCCAACAGGATAAAGCGTTCCTTCCCATAGCAGTGCTTCTTTGTACAACAAAGTTTCCTGATGTAGTAAAGCTTTCCTGTAGAACAAAAAATCCCGGCGGGGAAAATTCCCGCCGGAACATGGGTTACTGTGTAGATTGAGCTGCTTCCTGAGCTGCTACTGCAGCCTGGTTTCTGGCCTGGATCTCCTCCCACTGAGAAACGATGATCGCTTCCGCATTGGGATCAGCCATAAAGGCTTCATTATGAGGACAGTAGCTTAAACCGGAAATACCTTCTGTGGAAGCTTCACCGGTAACCGTAGTTACAGTGGTGTTTCCCAGAGTGGCAGAACCACTGAGCAGAGAGGGATGCTCCGGAGGGGTAAGCTCAAAGATACCATCTACCTTGAAAGGACAGGTTGCACAGGCTGCCTGCTGAGAGTAGTTACACAGACTTCCCTGATAGTGTACATTACAGGAGTCTGTAGGAACCGTTCCTTCAGCAAAATATTCCGTGTACAGAGTATGGTCACACAAGCCCGCGATGGGCAGCTTACCGGATCGGGAGCAGACGGTAGCCTGTACCAGTCCGGCAGGAGTCTCAAAGGACTTGGAAGGAAGCTCTGCATGAACCCGGGACATGACCTTTTTCCAAAGGGTTTTTGCCAGGTTCCGTTCACCGTTTCCGGAACGCAGGGAGGCATTGTTATCAATACCTGCCCAGGTGGTAGCGGTGTAGTAAGGCGTGTAGCCGGCAAACCATACATCTACATAGTTGGTACTGGTTCCGGTCTTTCCGGCAATGGGCATTCCGCCGAAATTAACAGAGCCACCGGTACCCCTGATGACCGTATCCTGCATGGCACTGGTCAGCAGGAAAGCAGTAGTTTCTTTGATGACCTGTCGGGTTTCACTCTCCGTATTGTCCAGGATCACATTTCCTTCACTGTCTACCACCTTGGTGTACAGCTTGGGTTCAATATAGGTACCCATATTGGCAATAGCTGCATAGGCAGCATTCAGATCATAAGTAGAAACACCCTTGGTCAGTCCGCCCAATACGATGGACTGTTCAATATCGGAATATACGTTTCCGTTGATCTCCTGGGCGGCAACCATGGAGCTGATACCGAATTTTACAGCATAATCAAAGCCCAGCTGAGGGGTGATCTGGGTTACGGTTTTTACCGCAACAATATTCAAAGAGTCATAAATACCTTCCCGCAGGCTGCAGAGTCCACGGTAGGGAACCGCACTGGTATCATACCAATTGGATACGGGAGTTCCGTCATGATAGTTAAAGGGGGCATCATTCTGGACGGATGCCAGAGTCAGCTGGCCCGTATCAAAAGCAGGGGCATAGCCGGCAATGATCTTAAAGGTAGAGCCCGGTGAACGATAGGAGTCGGTAGCACGGTTCAGGGTACGGCTTCCCTCTTTGGTTCCCCGGCCGCCGATCATGGCTACCACATGACCCGTACTCTGATCCTCTACAACGATGGTTACCTGTGGCTGGGGAGTGAGAACGATGGTCTCATCAAGGATCTCGTCACCTTCCGCCATTACGGCAGCCTGGTAAAGGGCAATATCCGCATAGGCATCCTCCTGGGAGGAATACAGCAGATTGAAGCCGGATTTACCATTTTCACGGAAATATCTGCGGTACATTTCCGAGCTGTGGTGCTCAGTATCTCCATTGGCCTTGGTAATACTCAGCTGGTAGCTAAGCAGCCAGCGGATGTTCTCCGGATAATTTTCCGGATTGGAGAATTCCTCATCACAGATGGCCTGGATGTCCGGGTCCTGAGTGGAATAAATTTTAAGACCACCGCTGTACAGCAGATGGTTGGCCTGTGCCTCACTGTAACCGGCCTCCAGAAGATCGGCAAAGACCTGTGCAGTTACTGCATCGTCAAAGTAGGAAGTAATGGTAGTATCGCCAACCACCTCATTGGTCACCTTGATGCGGGAGTAAGGATCGTCAGCAAGAGCCTCGTCGTACTCCTCCTGAGTGATATAACCCTGTTCCAGCATGTTGGAGAGTACCTTGCTTCTTCTCTTGGCATTCTCATCAGGATGGGTAATGGGGTTATATCTGGAAGGATTCTGGGTGATCCCTGCGATTACCGCACATTCAGACAGGTTCAGCTCATAAACCTGTTTATTGAAATAGCGCAGGGATGCGGCCTGAACTCCCAGAGTATTCTGCCCCAGGTTAATGGTGTTCATGTAGTTTACCAGGATGGTATTTTTGTCTGTTTCTTTTTCCAGCTGAATAGCCAGATACTGCTCCTGAATCTTACGTTTCAATTTTTCCGCAAAGCTTTCTTCCGTTACCCAGTCGGTAAAGACCAGATTCTTCAAAAGCTGCTGGGTAATGGTACTGGCACCTTCGGAAAAATGGCCTTTATTTCTGACACCCACCATAAAGGCGCGGATGATACCTTTGATGTCAATACCGTTATGTTCATAAAATCGTGCGTCTTCAATGGCAACGAAGGCGTTGGCCAGATTTTCAGGGATCTTATCCATGGTTACCGGGATACGGTTGGAATCAGAGGCCACCAGTTTGGCAGTCTGATTCCCCTCGCTGTCATAAATAAAGGTGGAAAAACGGGTTGGTGCGATGGTCATCTGGGAAATGTCCGGTGAAGTGTCAATAATTCCTTTTACTACACCCAAAGCGCCAAAGGCACCGATAATGCCTGCGCAGACAAAAACGATCAGAAAGACCTTGAAGAAGATAAGAACCGCTTTTTTTCCCCATTTGGAAGACTTAGCATTCAGTGCCTTTTGTTTATCAAGGACACTTTTTTTGCCATAGTTCATGTATTCCTGCCTCCTTAATAAAGTTAAAGAGTAACTGTTTTGTACCTCCTCAGTTACAAGTAAAACTCTTATTTTATACATACCCACTTTTGGGCATCATCATACGATTATAACAAAAAAATACAGGTAAATAAAGGATTTTTGAAATTCTTAAGAATTGTACACAAATTCTTTTCTTTTGGGGGCGGGGTATGATAAGATAAGTATGGTCTAGAGGAGAACAATTTTTCGAGGTGGAAATGGGACAGGATAAGATGGATATGCCCTCTTACCGTATCGTAACGGAAGGCGGTTTTGGGGAGTATGTGGAAAAAAAATCCAGATTTATCGCCACCCTCCGTCCGGTGAGATCAGAGGAAGAGGCGGTAAAATTTATTGAAGAAATGAAGAAAAAATACTGGGATGCCAGACATAACTGTTCCGCTTTCGTTATTGGAAGCAGGGGGGAGATCACCCGCTGCAGTGATGATGGGGAACCCTCCGGTACCGCAGGGCGGCCCATGCTGGAGGTGCTGACAGGAGAGGGGCTGTCGGATGTGGCTGCAGTGGTGACACGGTATTTTGGCGGAGTGCTTTTGGGAACAGGCGGCCTGGTAAGGGCCTATACGAAGGCCATGCAGGAAGGGATAGCAGCCTGTAGGACGGCCACTCTTCGTTTTGGTACAAGGGTGCTTCTGGAAACGGATTACACCGGTGTAGGTAAGATACAGTATATCCTGGGTAAAGAGGGAATTCAGATTGAAAATTCTGAATATACTGACAGGGTGGTTTTTCAAGTGTTCATCCTCCGGGAGGATAAGGACAGAATTTTGAAGGAGATTACAGAAGCTACAGCAGCAAAATGCAGGATAGAAATTAAGGAAAGCGTGTATATGCCGATTGCTGACAATTAATTTGGGGAAGGCTATAAAAGGGATAAAACGGGAAAGGAGGAGGAATTATGGAGCTGACTCATGAGATTGAAGAACTGAAGGAGCTGTTGGAAACCAAACAGTACACGGGACTGAGGCAGAAGCTGACAGAGCTGAATGATGCGGATATTGCGGTTATCATGGAGGAAATGGAAGCCGAACAGATGCTGAAGATCTTCAGGATCTTACCCAAGGATCTGGCAGCAGACGTCTTTGCCTACATGGAAGTGGACAACCAGCAGCTGATCATTACCTCCCTTTCTGAACGGGATGCAGCGGGGATCATCGACAACCTGATGGCCGATGATGCAACCGACCTGTTGGAGGAAATGCCGGCCAATATCGTAAAAAAGATTCTGGCTATGGCCAGTCCGGAGACCCGCAGGGATATTAACCATCTGCTTCGCTATCCGGAGGATTCCGCGGGAAGCATCATGACCGTGGAGTATGTGGATCTGAAGGAAAACCTCACTGTGGAGGAATCCATCCAGCGTATCCGCAACATCGGCCTGGACAGTGAGACGATCAACGTCTGTTACGTTCTGGACAGCCGGAGAAAGCTGGTGGGAACCATTACCTTAAGGGGACTTTTGTTAAGCCCTTCTGATGCAGTGATCGCTGATATCATGCATGAAAATGTTATTTCGGCCAGCACCATGATGGATCAGGAAAAGGTAGCCAGACTGTTCCAGAAGTATGACTTTACGGCCATGCCTGTGGTGGATCAGGAAAATCGTCTGGTGGGAATCATCACCGTCGATGATATTGTGGATATTCTGGAGCAGGAGGCCACAGAGGACATTGAGAAAATGGCGGCAATCGTGCCCTCCGATAAGCCCTATATGAGAACAGGCATCTGGGAGACGTGGAAGAAGAGGATTCCCTGGCTTTTATTGCTGATGATCTCCTCCACCTTTACGGAGAGGATCATTGCTTCTTTTGAAGAGGCCTTAAGTGCCTGCGTGATCCTGACCGCATACATTCCCATGCTGATGGGGACCGGCGGTAATGCCGGCGGCCAGGCCAGCGGAACCATTATCCGTGGACTTTCCCTGAATGAGATTGAGTTCTCGGATATGGTCAAGGTCATCTGGAAGGAGTCACGGGTTGCCCTGCTGTGTGGAATCACTCTGTCTGTTGCCAATTTTGGCAAGCTGCTTTTATTTGATCAGGTAACCATCAGTGTGGCACTGGTCATCTGTATTACTCTGCTGAGTACTATTTTGATCGCCAAGATCGTGGGCTGTATGCTGCCTATGCTGGCCCAGAAAATCGGCTTTGACCCGGCGGTTATGGCAAGCCCTTTCATCACCACCATCGTGGATGCCCTGTCTTTGATCATCTATTTTCAGGTGGCAACCAGTCTTTTGGGGTTGTAGAGACTGGATAATGGGGAAATAAAGGGATAGTTGGCTTTTGCCCTGATGTATGAGAAGGGGTAGAGGGAAGAATGTTTTTTTGATCAAATAGAAATGGAAAACAATAGATAAATATAGAAAAAGAAAAAAGGAGTCAGAAGGATGAAATTAATTTCATGGAATGTAAACGGTTTACGGGCCTGTGTAGAGAAAGGCTTCGTAGATATTTTTAAGGAGCTGGATGCAGATTTTTTCTGTATTCAGGAGAGTAAGCTGCAGGAAGGGCAGATCGATCTGGATCTGCCGGGGTATTACCAGTATTGGAACTATGCAGTAAAAAAAGGCTACTCCGGTACGGCTATTTTCACTAAGCATGAGCCCCTGTCAGTGCAGCTGGGAATTGGTATCGAGGAGCATGATCAGGAGGGAAGGGTAGTCACCCTGGAGTACCCGGACTACTACGTGATCACTGTATACACCCCAAATTCCCAGGATGGACTGAAGCGTCTGGATTACCGGATGAAATGGGAGGAGGACTTCTGTACATACTTAAAGAAGCTGGAGGAAAAGAAACCGGTGATCTTCTGCGGAGATCTTAATGTCGCCCATAAGGAGATCGACCTGAAAAATCCCAAGACCAACCGGAAGAATGCAGGCTTCACGGATGAAGAAAGGGCCTGCATGGACCATCTTCAGGAAGTGGGCTTTGTGGATACCTTCCGTTATTTCTATCCGGATAAAGCGGAAATTTATTCCTGGTGGTCCTACCGCTTCCAGGCAAGGGCCAAGAATGCAGGCTGGCGTATTGACTACTTTATGGTGTCCGACAGTCTGAAGGATAAGCTTAAAGATGCCGGGATACTGACGGAGGTCTATGGCTCCGATCACTGCCCTGTAACACTGGAAATCGAACTTCATTAAGTAAAAGAGGCCGGATGTAAGAATCTGGCCTCTTTAGATCTGACTTATCCCTTCTTCTGGGCTGCCCGCTTACGCATGGTGGGATCCAGGATTCTCTTACGGATCCGTAAGCTTTTCGGTGTCACTTCCAGCAACTCATCCACATCGATAAATTCCAAAGCCTGCTCCAGGCTGAGTACCTTGGGAGGAGAGAGGCGGAGGGCGTCATCCGAGCCGGAGGCACGGGTGTTGGTGAGCTGTTTCTTTTTACACACATTGATCTCAATATCCTCGGTCTTTCCGGTCTGGCCAATGACCATGCCGGCATACACCTTTTCGCCGGGACCGATGAACAGAATTCCTCTGTCCTGGGCATTGTAAAGGCCGTAGGTAATGGCTTCTCCGGCTTCAAAGGCGATAAGGGAGCCCTGCTTACGATAGGAGAGATCACCCTTATATAATCCATAACCATCAAAGATGGTATTCATAATCCCGTTTCCCTTGGTGTCCGTTAAAAACTCACCACGGTAGCCGATGAGACCACGGGAGGGAATGGAAAATTCCAGGCGGGTATAGCCACCATTGATGGGGCTCATTCCCTGCAGCTCACCTTTTCGGTTACTTAGCTTCTGGATAACGGAGCCGGAAAATTCCTCCGGCACATCGATATAGGCCAGTTCCATGGGCTCCAGCTTATGATTTCTCTCGTCGGTTTTATATAATACCTCTGCCTTGGATACCGCAAATTCATATCCTTCCCTGCGCATATTCTCGATAAGGACGGAGAGATGCAGCTCTCCACGGCCGGAAACCTTGAATACTTCCGTACTGTCAGTTTCTTCCACACGTAAGGAGACATCCGTATTCAGTTCTCTGAAGAGACGGTCACGGAGGTGGCGGCTGGTGATGAACTTTCCTTCCTGTCCCGCAAGGGGGGAGTCATTGACCATGAAATTCATGGCAATGGTGGGCTCGGAAATCTTCTGGAAGGGGATAGCTTCCGGGTTTTCAGGGGAGCAGAGGGTATCTCCGATATGGATATCTGCGATACCGGAGATGGCCACGATGGAACCGATTCCTGCAGAATTTACCTCTACCTTATTTAAACCGTCAAATTCGTAGAGACGGGCTACCTTCACCCTTCTTTTTTTCTCCGGCTCATGGTGATTGACCATGACCACCTCCTGATTGACACGGATTTCTCCGTTGTCCACCTTGCCTACACCAATCCTTCCCACATAATCATTGTAATCGATGGTACTGATCAGTACCTGGGTTCCAGCATCGGGGTCGCCGCAGGGAGCGGGAATATAGTCCAGAATGGTTTCAAAAAGAGGAATCATATTTTCCCCTTTGACCTCCATATCCAGGGAAGCGTAGCCGCCCTTGGCGGAGGCAAAAACGAAGGGACAGTCCAGCTGTGCTTCGGAAGCATCCAGCTCCAGAAAGAGCTCCAGAACCTCGTCGATAACCTCGGCAGGGCGGCCCTCAGGACGGTCGATCTTATTGATGCAGACGATCACCGGAAGGCGCAGCTCCAGGGCTTTTTGCAGAACGAATTTGGTCTGGGGCATGGCGCCCTCAAAGGCATCTACCACCAGAACCACACCGTTTACCATCTTTAACACACGCTCTACTTCTCCGCCGAAATCCGCATGGCCGGGAGTGTCAATAATATTGATCTTCGTATCCTTGTAAGTTATCGCGGTATTCTTGGATAAAATCGTAATTCCCCGTTCCCGTTCAATATCGTTGGAATCCATGATCCGCTCTGCCACTTCCTGACCTGCCCTGAAGACACCGCTCTGTTTTAAGAGCTCGTCCACCAGAGTGGTTTTTCCATGGTCAACGTGGGCAATAATGGCTATATTTCGAATATCTTTTCTTTCCTGACGCATAAAATCCTCCATTTAACAATCCGTAAAACCGATTCAGTATAGCACTCTTTATGGGCTTATGCAACCATAATACGAAGAAAGTCGAATGCCCGCTAATACCGAAAACCTGAAGAAAACTGCGATAGCTGACACTACTACCGGGCCGAAAAATCTATACAATAGTATTACGTGACGGGAAGAAATTCTTGAACAAGAAGGGAGAACAGAAATGACAGATAAGGTAATGGAAAACAATCAGGTAGTGATTATGGGAACCATAGTAAGTGAATTTAAGTATAGCCATGAAATTTTCGGAGAAGGATTTTATATGGTGGATGTGGAGGTACAGAGGTTAAGTGACTCCTGCGACATTATTCCCTTGATGGTTTCTGAAAGACTGATGGATACTACAGAGGATTTTCGGGGAGTAATGGTGATGGTGACAGGACAGTTCCGTTCCTACAACCGCCATGAGGAAAAGAAGAACCGGCTGATCCTTTCGGTCTTTGCCAGAGAGATCGAGCTGGTGGAAGAAATGGAAGAGAGTGCAAAGAGTAATCAGATTTATCTGGATGGTTATATCTGTAAGGAGCCTATTTACCGCAAAACTCCTCTGGGACGGGAGATCGCGGACCTTCTTATTGCCGTTAACCGTCCCTATGGAAAATCCGACTACATACCCTGCATCTGCTGGGGACGAAATGCCCGCTTTGCCAGCAGCTTTGAGGTGGGTACCCGCTGTATGTTATGGGGAAGGATCCAAAGCAGGGAATATATGAAGAAAATTTCGGAGGATTACGCTGAAAAAAGGGTGGCCTACGAGGTTTCCGTAAATAAGCTGGAGCTGGTGGACGAAGAAATGCTTTCCTATATGTAATTATTCAGAGTTATGTGAATTGATGAAATAAGATCGGAAAAGATTCTGATTTTTGTAAATGAAAATGGACTAATCAAGTTGACATGAAAAAAAGGCGGTGCTATGATAAGCTATAACTGTGGCAACCGCCTTTTATATCTGATAAAGGTCGTGCAATTTTACGTAGTATATGAAACCGGCTCCCATGGTCGGTTTCATTTATTAAGGAGGAAAATATGGCAATTTTTACAGGAGCGGGTGTAGCAATCGTCACACCTTTTCATGAAAATGGCGAAGTGAATTATGAGGAATTTGGCCGTCATATCGAGCTTCAGATTGAGGGAGGAACTGACGCCATCATCGTCTGCGGAACTACCGGAGAAGCGTCCACCCTTACCCATGAGGAGCATCTGGATGTGATCCGCTATTGTGTAAAAGCGGTGAATGGCAGGATCCCTGTAGTAGCAGGTACCGGATCCAACTGTACCGATACAGCAATCTATCTGTCCCAGGAGGCTGAGAAGGCAGGGGCAGATGGTCTTTTGATCGTAACCCCCTATTATAACAAGGCAACCCAGAAGGGACTCTATGAGCACTTTAAGATGGTGGCTGAATCGGTAAAGCTTCCCATCATCCTATACAATATTCCGGGAAGAACAGGCGGAGTGAACATACTGCCTGAAACCGTTGTCCGCCTGTGTACAGAGGTGGAAAATATTGTGGGTGTGAAGGATGCTACGGGAAATATTTCCCAGGTCGCCAAGCTGATGGCTCTGGCAGAAGGCAGGGTGGATCTGTATTCCGGCAACGATGACCAGATTCTTCCTTTATTGTCCCTGGGCGGAAAAGGGGTGATTTCCGTACTCTCCAATATTGCTCCCAGACAGACCCACGACCTGTGTGCAAAGTTTTTTGAGGGGGATGTGGAAGGAAGCCGTAAGATTCAGCTGGAGGCTATCGAGTTGATCGATGCCCTGTTTTGTGAGGTGAACCCCATTCCGGTAAAGAAGGCCATGAATTTAATGGGTCTTAATGCAGGAGTGCTTCGCCGTCCTCTGACAGAAATGGAAGAGCCCAATGCAGTCAGACTGGAAAAAGCAATGAAGGAATTTGGAATCCTGTAGAAAATAAAGTTCCTGTGATGTAAATGCTGCTAAAGCAGCAGATAGAGAGGATAAGATGACAAAGGTAATTATGCATGGCTGTAACGGAAAGATGGGACAGGTGATCGCCGGTCTGATCCAGGAAGACAAAGAGATTGATCTGGTGGCCGGTATCGATATTTCTGATCATATCACCAACCCGTTTCCCGTATTCAGCCGGATAGAGGATTGTAATATTGAGGCAGATGTGATCATTGATTTTGCCTCAGCGAGGGCAGTGGATGCTCTGCTGGACTACTGCGTGGCAGGACAGATTCCCTGTGTACTCTGTACCACCGGGCTGAGCGATGAGCAGCTTGCAAAAGTGGAAGAGGCAGCTAAAAAGGTTGCGATCTTAAAATCGGCCAATATGTCTTTGGGAATCAATACCCTGTTAAAGCTGCTTAAGGATGCCACTGCAGTTCTGGCACCTGCCGGCTTCGACATTGAGATCGTGGAAAAGCACCATAATCTGAAGGTGGATGCTCCCAGCGGGACGGCCCTGGCATTGGCAGATTCTGTTAATGAAGCCTTAAACAACGAATATGAATATGTTTATGACAGAAGCGGTCGCAGAGAGAAACGGCCGGTGAAGGAGATCGGTATTTCCGCCGTCAGAGGAGGAACTATCGTGGGAGACCATGATGTGATCTTTGCCGGTACGGATGAGGTGATCACCTTTTCCCACACTGCCTATTCCAAAGCGGTATTCGGAAAAGGGGCGGTGCAGGCAGCCAAATTTTTAAAGGGGAAGCCTGCGGGGATGTACAGGATGAGTGATGTGATTGAAGCCTCTGTATAGGAAGCTTCAAAAACAAAAGAGTAGAGAAGGGATTAAAAAATGGAAAATAAAATTGACAAGATGGAGCTGGTGTACTTAAAAAGCTTATCCAAGCAGTTTCCTACTATTGCCGCTGCAGCAACGGAGATCATCAATTTGCAGGCAATTTTGAATCTGCCCAAGGGAACAGAGCATTTTTTGACCGATATCCATGGGGAGTATGAGCAGTTCAATCATGTATTGAAAAACGGTTCCGGTTCCGTCAGAAGAAAGATCGACGAGGAATTTGGAAATACCCTGAGTATACGGGACAAGAAGAGTCTGGCAACTCTGATCTATTATCCGGCAGAGAAGCTGGAGATCGTTATGGAAGAGGAAGAGAACCTGGAGGACTGGTACAAGATTACCCTGCACCGTCTGGTACAGATGACCAAGCGTGTAGCATCCAAGTATACCCGCTCCAAGGTACGTAAGGCTCTGCCTACCGATTTTGCCTATATCATTGAAGAAATGATCACAGAAAAGGAAGAGGTGCAGAATAAAGAGGCCTATTATAACGAGATTATCCATACCATCATCAGGATCGGCAGAGCACCGGATTTTATTATCGCACTGAGTACGCTGATCCAGAGACTGGTTATTGATCATCTGCATATCGTAGGCGACATTTACGACAGAGGAAACGGTCCTCATATCATTATGGATACCTTGAGCAAATATCATTCTGTAGATATCCAGTGGGGTAACCATGACGTAGTATGGATGGGTGCGGCAGCAGGCCATCTTGCATGTATCGCCAACGTAATCCGTATTGCTGCCAGGTATGCCAGCCTGGATACCATTGAGGACGGATATGGAATCAACCTGATTCCCCTGGCTACCTTTGCGTTGGAAACCTATCAGAATACCAACTGTGATATTTTTACGATTAAATATAATACGGATTACAACACAAAGGATCTGCAGCTGGATATGAAGATGCACAAGGCTATCTCTATCCTGCAGTTTAAGCTGGAGGGGCAGGTCATTAAACGGAATCCTGAATTCGGGATGAAGGACAGACTGCTTCTTGACAAGATCGATCCTGAGAAGAAGACGATCACCATTGACGGAAAGGAATATGCCATGAAGGACGTGGATTTCCCTACCGTTAACTTTAAGGATCCTTATCGTCTGACACCGGAAGAGGAGCAGCTGATGGAACGTCTCCGTCAGGGCTTTATCCACAGTGAGAAGCTGCAGCGTCATGTGCGTTTCCTTTATTCCAAAGGGGGGCTGTATAAGATCCATAACTCTAACCTGCTTTTCCATGGCTGTGTACCTATGGATGAAAAAGGAAACTTCCAGAAGGTAAAAGTGGACGGTAAGGCATATTCCGGAAGGGAGCTCTATGACGTTCTGGAGAATTATGCCAGAAAGGGATACTTCTCCACGGATACCTATGAGAAAAAGAAGGGACAGGATCTGCTCTGGTATATCTGGGAAGGGCCCAATTCTCCCGTATTTGGTAAGGATAAGATGACCACCTTTGAGCGCTATTTTATTGCGGAAAAGGAAACCCATAAGGAAAACAAAAACAGTTATTACCGCCTCTATGATCAGGAAGAAATCCTGAATAAGATTCTGGAGGAATTCGGGCTTCCTGCGGCTTCTTCCCATATCGTAAACGGACATGTGCCGGTGGAGCAGAAGAAGGGACAGACACCGATTAAATGCGGCGGAAAGCTGTTGGTTATTGATGGAGGATTCTCCAAGGCATATCAGGGAAAAACAGGAATTGCCGGCTATACTCTGGTATCCAATTCCCACGGAATGTATCTGGTAGCTCATGAGCCCTTTGAATCTACAGAAGCAGCTATTCGAAATGAGAGCGATATCTTCTCTGATTCCGTTTTGGTGGAAACTGCACCTAAAAGAATTATGGTTGCAGATACCGATAAGGGTGAGGAAATCCGGGAAAGTATTAAACAGCTGGAAAGTCTGCTTTATGCATACCAGGAAGGTATTCTTCCGGAAAAAGGTGTATAAAACAGGAAGATAAAAACAGGTAAAAGGAGCTGTCTGATAATTCTTTTTTAAGAATTATGTGACAGCTCCTCTGCCGATTTTTACCGATTACAGATTATCTGGTAGCATCATTGGTCATATTTCTTACGCCACGGCCTACGTCCTCTACGGCATCTCCGGCATCCTCAACCACATCACCGACCATATTTCCGGCGTCGTCAATTACGTTTCCGGCAGCATTGTCTGTATTGTTGGTGGTATGGTTCGCGTTATCTGTATCGTTGTCCGCGGCATTGGTGGCATCGTTACGGTCGACGGTGTTGTTGACTCCGTTTTCTGCGGCATTTTCATCCACCAGATTGCCGTGTTCGTCTACAATGGCTTCCGTTCCGTGGTCAGTGTTTACCGCATTATTGGTATTTTCACCGGGAACGGTTTCGTTTACAGTATTGCTGGAGGGAGGAACGGTCTCCTCCCCTGTGTCCACCATATCCTCCTTGGCAGGGGTTTGGGTGGTGCCACAGCCACAGCCGACCAGAAGGCCCATCATGGCCACCAAAGCAAAAACAGCAAGTAAATTAGATAAATTTCTCATGACATTCTCCTTTTCTGATTGAACGCTTCCTGTGTTCTATAGTTAGTATGGAGAAAAAAATGAATCTTATTCTTGTCAATTTTTAAAATCGAGAGGAAAAAATGAAATTTCGACCCTGTATTGATATTCATAATGGAAAAGTAAAACAGATTGTTGGAGGAAGCCTGAAGGATGAAGGGGACAGGGCACGGGAAAATTTTGTTTCCGGCCAGGATGCAGCCTTTTATGCCCGGCTCTACCGGCGGCATGGATTGGAAGGAGGACATATCATTTTATTGAATGCTTCCGAAAGTCCTTATTATGAAGCCACCAGAAAACAGGCCATAGAGGCCCTGAAGGCCTATCCGGGAGGACTCCAGATCGGCGGTGGAGTGACCCGCGAAAATGCAGCAGATTATCTTAATGCAGGTGCAGCTAAGGTAATCGTTACCTCCTATGTGTTTCGGGAAGGTGAGGTGGATTTTGACCGTCTGAAGGCCCTGTCGGATGAAGTGGGACCAGAAAAGCTGGTGCTGGATCTAAGCTGCCGTAAGCAGGGAGATGACTATTATATCGTCACTGATCGCTGGCAGAAGTTTACCCGTGTGATGCTGAACAGGGAAAGCCTGGAGCTGTTTTCTGATTATGCGGATGAATTTCTGATTCATGCAGTGGATGTGGAAGGGCAGGCAAAAGGGATTGAAGAAGGAGTAGCTGCACTTTTGGGTAAATGGGGAAGGCTTCCCATGACCTATGCAGGAGGGATCCGCACCAGGGAGGATCTGCGGCTTCTTGACAGACTGGGGAAGGGAAGGATCGATTTCACCATCGGAAGTGCCCTGGATCTGTTTGGCGGAACACTCCCCTTTGAGGAGGTTATCTGCTTTGAAAAAAAGCTGTAGAGCGCAGAAAAAAAGGGCTGCTGCCCAGTGGCAACAGCCCTTTTTTCATTCATTAAACCGCTTGCTTCTTTTCAGTTGATATAATAAAAAAGGCACATCGTATTAATGATTAACAGGCGATAAAAATGTCATCAGAACATTTTTATAATTTTACTACGTTAACTGCCTGAGGTCCCTTTTCTCCGTTGATCACTTCGTATTCTACCTGAGCGCCTTCTTCGAGGGATTTAAATCCTTCCATAACCAGACCAGAGTAGTGAACGAATACGTCGTTTCCTGCTTCGTCAGAGATAAAGCCGTAGCCTTTTTGGTTGTTAAACCATTTTACTGTACCTTTGTTCATCGCAAAGTCCTCCAAAAAAAAAATAAAAAATATAGGTTGCTCTCACAACGTATTCAGAATAGCACAGTATTTTAGAAAAGTAAAGGATAAAAGTGGCAGAAATAGCGGTTTGGAGTTGACTTTTTTGTCAATTGGGAGAATAATAAAACATGGACAGACTATTTTTTAACCAAACAGGAGTGAAGTAGAAAATGTTAACGATCAGATATGAAAAAACAACCAGTCCCAAGCCCCTTCCGACACCGGAAAATCCCCTTACCTTCGGGACCATTTTTACCGACCATATGTTTATTATGGATTACGAAGAAGGAAAGGGCTGGTACGATCCCAGAGTAGTGCCCTATGCACCTGTTACACTGGAGCCGTCAGCCATGGTTTTTCACTATGGGCAGGAAATGTTTGAGGGACTTAAGGCATATAAGACGGAGGATGGAAGAACGCTTTTGTTCCGTCCTGACGAGAATGCAAAACGTGCTTACAAAACCAATGAGAGGCTTTGCATTCCCACGATTCCCGTAGAGGATTTTCTTCAGGCTATCCAGGCAGTGGTGAAGGTGGATGAGGCATGGATTCCTACCAAACCCGGAACCTCTCTCTATATCCGTCCCTTCATTATCGCTACGGATCCCTTCCTGGGAGTAAGGCCTTCCTATACCTATAAATTTATGATCATTCTTTCTCCCGTGGGAGCCTACTATCCGGAAGGATTGAATCCGGTTAAGATCTGGATTGAGGATGAGTATGTAAGAGCCGTTCGGGGAGGTCTGGGTGAGGTCAAGGCAGGTGCCAACTATGTGGCCAGTCTGAAGGCTCAGGTGAAGGCCCATGAAGAGGGATATTCACAGGTTCTCTGGCTGGATGGTGTGGAGAGGAAATACATAGAAGAAGTGGGTGCCATGAACATTTTCTTCAAGATCGACGGTAAGGTAGTTACCCCTGTACTGACCGGAAGCATTCTGCCCGGTGTGACCAGAAAGAGCTGTATTGAGCTTTGTAAGGACTGGGGATATCCGGTAGAGGAAAGGCGGATTTCAGCAGATGAGCTTTTTGAGGCAGCGCAGAATGGTTCACTGGAAGAAGTATGGGGAACCGGAACCGCAGCAGTGGTTTCTCCCGTAGGCCATCTGAGAAAGGGAGAACAGGTTTTACAGATCGGGGACGGAGGAATCGGCCCCGTAAGCCAGAAGCTGTACGATACCATTACCGGAATCCAGTTAGGTAAGCTTGAGGGACCTGAAGGCTGGGTGGTAGAGGTGGTATGAAAAATCAGAGATTTTTCACTTATTTATTCAAGCAGTATCGCAAGCAGAGCTTGCGATATGTATGGGGGTTATAATCATTGATCACAAAAGAAAAGAGAGGTCATGTGAAGTGAGTATGAGCGGGCAAAAGGGAAACAATACGGGTAAAAAGGCATCAATACTGCATTCTATTGGAGTCAAGATCGTACTGCTGGTTATTGCCGCAGTAGCCGGTGCAGTGATTATGCTGTGCGGAATCCTGACCATAGAGATCGAGAATGAATATAATGAGATTATTCTAAACTATATGAAGGATGTGGCAGAGGCACATGGAGCTGAGGTAGAGCTTGCCCTTCACGATATGGAAGAAGAAAACCGGACGGCAACTCCCGAATTTTGGGAGGAGCTGATAGGAGATGTCCAGATTAATGGAATGGAGACTTCCTATGCGTATGTGGTGGACAGTCAGGGAACGATGTGTTATCACTACACACCCGACAGGATAGGTACCAAGGTAGAGAACGAGGTGGTAGCAAGGCTGGTGCAGGAGATACAGTCGGGTAAGGTATCTACTCACCATGATTCTGTGCAGTACGTTTATCAGGGAGAGAATAAGTATGCCTCTTATCACATAACAGAGGGGGAGGAGTATATCCTGGTGGTTACGGCAGACGAAGCGGATGCCCTGGAAGGAGCCGTAGAAATTACGATGCTGTGCAGTAAGCTGGGCATGGTGGCATTGGTTCTCTTTTCTCTGGTGGCAGTGGTGATGAGTATGATTATTATCCGCCCGATCCAGAAGCTGAATACCATTATTATGGAGATTGCCGCATTAAATTTCAAGGAGAATGAAACGCTGAAGAAGCTTAGCAGCAGAAAGGACGAAACGGGTACCATGGGCGCTGCTATCGAGCATTTGCGGATTCAGCTTTCCGGCGTGATCGGTGATATCGTAAGGAGTGGGGTGAGTATTCAGAACGCATCCGGTGAGGTAGACAATAAGGTACAGGCCATCACCGGAACCATCGATCAGGTAAGCAATGCGGTGCAGGAGGTTGCTTATGGGGCAGGTTCTCAGGCAGATGAGACCCAGAAGGCTACGGACAATGTAGTACGGATGGGAGATATGATTGCAGAGAGTGCTGAGGAAATGGGACTTCTGGGTGAACATTCCCGCCAGATGATGGAGGCCGGCAACGAGGCGGCCCGTACTCTGGGTGTTTTGGAAAAGATCAATGAGCATGCCACCAGTGCCATCAATATTATTTATGAACAGACCAATACGACCAATGAATCCGCTTTGAAGATTCGTGAGGCAACAGAGCTGATCACCTCCATCGCCGAAGAAACCAACCTTCTTTCCTTAAATGCTACCATTGAGGCAGCGCGGGCAGGAGAACAGGGCCGGGGCTTCGCAGTAGTGGCAGGCCAGATCCAGAAGCTGGCAGAACAGTCCAATGAATCGGCCAAGCAGATTGAAGAGGTTATTAATGAATTGATCACTGATTCCCAGAAGGCAGTACAGACCATGGATGAGGTCAAGGAAGTTATGGAAGAGCAGGATAAAAATGTGGGACTGACCCGAGACTGCTTTGCCCGGGTGCAGGAGGGAATCGGAAAGACCATGGACAGCATCAATGTGATTGCAGATAAGATGAATCAGATTGATGAGGCAAGGGGAAATGTGGTAGATGTGGTTTCCAATCTGACGGCAATAGCTGAGGAAAATGCTGCAAGTACGGAGGAAACTTCTGCTTCCGTAGCCGAGGTGGGAGGCCATATGGCTGCCATCAGCCGTAACTCCGGAGAGTTGAAGGAAATTGCAGATTCCTTAAAGGCAGAGATGGAAGCTTTCCAGCTTTGATTCCCAGTTTGGAACCGGAAAAACCAATAAAATGAATCACAGGCAGGTCAGACCTAAGGCTGACCTGCCTGTTTCTAACAGAACACTTACTTATTGATTTAAGCAGGAGGATGTTGCAGAAGGCTTTCTTTACTTACTGTTATCCTCTGTAAGAGGTGAAGAATGAAGTTTATACATCTATCGGATTTACATTTAGGAAAGAAGCTGCATCAGCTCTCCCTTTTGGGGGATCAGGAGTACATTCTGGAAGAAATTCTTAACATAGTGAAAGAAGAAAAGCCGGATGCTCTCCTTCTGGCGGGAGATATTTATGATAAGATTTATCCGCCGGCGGAGGCAGTGGCCCTATTTGACAGCTTTCTGGTAAGGCTGGCAGAAGAAAAATGCCGGGTTTTTGTCATCAGCGGCAACCACGATTCTCCGGAACGGATCGCCTTTCTGGGCAGACTGACGAAACTGGCAGGGGTCTATCTTTCTCCGGTTTATCAGGGAGAGGCAGAGGGAATCACCCTGGAGGACGAGTTTGGGGAGGTGACCGTCTGGCTTCTGCCCTTTATCAAGCCGCTGCATGTGCGCCATTTTTATCCCAAGGAGGAGATTACCGATTATACCCAGGCTATGGAGGTGGCAATCCGGCAGATGTCGATTGATTCTACGAAGAGAAACGTTTTAGTGGCCCACCAGTTTGTTCTGGGTGCATCAAGAAGTGATTCGGAGGAAGTGTCCGTGGGCGGTTTGGATCACGTGGCGGCAGAAGTGTTTGCCGATTTTGACTATGTGGCTCTGGGACATCTGCACCGCCCGCAGTGGGTAGGAAGAAAGGAGGTTCGTTATTCAGGAACCCCTTTAAAATATTCGTTTTCAGAAAGTGAAGATAAAAAGTCGGTTACAGTGATAGAGCTGGGAGAAAAAGGACAGGTAAAAATCAGGGAATATCCTCTTACTCCCAGGCGGGAGGTACTCCGTCTTAAGGGGGAATTTCTGAATCTGATGGAAAAAGAAGATATTTCCGACAGGGTAAGAGAGGCCTATGTGCAGATTACTCTTTTGGATGAGGAGGATGTTCCCGATGCCTTTAACCGACTGTCACTGGTCTATTCCGGTTTACTGCATCTGGAGTATGACAATACCCGGACCAGAACGAACCGGGAAATCCGGGTCAGAAAGGAGCATGCTATTCTGTCTCCTGAACAGCTCTTTGCCGGTTTTTATGAGGAAATGAACAACCAGCCGCTGAATGAGAAGCAGTTGGCCTATCTGCAGGAAAAAATGGAAACCATCTGGAAGGGAGAAAGCTTATGAGACCTCTGTTATTGACCCTGTCGGCCTTTGGCCCCTATGCAGACCGGATCAGCCTGGATTTTCGCCTCCTGGGAGAGCGGGGGCTGTATCTGATCACCGGAGATACGGGGGCGGGTAAAACCACCATATTTGATGCCATCACCTATGCCCTTTACGGAGAAGCCAGCGGAGACAACCGGAAGCCGGAAATGTTTCGCAGTAAATATGCAAAGCCGGGGACACCTACCTTTGTGGAGCTGGTCTTTTCCTGCCGGGGGAGGGAATACCGGGTGAGGCGTACTCCCAGATATTTACGGCCCAAGGAAAGAGGCGAGGGGATGACCTGGCAGAATGAAATCGGAGAGCTTGTGGAACCGGGAGGAAGGCTGGTGACGAAAACCACGGAGGTGACAGCCAGGATCGGAGAAATTCTGGGGGTAAACAGACAGCAGTTTACGCAGATCGCCATGATTGCCCAGGGAGATTTTTTAAAGCTGCTCCTTGCTTCTACTGAAGAGAGGATGAAGATTTTTCGTCAGATTTTCAATACTCAGAAATATGAACTTCTTCAGAATGAAATCGGAAGGGATTTCCGCAGGCTCTACGGAGAATGTGAGGATCTGAGAAAGAGCATTGCCCAGTATATCGGTGGTACCCATTGTGAGGCGGCCCATGAGCTGTGGGAGGTCTGGCAGGCAGCTCTTCAGGGAAAGCTGATCACCGGGGAGGTGATCTCTCTTTTGGAAAAACTGGTAGAAGAAGAGACAGAAGAAAGTCTGGAGGAAAGAAGGACTCTTTTGGAATGGGAAAAACAGCTGCAGGAGCTGACAGCAGGAATGAATGAGGCCAGGCGGCGGGAGAGACTGGAAAAAGAACTGGAAGAAAAGCAGAACAGGCAGAAGCAGAATACAGAAAGGCTCAGAGAAGCCAGGGAACGCTGTATAAGGGCAAAGGAGCATCTGCCCATACAGGAGCAGCTGGCGGAAAAAATGGCAGCTCTGAAGGAGCAGCTTGTCCGTCTGGAAGAACTGGAGAGGGAAAAGGATGAATTTCATCGGCTTAAAGCCTCCTACAGCAGGGCTTTGGAGGCCTATCGGGAGTCAGGCAGGCTAAGGCAGCTCTTTCGGGAAAATTACCAGAGGATCGAACAGGCCTTTCTGGACGGTCAGGCAGGCATTCTTTCCACCACCTTGATCCCGGGGCAGCCCTGCCCCGTCTGCGGCTCATGTGAGCACCCTCATCCGGCCAGGGTTACTGAGGAGGCTCCCACAAAGGAGCAGTGGCAGCAGGCGAAAAGAAAGCTGGAAGAAAAGGAAAAGGAGCTTCTGGAGCTGAACCAGAGGGCAGCCGGATTAAAAGGGAAGGTGGAAGAAAAGGAAAGAAAGTTGAAAGAGCTTCTCGGAGATGGGCTGCAGCTTCCGGACAGGAAAAAGATGAAGCAGCAGCTTGATCAGTGGAAGCGGGAAAGCGAGAAGATTTCGCGGGAGTCTGAGGAAGCAGAAAAGACCAGAAGCCGGCTTTTGCAGGAGCAGGCCCTGCTGGAAGGAGAGATACAGGCCGGCAGGAAGGAGCTGGCAGAAACCACCGAAAAGAGCCTGGATGAGCTTTCTTTGTCCTATCAAAAGATCAGTGACCGGAAAAAGGAGATTGGAGCCCGGAATGAGACACGCGGACACCGGCTGGAAAAGAACCGCTTTGCCCTGGAAAAGATCCGGCATAAGGCAGCCCTTCTTACAAAAAAGGAAGAAATCTATGGCTGGCTCAAGGCGCTTAATGATACGGCTAACGGAAGGCAGGCAGATAAAAGTAAGATTATGCTGGAGACCTATGTACAGATGGCCTATTTTGAACGGATACTGGAGCAGGCCAATCTGCGTCTGGAGCAGATGAGTGGAGGCCAGTATACCCTGATAAGAAAGAAGGATACGGAGAATAACCGAAGCCAGGGAGGTCTGGATCTGGAGGTGATCGACCACTATAACGGTTCTGTCCGCCATGTTAAGACGCTTTCCGGGGGCGAGGCCTTTATGGCATCCCTCTGTCTGGCTCTGGGACTTTCCGATGAGATTCAGGCCTGTTCGGGGGGAATACGGCTGGACACCATGTTTGTGGATGAAGGCTTCGGATCTTTGGATGAAGATGCCCTGCAGCAGGCACTGGCGGTCCTGGCCTCCTTAAGTGAGGGGAATCGTCTGGTGGGGATCATTTCCCATGTGGAGGAGCTGAAACGTAGGATCCCCCTGCAGATTCTGGTGACAAAAACAAAAACAGGATTCAGTAATGCCAAAATTATCAATTGTGTTTAATTCTTTTTTTCTGTACAATGAAAGCATGAAAAAGAAAGAAAGAAAACCCGGACGAAAAAAGAACTATAGTTTGCTTTTAGTCTGCCTGATCAGTCTCCTGCTGTTTACCGGCTGCAAAGAGGGGACGACAAAAATTGTCTTCTATACGGGCTTTGGAAAAAATGAGGTCTTTCGGATTGAGCAGACCTCCTGCAGTCTCCCTGAGCTGATGGTCTATCTGACTACTACGGCCTGCCGCTATGAAAAGGTTTACGGAGAGAAAATCTGGGAGACCAATCTGGAAGGAATTACGCTGGAAGACAATGTCAAGGAGATGGTTCTGGCACAGATCTCCCAGATAAAAGCCATGAACCTTCTTGCCGAAAAGGAAGGGGTGGAGCTGACCAGAGAAGAAGAGGAGAAGATCAGGGAAGCAGCCCAGGCCTATTATTCCGGACTGAATGCAAGAGAGATACAGACCATGGGGGTAAACCGTGATACTATCAGGCAGCTCTACCGGGAGTATGCTCTTGCCAATAAGGTCTATGACTACATTATCCGGGATATTAATCCGGAGGTCAGTGATGACGAGGCCAGGACCATTACCGTGGAGCATATCCTAATCAAAACCTATACTCTGGATGAGGAAGGAAAAAAGCAGGAGTTTTCCGAAAGCAGGAAGAAGGAGGCCTATGAGCTGGCCCTGGGGGTCTGGGAAGAGGCGGCAGCAGGCAAGGATTTTAACCTTCTGGTGGACACGTATAATGAGGATACCCAAGCCCAGTACTCCTTCAGGAAGGGGCAGATGAACGAGAGCTTTGAAGCAGCAGCCTTCAATCTGGGAAAAGGAGAGATCAGTGAGGTAGTGGAAACAGAATACGGTTATCACATTATCAAATGCATTACCACCTTTAATCAGGAAGAGACGGATGCCAATAAGGTCCAGATCGTAGAAGAAAAAAGGAAAGAGGTTTTTGATGAACGTTATTCAGACTTTGCAGAAGGCCTGACCAAAGCCTTCAATACCTCACTTTGGGAAAAGGTCAGTCTGATCCGGGATGAAGAAGTGGACACAGATGATTTTTTTACTATCTATGAAGAATATATAGGGGAAAATGGCTTTTCTCAGTGGATTTAGAAAAATTTAAGATTTATAAACCCCTGTAAAATCAAGGGTTAAACAGGATTATTAGCACTCAATTCGGTTGAGTGCTAATTTTTCGTTGACTTTTATTTTTTCTGGGGATATACTGCTAAATAAAGAAATGTTTTTCAAGGAAAGGAAAGTGATGCACAATGGCAGATAAACACGGAACACTATCAATTAACAGTGAAAATATTTTTCCCATTATAAAAAAATGGTTGTATTCCGACCATGATATTTTTTTCCGGGAATTGATCTCCAATGGCTGTGATGCCATCACCAAGTTGAAAAAACTGGATATGATGGGAGAATACAGCCTTCCCGAGGCGTATAAGGGGAAGGTTGAGGTAATCGTGAATCCGAAGGAAAAAACCCTGATCTTCAAGGATAATGGTATCGGAATGACGGAGGCAGAGGTGGAAGAGTATATCAACCAGATCGCCTTCTCCGGTGCTACGGATTTCATCGAAAAATATAAGGATAAGACCAATGAGGATCAGATCATCGGCCACTTCGGTCTGGGCTTCTACTCAGCCTTCATGGTAGCAGATGAGGTGCATATTGATACCCTTTCTTATACCGAGGGGGCAAAGGCTGTACACTGGGAGTGTGACGGCGGTACGGAATTTTCCATGACCGAGGGAACAAAGCAGGAGGTAGGAACCACCATCACCCTCTTTATCAATGAGGATGTGCTGGAGTTCTGCAATCTGTATAAGGCCAGAGAGGTGATTCAGAAGTACTGTTCCTTTATGCCTATGGAAATCTACCTTTCCCAGGCAGAAACCACGGAGACACAGGTGATCCCCGAAAGTGAGAAGCTTCCTACGGATGAGGTGGTGGAGACCATCCAGCCGGAGAAAAAAGAGGGAGAAGAGGAAGAGCCGGTCAAGTTAAAGATCAAAAAGCGTCCTGAGCTGTTAAATGATACCAATCCCCTTTGGACCAGGCATCCCAATGAGTGCACTAAAGAGGATTACCAGGACTTCTATCGGAAGGTATTCAAGGATTATAAGGAGCCTCTGTTCTGGATCCATCTGAATATGGACTATCCCTTTAACCTGAAAGGAATACTGTACTTCCCCAAGATCAATATGGAGTATGAATCCATTGAGGGAACCATTAAGCTCTACAATAACCAGGTATTTATTGCGGATAATATCAAGGAGGTCATTCCGGAATTTTTACTCCTGTTAAAGGGCGTGATCGACTGCCCGGACCTGCCACTCAACGTTTCCAGAAGTGCCCTGCAAAACGACGGCTTCGTAAAGAAGATTTCCGAATATATTACCAAAAAGGTGGCGGACAAGCTTTCCGGTATGTGCAAGACCGAAAAAGAAGAGTATGATAAGTATTGGGATGACATCAGTCCCTTCATCAAATTTGGTTGCCTGAAGGATGATAAATTCTGTGAAAAGATGACCGATTACATTCTCTTTAAGAACCTGGAAGGAAAATATCTGACCCTGCCGGAGTGTCTGGAGGTTAAACCCATTGATGAAGAAGGGGAAGAAGGAAAGGCACAGGATGAGAATGGAAATGCGGTAGAAGCAGAGGTGGTTTCCGAAAGCGAAGAAGCAGAGGCCTCTGAAGGAGAGGAAGCCGCTTCCGGAGCAGAAGCTAAGGAGAAGGTGATCTACTACGTCACCGATGAGCGCCAGCAGAGCCAGTATATCAACATGTTCAAGGCGGCAAAGATGGATGCCATCATCCTTACCCACAATATTGACCAGCCTTTTATTTCCCAGCTGGAAAGCAAGAATGAGCACATTAAATTCATGCGTATTGATGCGGATGTGACCGATACCATGAAGGCAAAGACCAGCAAGAAGGTTCAGGAAGAATTGGCTGCACAGGCAGAGAGCCTGGGAAAGCTGTTTAAGAAAGCCCTGAAAAATGATGGTCTTCAGATCAAGATGGAGAAGCTGAAGAATAAGAAGGTGGCTTCCGTCATCACCCTGTCAGAAGAAAGCCGTCGTATGCAGGATATGATGAAGATGTATGCTATGCCCGGCATGGATATGTCCATGTTCGGTGGAAAAGAAGGAGAAACCCTGATCCTTAACGCAAACCATCCCCTGGTACAGTATGTGACCGAAAACCAGGAGGGAGAAAACAGCAAAATGATCTGTGAACAGCTCTATGATCTGGCCAAAATCCAGCATGCACCCCTGGATGCCGACGCCATGAGCAAATTCATTCAAAGAAGCAACGACATCATGCTCTTACTGACGAAATAAAAGAAATAAAACAGGAAGAAAAAGGTACTGATGGAAATCTTTTTACAGGTTTTCCAACGGTACCTTTTTTGCTGCAGTTTACCTAAGAAAACACTGATTTAATCAGCATTTCCTTAGTAGGCACCCGGCTCTGCTATGCGGGTGACACCCACATAGATATCAGAGATGGTGTACCAGGTGGGAAAATCCACCGTACCGCTCTGGGGCAGATCGAAGATCTTCTGGAAAGCTTTTACTGCTTCGGAGGTGGCCTCTCCGTAGATGCCGTCGGCAGTGATGGTGGGAATGGCAGGATAATTTCTGGCAATTCGGTTCAGGTGCTCCTGGACCTGCTCCACCTTGGGACCGGAGGAGCCTATGGTCAGGGTATAACCGGGCCAGGAGGAGGGAACACCGCTGATGGTTTCTGCCTCATTGATGTACATGTCACTGCCGTAATAGTAGTGGATGATGTCGATAGCACTGTAGCCGGCATCCCCCAGGGACTTGGAGCCCCACTGGCTTAAGCCCTCACAGCTTACCCGGTTTCCATCGCAGTAGCCGGTGAGGATGGGCTGACGGATGCCGGGACGGGAAAGGAAGTTGTTAAAAATACTGTCCACAAGAAAATCGATATTTTCAAAAATATTCCGGTCACGCATCCATTTCTGATCAAAGGCGGTGCTGGAGGTAATGGTAAAGTCGTAGCCACGGCCCCGATAATATTCCGTATATACCCGGTTCATGGTAAAGGACATGATCACCAGGAGGTTGGCATAAATGGTGCTTTCCGGCCAGGTGGCATAGATTTCCGAGCTGGCTACATTTTTGATGTAATCCTTGTATTTGACGTAGTAATTGGGGGCGGTGGGATCGGAGGGGACTCCATCGTGGACCACGATGTATTCGGGGATAACGATACGGCTTAAAATGATTTCTCCGCTTTCTGCCATAGGCTTTACCTCCGGCTCCGGTATTTTGGCCGGGTATTCCCCGTAAAGGGTATGGGCGGGGATCACTGTTGAAGAGGGAGAACGGCCGGGAGCAACAGGTCTTAGCTGAATAGGCTGCAGGGAGCGAGTACCGGCAAGGATCTGCATGGCAGAGACCAGCTTGCTCTCATAGCCGGGGGCCTGAACGAGACAGTTATATTCTGAATAGGGCTGCTGCAGCTGCTGGGGATCCAGACTGTATTCGGGGCTGGGAGCCGTAAGAGGAAACACAGCCGTTTGTCCCGAGGAATCTGTGGTAAGCTGATCCACGATCACCTCCGGATTTCCGGTATCCGTAATGGTAACAGTGGCATTTTCAATAGGGAGCAAAATTCCTTCTTCTGTAACATTTACTTGTAAATTTCCTTCATAAAAATCTGGCATAGTGTATTCCTTCGGCGGGTTTACTACCAGAATATGCAGCTGAGCCTAAAAGAGTAACAGTCCAGCCTTCTGCTGAATCGTTATCAAAAAGATTACACGGGGAGCTGCTCAAGTTGCCAAGGGGTCTTATTTAGTGCTATAATAACAGAAACTATGCCTTGAAAAGGAAGGATGCAATTAAGATGAACAAGCTACAGGATTTACAGTTTTCCTGTGAAAAAATTGAGCTTTATCTGGAGAATAACCAGGCAGCAGGAAACTTCAGGGCAAAGAGCCGGGAGGGAAAGCTGCTGAAGGGTTATCTGACCTGTCCGGATCCCCGATTGAAGATTGATCCGGTCAAATTCCAGGGAGAGGAAGTGGAAATCCACCTCTCTTTTGAAGGAAGAGGTCCCAAACAGAAAGAAGCAGTGGAAGGGATCCTGACTTTCATCTCCAACAGCGGGGAAGCAGAAATTTCCTATGTGATCCGTCCCAGAGAAGTGAGACTGGAATCCTCTCTGGGAGAGATACGCAATCTGTTTCACTTTACCAATCTGGCCCGAAGCAGCTGGGAGGAGGCAGTAAATCTGTTTTTTTCTCCGGAGTTTTCTGAACTTCTGGAGTCTGCCAGGGGAGAAGAAAAGGAGCTTTACCGGGGACTTAAGTCTACCGGAAGTGAACAGTGTGTAGAAGAGTTTCTTCTGGCTATCCGCAAGAAGACGCCGGTAGTTTATCATCTGGAAAAGGAAATTCTGACCTTTGAAAACATGGAGGAGGATCAGAAGGAAGAAATCCGGATCGACAGAGAAGGATGGGGATATACGAAACTTCGTCTGAAAAAAGAGGGAGATTTTTTAAGTCTGGAAAAAGATGTTTTGGAGGAATCCGATTTTCTGGGAAATTCCTGTCACCTTCCGGTTTATTTCCATGTGGACAGGCTTCATCGGGGAAAAAATTACGGAGCTGTTTTTCTGGAGCATGCCTACGGGAGTATGACCATTCGGATCGAGGTAAATCAGAATCAGCATCACCGGATGAGGGTGGCCATAGAAAAACGGCGCAGCATAAAGCAGATGAAGGTCCAGCTGACGGAGCTGTATGTGGATTTCAGAGCCAAGAGGATTGCGGCCTCCCGCTGGCGTAAGGAAACGGAGCAGATTCTGGGGAAGATGCGTTTTACGGATGAACGTAATCCCCAGGGAAAGCTTTTTATGGCACATTTATATATCAGCACAGACAAGCGCCTGGAGGGCAAATGGCATTTGGACAGAGTGGGCAGGATGATCCAGGAGGATAAGGATCCGGTAGCCTATGCCTATTATCTCTACCTTAATACTCTGTTAAATGAGGATGTGGAGTATCAGGAAAAGGTCAGGGAAAAGGTAGAGGAATTGTATTACCAAAATGAGAGCAGCTGGCAGATTGCCTGGCTGATGCTTCATCTGTCTCGGGAGTTTCATGGCGGCAGTATCGTCAGCAGTTCTGATACGGTTAACAGTGTGATGAAAAAATGGGATTTTCTGCTGGAGGTTTTTCGGGCAGGCTGCACCAGTCCCGTACTGTATACGGAGGCCGTTATGTTGTTGAATTTCCAGCCCACGCTTTTGATGGAGCTGGGAAGTTTGGAGCTGAGGATCCTTCGTTTCGGGCAGAGCCGCTGTATGCTCTCTGAGGAGGTAAAGGGAATCGTACAGTATCTCTCCCTCAGAGAAAAGGAATACTCTGAAGGACTGTTCAGACTGCTGGAGTCTATCTGCCTGACAGAGGATAATCCGGAAATGCTGCAGTCTCTCTGCAGTCTGCTGATCAAGGGAAATAAGAAAGAGAATCGTTATTTCCCCTGGTATGAGCGGGCAGTTCTGGAAGGGCTAAAGATAACCCGCCTTTATGAATACTATATGCTGTCTTTGGACAGAAGCAAAAAAATAGACATCCCCCGTATGGTCCTGTTGTACTTTTCCTATGAAACCAGCCTAAGCTATCCTAATGCCGCTTATCTTTACCGGTATGTACATGAACAGAGGGAGACTATGGAGGATCTGTATCTGGCCTATGCGCCGCGGATAGAAAGGTTCATGGTAAAGCAGCTTTACAGCGGAAAGATCAACCGGGATCTGGGCTATCTGTATGAGCATCTTCTGGTGCCGGATATGCTTACTCCCGATAATGCATCGGCACTGGAAAAAATCATGTTTATCCACTCCTTTTACGGAAAAGAGGAGGCAGATGAGTACCTGATCGCTGTACATAAGCACCTTAAAGAAGAAACCAGGGGAGAATTTTACCAGGGAAGAGCCAGACTGCCTCTTTTTGGGAAAAATTATCTTCTGTTCAGGGAAAACCGATGGGGAGAGAGGTTTCTGGTTAAGGAGGAGGAGCATCCCTCAGCCTTCGTAGATCTTGATTCCCTGTCCAAATGTCTGGGGACCTATACCTGTGATGATTTGGGGCTTGCCCTGTACTGCTGCGAGGAGAAGGGAGGCTGGCAGCCGGTAAGGGAAGAAAATGAAGAGCATTTTGTTTTTTTATCTGAATATCCGGAAGTAAAGGAAGAGGAAAAACAGCTGCTGAGAAGCCGTCTTATGGACTATTATGAGGAAGCAGACCGGATGATGGAGTTGGACAACTGGCTGGAGAACTGTACTCCCGACGCTCTTGATCGAAAAGAGAGAGAAAAGCTGATCGATCAAATGATCGCCAGAGGCTATTATGAAAAAGCCTACCATTTTGTTCTGGTCTACGGACCCGAACAGGTAAATCCCAAATCACTGGTCAGGATCGGGACTTATATGCTGGAGGAAGACACAGAGGAGAAGGAAGATCTTCTCTGGCTAATGGATACAGCCTGGCAAAAGGGGAAATATAATCCGGCATTATTGAATTTCCTGGCTGAAAATTACCGCGGAGGCTGCCGGCAGATGGCTGCTTTATTTCAGGCTGCAAAAGAGTTTGATGGTGAAGTTTATAAGCTCAGTGAGCGGATTCTGGCCCAGATACTTTTTTCCGGAACCAATGTAAAAGAGGATGTACAAATCTTTAAGGCCTATGTGGCAGAGGGAGCAAAAACACCTCTGGAAGCGGCTTATCTTACCTGGTGTGCCAGAGAGTATCTGGCGGACAGAAGGGAAATGGACGGATATTTTATCCGGGATATCCTGAGAGTCTATGGAAGAAGTGAGCGGCTTCATCCCATCACCCATCTCGCCTGTCTGAAGTATTTTGCCCTCTTTCCGGAGGAAAAGAAGCCGGAAGAAGAGGAGATCATCAGGGATTTTTTATGGGAAGCACTGAGGCGAAAAGAGTGGCATTTTCCCTTTTTGTACGCCTATAAAGACTATCCGGAAATGGAAATCCTCTCTGATAAAAGCATCCTGTTTTATCAGGGAAATGCGGATGAACGGGTAGTGCTGCACTACCGGGAAAAGGAAGCAGGGGAAGCTGCGGCCTATCTGTCGGAGAATATGGATGAGCTTTACGGCGGTCTTTTTTCCAGGGAGTTCGTTCTTTTTTCCAAAGAGGAATTGGAGTATTATATCATTGCCCAGCAGGAAAATCAGGAGCAGCTTACGCAGAAAGGTATCCTGAACAGAAAAGAGGAACCTCTTTACGGAAAAAAAAGCCGTTTTGGAATGATCAATCAAATGGCAGAGGCACTGGACAGGCGGGAGTATGCCGAGGCAGAAGAATTGCTGGAAGAATACTGGCGGCTGGATGATCTGGTGAAGAAGGCCTTTTTGAGTAACTGACAGGGAGAAGGGAAGATCCATGCGATTTGGAAAAGAGAGTTTTCGAAAAAAGAATAACGGCAGGTTTCTGATCGGTTATCAGCTTTTCGGGGAATATGCCCAGATCAGTCTGTTAAAGATTGGGGAGAACCAGCCCTTTACCTTTTCCATGGTGGCAGGCAAGGAGGAATATCAGCTGCCTCTGTGCCTTTATCGTCTCTCTGAGGAGAAGCTTTGGATCATGGGAAGGGATGCTGTGGAGAAGCGGAAGCTTTCGGAGGAAGGCTATATAGGAAACCTCTTAGAAGCTGCCTATGAGGGAGGGGATATCCGGCTGGGAGAAGAAACCTATAACCCAAGGGCATTGCTGGCCCTCTATGTAAAAAAAAGTCTTTCCCTGTTAAGTCTGGAAACCAGTCTCAGGCAGGTGGCCGCCATCATGTTTGTGATCGACCGGCCGGACACCGTTAAGATCAGGGCTTTGCGGGAGATGACGGAGTATCTGCAGCTTACGGATGTGGAAATCATGTTTATGGGAAAAGAGGAAAGCTTTTTCTGGTACAATCTGCATACCGACCAAAGCCTATGGAAGGGGCAGGTCATGCTTTATGAGTGGGAAAAGGAAGGGCTCATCAGCTATCGGCTTTTTATTAACAAAAACACCACTCCTCTGGTAACGGTAGTGGAAAAAGAGGAGTATCCGCAAGGAAAAGCTCTCTTTCACCGCTCGGATGAAGAAAAAGACGATTTCTTTCTGGACTGCTGCAGGAGGGATTTTTCCGAAAGAAACGTGACAGCAGTCTATCTGATCGGTGACGGCTTTAACGGGGACTGGTATAGGGAAAGTCTGAAATTTCTGTGTCAGAACAGGAGAGCGTTCAGAGGAAACAACCTCTACAGCAAAGGAGCCTGCCAGGGGCTTTTGCAGAAGCTGGATCCGGATAAACTGGGAGAGACCTACGTTTATCTGGGAGAGGACAAGCTGTCAGCCAATGTGGGAATGGATCTCATCCGACAGGGAGAAAAATCCTATCTGGCCATCTTAAACGGAGGAAACAGCTGGTATGAATGCAAAAAACAGTGGGAGGTCATTCTGGAGGAGACCAACCAACTGGTATTCAGGATCATGCCCTTAAACGGAAAATTGATCAGGGAATATACTATGACGCTCTGGGGTCTTAAAGAGCAGGCAGGAGCCCTCACCCGGATCCGGCTGAAGGCAGAAATGCTTTCTGAAAACAGTTTATCCGTTAAGGCTGAGGACAGAGGATTTGGGCAATTCTATCCCTCCAGCGGCAGATCCTGGGAAGAGACCATAGAGTTGATGTGAAAAATCAGAGATTTTTCACTTTCTTATTTAAGCAGTATCGTAAGTAAAGCTTGCGACATGCATGGGGATTAGGAAGTAAGCAAATACATGAGTATCAGATTATGTCTTGGAGAATATGCAAAAAACGGTTATGAGCCGGAAAATATGGGGATCGTCATCTACTCGGTAGAGGAGCTGTGCTTTTTTATCCGGGAGAATGCCTGCCTTTTGGAAGAGGGACTGATGAATGAGGCACTGATCCTGTGGCTGGAAAAGGAATGCGGACTTGTTTCACTGGCGGAAGAGCTTAAAAAGGCTCTGCGTAAAAAGGTATCCCTGAAGGCGTTTGTGGATATTCTGCTGGAATATACCGGCTTTTTTTCGCCCCGGGAAAAAAAGGAAATCCTGGAGTCCATTATGGAGAACAGCAGTATGACCATTTCCCAAAAACGGAAGGCAAAGGCAGATGCCCTTCTGGAGAGGGGGCAGATCGGCCTTGCAGGCAGGGAATATGGACGGCTTCTGGAGCAGACCGAGCATCATGAAAAGGAGCAAAGAAGCAGGCTTTACCATGGCTGCGGAGTGTGTCTTGCCAGACTGTTTTATTTTGAGGCTGCGGGAAATTATTTTTTGAAGGCTTATCAGCTGGGTGGCAGGATGGACAGTCTGCAGCAATATTTATTGGCCCTCCGATTATCCAGGCCGGAGGAAGAATATCTGGAGTATCTTCGGGAAAATGAGGAAATCTACGAGGATTCCCTTCGTTTGGAGGAAGAGCTGGAGAAGTGGAAGGCAGATTGGCAGGAAAGCCACAATGCCAGCCTTCTGGAAAGGATCCGTCTGGAAAAACAGGCAGATCCCCGGTCTTATCAGGACAGGCTTAAAGAGAGGATAGAATATTTAAAGGATGCATACCGGGAAATGGTAACTATTCAGAGCCATGCGAATTGATGAAAAGGCTGCCAGGGCAGCAGAAGGAGAGGAAAGATGAAGTGGTGGAACCGCATTATTGAGCATTTTCAGCGGGGGGTAGAGGAAGAGGATCTGGAACTGGAGTGGGATGGTTCATCCATAGAAAGCTGGGATTGGGAAACCCTGATGAAAGACAGGGATATGTTATCCATGAGTGACGAGGCTGAGCGACGGAAGTTTATTACCGGCTGCATGGAGCAGATGAGTGCTTCATCCTTTCAGCTGGATCAATTGTCAGAGGAATACAATATGGTCACCGCCTATTTAAAAGATATGGAGGAGATCGAGGCACTTCCCGAGTCGGAGATGGAGTCGGTTCAGGAGAATGCCAAAAAGATATCTACCTATGAGGGGGCCAGACAGCAATATAAGGAGAAGAAGAACCGGCTGACAGAAAGACAGTTCAGATTGATGGAGGGCTATGAGGAGGACATGCCAAAGCCCTATCAGGATATGAAGGAGGCTGAGGAATATCGGGAGCTGATCAAAGCTGATATGAATAAACTGGAAGGGGAAAAGCATGCCTACCGATACCGGAAGCAGGAGCTTTTACGGGAGATTGCCAATGCCAAGGGGATGGTGATGATCTGCCTGGTTGCGGCCGTGGCCTGTCTGCTGATGCTGGCCATTCTTCAGTTTGGTTTTGAGATGAATACCCAGTTGGGTTATATCCTTACCCTGGGAGGAGGAGCCATTGCCCTTACCGTACTCTATGTGAGATATCTGGACTGCAGCACTCAGCTGGTCAAAACCCAGAAGGGAATCAATAAGATCATTCTGTTAAAAAACACGGTAAATATCCGGTATGTAAACAATACGAATCTTCTGGATTACTATTACATGAAGTACAAGGTAAGCAGTGCCAAAGAGCTGCTGGTTCTGTGGGAAAAGTATCAGCAGGAAAAGGAAGAGAGGATCAAGGACAGGAAGAACAGGGGAGAGCTGGATTTCCACAGAAGAGAACTGATCAAGGTACTTAAACGGTATCAGCTCCATGATCCCGAGGTATGGCTCCATCAGACCCAGGCCCTTCTGGATAAAAAAGAAATGGTAGAGATCCGTCACAACCTCATTGAACGCCGGCAGAAGCTGAGAACTCAGATGGAATACAACAAACGACTGGCCACAGAGGCACAGCAGGAGATCAAAAAGACCATGGAGTATTATCCTCAGCATAAGCACGAGATCATGGACATCGTAAATCGTTATGAACGGACAGGCAGGGCTTGACAAGAATGGGGAGATTTGATAAGATAGGGAACGATTAATTTAGTGTAGTAAATTACTAAAGAAATATCGCGCTGCTAAAGCGGCAGGAGGAGAGGTAATGATGAAAAAGAAAATTGTAGCTGCCATTATGGCAACAATGATGCTTGCATTGGCAGGCTGTGGTTCCAGTACAAGTACAGGTGCTCAGGCTGATAGCACTGCCCAGACCGAAGAAGTGCAGGCAGAAAGTGAAGCGGCAGAGACAGAAGCGGCTGTAACCGAGGAAAATCTGGAAGAAAGAACTACCCTTACGGTGGGCTTTGACGCTGAGTTTCCCCCTTACGGATACATGGATGATAACGGTGAGTATGTAGGCTTTGACCTGGATCTGGCACAGGCAGTTTGTGACAGAAACGGCTGGGAGCTGATCAAAAAGCCTATTGACTGGGCAGCAAAGGATATGGAATTGTCCTCCGGTGCCATTGACTGTATCTGGAATGGATTTACCATTAACGGAAGAGAAGACAAGTATACCTGGTCCGTTCCTTATGTAAACAATAAGCAGGTAATCGTAGTAAGAGAAGATTCCGGTATCCAGGATCAGGCCGGCCTGGCAGGTAAGATCGTAGGTGTACAGCAGGATTCTTCCGCATTAGCTGCTCTGGAGGAGGCTCCCGGTTCTGATCTGGCAGCTACCTTTGCCAGCATGGAGCAGTACGCAGACTATAATACTGCATTCATGGATTTAGAGGCAGGTGCTATCGATGCTCTGGCAGTGGATATCGGTGTTGCCAGCTACCAGATCGCTTCCCGTGGCGAAGGCTATGTTATTCTGGAAGAGGAACTGGCAAGTGAACAGTATGGTATCGGTTTCTTATTAGGTAATGATTCCTTAAAGGATGCAGTAGAATCTACCCTTCTGGAACTGGTAGAGGACGGAACCTTTGATGAAATTGTTGCTAAATATGCAGACTTTGGTATGTCCGGTCTGGTATGTCTGGAATAGGATTCATACGTTAGAACTTAGGGCTGTCCCGGAGTAAGGATTGTTCTTCACTCAGGAAGAACAAGCTTTGCCGGGACGGCTTTTTCTCTTATGAAAGGATATAAGCCTTATGTCAATGTCGACCATATTCACGTTACTGGCTAAAGGAATGATGATTTCTGTAGAAATCTTTTTCTTTACCCTGCTTTTTTCTCTTCCTCTGGGCCTTTTAGTGTCCTTTGGAAGAATGTCTAAAAATTTCCTGGTAAGGAGTCTGGTAAAGATTTATATTGCCGTTATGCGTGGAACACCCCTGATGCTGCAGCTTCTGGTAGTTTATTTCGGCCCTTTTTATCTCTTTGGGATGAAGATTTCTTCAGGCTATCGTTTCGTTGCGGTGATCATCGCCTTTTCCATTAACTATGCAGCATATTTTGCAGAAATTTACCGGTCGGGAATCGAATCCATTTCTGTGGGGCAGTATGAAGCGGCAAAAATATTGGGCTATAATAAGGTGCAGACCTTTTTTAAGATCATTTTTCCCCAGGTAGTAAAACGGATTCTGCCACCGGTAACCAATGAGACCATTACACTGGTGAAGGATACCTCCCTGGCCTCTGTAATCGCCATGTCGGAAATGTTCACCATAGCCAAGCAGATCAGTGCCAAGGAGACTACCATCATGCCATTGATGTTAGCAGGAATTTTCTATTTTATCTTTAATTATCTGGTGGCCTTTGTGATGGAATACATAGAGAAAAAATTCAGATACTTTCGCTAATTATTCAGGACAGTAGAAAGGGGAAAAGCAGATCGTGAAAGTTTACTTTCAAAGTGCTGTTTTTCAGCCTTTCTATTGGATGGATTTCCGAAAGCGAGGAAATTTGCAGAATTTTCGAGCTTGTCCTGAATAATTAGTGTTTCGTTGATATATTTCTTGAGATGCTCATGACGGCAGAAGGAGAAAACGTATGAATTTAGTAAAGATCAGTCATATGAAAAAGCGCTTTGGAGAGCTGGAGGTTCTTTCGGATATTTCCCTGGAGGTAAAGAAGGGAGAGGTGGTGTCCATTATCGGCCCCTCTGGTTCGGGAAAATCCACTCTTTTGCGCTGTGCAACCCTGCTGGAGCAGATGGATGGGGGAAGCTTAAGCTATAAGGGAGAGAAGGTAGTCTGGGAGGAAAACGGCAAGGTGATAACCGCCTCTCATGCAGAAACGAAGCGTATCAGTAGGACCTTTGGTCTGGTGTTCCAGAATTTCAACCTCTTTCCCCATTATACGGTGCTGAAAAATATCATGGATGCTCCTGTATCTGTGGATAAGGTTCCCAAAAAGGAAGCCAGAGAGAGGGCCATGACCCTGCTTCGTCAGCTGGGTCTGGAGGATAAGGCGGATGCTTATCCTTATCAGCTTTCCGGAGGACAGCAGCAGAGAGTATCCATTGCCAGGGCACTGGCCCTGCAGCCCCAGGTCCTGTTTTTTGATGAGCCTACCTCAGCTCTGGATCCGGAGCTTACGGGAGAAGTGTTAAAGGTGATCAAGGAGCTTGCCAGACAACATATGACCATGATCATCGTTACCCATGAGATGAAGTTTGCCAAGGAGGTTTCCGACAGGATCATCTTCATGGAAGGCGGTGTGATCGTAGAAGAGGGAAGTCCGGATCAGCTGTTTACTTCCCAAAACCTGCGGGTACAGGAGTTTATCGGTAAGCTGGAAAGCTGATGACTGGAAGATTCCTGGAAGTATGGTGGCAGGACTGGACTTTGCAGGAATTTTGCGATATACTGTTTAAATGCTCCTGCAGAAGAAAAAGGTGTAAACTAAGTAAAGATTTGCAGGAAAAGAAATGACTCTATGCTCAGAAGGGAACCGGGCCAGATTTTTCAGGTTACTTGCGGATAACCCGCAGGGATCAAAGGTAGTTTTTTTGGCAGCTTTCAGCAGATAGAGTAGGAATGGAGGATAAGATGGCATTATTAAAAACATGGAGAGATATGGCATATTCCGAAACAGCAAACAGAGGAGATCTGCAGCGTTTCTGGAATACCTATTTTGAAGCGGAGAAGGAGATTTATGCCCAGCTTCTTAAAAATCCCGATGAGGTGGTTTCCGGAACCGTAAAAGAGCTGGCAGATAAGTATGAGGTCAGTGTAATGACCATGACCGGATTTCTGGATGGAATCAATGACAGTCTGAAGGAAGCCAATCCCATCGAGGAAATGGAAGAGGATACCCAGGTGAATCTGGGCTTCGATAAGCCTCTTCTTTACAAGAATATGGTAGCGGCCGGGGCAGACTGGCTGTATGAGCTTCCTGAATGGGAAGCCATCTTCGATGAAGAAACCAGGAAGGCCCTTTATAAGGAGCAGAAATCCTCTACCACAGTAGTAAAAGAGGACAAGGTATATCCCAACGATCCCTGCCCTTGCGGCAGTGGCAAGAAATACAAGAAATGCTGTGGGAAGAAGTAAAAACCTTGATCTTCAGACTGTAGGCAAGCGGCTACTCCTTAATGGGGCATAGGCAAAAAAAATCGGCTTCCCTGCCCCTTTTTTCAGCAGAGACCAAGAAAAATGCCTGTTTTTTGCCCATATAATTAGCTTGTTGGGCATATAGCAATTTTTTCACACGCTCTGCCCCAAATCATCGTCCAGGCGGGGTATTATACTGCTGTTTTTTTGCATTTGCCCAGTTAAGAAAGAAAAGCCCTGGCTTCATCATTTTTTTCCGGCCGGCAGGGTATCAGAAGAAAATATTTTCCTCTTTGCCCCCAAATAAAATTCCCCCCTGACAGGTCGCTTGACTTTATGTTATGACTCTTGGAAGGAGTTCAAGGAAAGGCTGCTTCGATCAGCTTTTCCTCAGGGCAAACTCCCCGAACCGGTCGATGACGGCTGCCGGTCCCCGGACTGTAAGCAGGGTGCCGTCAGGTGTATATTCAGTGGCAAGCACCCGGGCTTCCCGGGTCAGATAAGATACGATATGGCCCTGAGAGAAGGGAAGGAGAAGAGTGACCTCCTTATCTCCTTCGCTCAGGGCTTTTTCGATGGCATTTAAAAGGAGGTCGATCCCTTCCCCGGTTCTGGCAGAAAGGTAGAGCTTGTCTCCAATCTGCCGGGAAAAGGAAGAGCCTTGATTATCCTGCGCCTGTCGGGGAAAGGAGGAGCCGGGTTGATCCGGGGCCTGTCCGGGACAGGGGAGGGGGTCATAAAACTCCTGAGAGCCATAAGCGACATCTGCCGTCTTATCCACCTTATTAAATACGTACAGAACCGGGATGTGGGAGGCGGAAAGCTCCTGCAAAGTCTCCCGGGTGACCCGAAGATGCTCATCCATATCCGGATCGCTGTAGTCCACCACATGGAGGAGAAGGTCGGCTTCCTTTACCTCCTGCAAAGTAGAGCGAAAGGCCTTGATCAGCTGATGGGGCAGCTTGTCGATAAAGCCTACGGTATCTGAAAGTAAAAAAGGCTTCTTTCCGGGTGGTGCAATCTGACGCACCTTGGTTTCCAGAGTGGCAAAGAGCATATCTTTTTCCAGAACCAGCTTAGACTCATCCTGGGAAAAACGGGAGACCAGCTGATTTAATATGGTGGATTTACCGGCATTGGTATAGCCCACAAGGGCCACCTGGGAAAGGGCAGAAAGATTGCGCTTTTTACGCATGGTTGCCTTACTTAGTTCCATGGCATTCAGCTGAAACTTTAATTCGCTGATATGCTTTTCAATGCGCCGTCTGTCCAGCTCCAGCTTCTTTTCTCCGGCTCCTTTGTTACTTAGGGAACCACTGGCTCCACCCTGGCGGCTTAAGTTATCCCGAAGCCCCACCAGACGGGGAAGCATGTATTGGTATTTGGCCAGTTCCACCTGCATCCTGGCTTCTCCGGTTTTGGCCCTTTCTTCAAAAATACGAAGGATCAGTGAGGTACGATCCAGAATCAGGGCATCCAGCTCTTTACTCAGATTTCGTACCTGAACAGGAGAGAGGGCATTGTCAAAGATTACCGTATCCGCTTCATACATCACAAGGCTCTCCTTCACCTCCTCCAATTTACCGCTTCCGATATAAAGGGCGGCATTGGGAGAGGAGAGGTTCTGACTGTGGATGCAGACGACTTCCATGTGGCAGGCACGTGCCAGCTCCTTCAATTCTTTAAGGCAATGTTCAAAGCCGGGATCATTGTTCAGATTTACACCGACCAGTATGGCCCGTGCCTGTTTTTCTTCATTTACGATCAAGGGATGGCTCCTCCATTATATATTGATATTGCTGTCATTTTTGATGTGTCTGTCACTCCCGGTCAGCAACCGGAGTATCCGGGCTGCTCTGCCTTGCTTCATAAACCTTCTTTTTCTGTCTCCATTTTTCCAAAGACAAGGGTTTAAAAACGGTTTTGCGGCCAATATAGCAGATCAGCTGGGCGACCACCAGTCCCAGAACGATGCCGATGCTGTCGATACCTACATCTCTTACGGAGGGGCCCCGCCCTGCAACGAAGGACTGGTGATACTCATCCAGAAAGGCAAACAGTACGCAGAAAACGCCACCTGTGAGAAAAAGGAAGAATCCCCGTATACGATAAACGTACAGGGGAAAGGCTACAGTAATGGCCAGAGCAAAATACACCCCCACGTGGGCCAGCTTGCGCACGAGAGGATGGATCTCAAAAATCAGTATGTTCAGAATGTCATTGGAATATCCCTTATCCAGTATCCGGTTATAGGCCAGAACGATGGCTTTACTGGTCTCATAACTTAAAGTCCCTGACACTTCTCCGGTCTGTGCTGAGAAGGAGTAGATCACATACATCATCATCAGTGCCGGAAGGAAGGACAGGGGCTTTAACAGATACCGCAGGGTCTTTTTAAAAAACAATGCGGAAAACTTCATCTCGTTTTTACAGAATTCAGGACTTTGGAACTTGTCCTGAAGCCTTACCTTTCTGATTATATCAAAAGTTTATTTGTCGATCAGGCGGATCTGCTTCTCAATAGGTTCGGGAATGGCTTTGCCCTGGACAGTATATTTTTGTACCACCTTGCTAAGATGATGCAGACGCTGTTTTTTCTTGAGGGTGTATTTCTGCAGAGCTTCGGTAAAGGCACCATTGGTCATCAGGTTTTCACAGATGCCTGCCGTAAACGGACAGTAGGTGGAGAAAATCTGTCTCGCAACCTTATTCAGTTTGACCGTACCCTTTGCTTCCGATAATACCCAGTTTCGGTAATCGGCTATGAACATATTCTTATAGCTGTTACGGGCCCTTGCCAGAGACTGTTTAACCTTTTCCTTGGCGTCCTGGGACAGCTCCTTATTTTTGGCATAAAACATGACATAGTCATAGTAGTCACTGGTAAGAGAGTGTTCAGTAACATCATTCCAACGCATACCCTGCACACGGCGGCAGAGCTCCCAGCGAAAGTCACCGATCATCCCCACCAGAGTTTTTTCCAGACTTTCCATGTGGAAGGCGGAAACCATCATACGTCCGGGTGTGGAGCGCTGCATGCCTTCGATCTCCTGCCAGCAGATACCGGCACAGCCCACGTTGGGCATAAGGATAAAGTCGGGCTTAACATCCACATCGATAGTCTCTTTCATGCCCACCTTTTCGTCCGTAAAGAGGAAGGACCGGTAGAAGGCAGAAAAATCTACTGCCAGAATTTTGTCCAGGGCCTCATGTAAGCGATAGGGGGTAGTCAGAGAGGATTCCAGGCTCTTTACTACATTACCTTCAATAAAAACGGGACAGAAGGTCTTGAAATGGCCATGGGTAACCTTGTTTACCACGGGGAACATATTTTCCAGCTCGTACATGACCTTACCCAGATTGTCATCCTGCATAGCCTGGGCGGTCTGGGCATCAACCTTGCCCTGTGCCCGCAGGGTTTGGATATAGGCGATATAGTCCTGAGACAATTCATTACGGCTGGGGTGTTTTTCTCCACGGGAGATGGCGGTGATCCATTCGTAGAGGGTATATACCCCGTTTGCCGGATCGCCCTGGTAGTTTTTGGCGATGGAGTACAGGTAGGCAGCATTGTTGATGCCGGCCAGCTCTGCATCCACATAACCAAAGTTTAAGAACATCATGACCACCAGCGGAGGGGTGGGATCATGGAGAGCGATCTGGAAGGTTTCCGTATAAATAATATTGAAGAGACGGGTCAGCTGTTTGCGGATATATTCTGCATCCCGGTCAAGGGAGTTCTTATCCGGAAGCTCCCGGTACTGTTCAATATACTTTCTGAATTCATTGCATGCAGCATGGGTGGAATCCGCATATTCCAGAATGATATCCAGGGAATGGGCAAGCTTTTCCTGAATTTCACCCAGGGATTCCTCAGAAGTAGTCTCATAGGAATGATCCCGTTTCAGATTCCTCTGGTATTCCTGGATACGGCTGGCAGCCAGACTTCTGTCGATGGCCGGATGAGACTGGATAATGGCCAGCATTTTCTTCAGACGGTCTTCCAGGATAGGAGTTTCTTTATTGGCACTTTTTGCCCTGAAATTCAGATCCGTATACAGATCGAACAGATCCAGATAGTTGTCATTTAACAGGACATGGGAAATTTCATCCAGATACTCCTGAATCTCCTGGCAGCAGTACATCGTCTGGTGGATATCCCTTGCAGAGCGCACCAGAGTGCCAATGATCACGGAAGGTGAAGCCAGCATGGGGTTCTTCGCCAGAATAGGCGCTTTCAAACTCTGGTAATATTCCTCCATCCAGAAATCCGGAGGCTCATGGGTGGGAGAAAAGGGAATGAGTTTATCCTTGCCAGGAAGATTTTTCAGGGGGAGCTTGTACAGCTGACAGAGCTTCTGATAGTTGTCGGAAGCGGTATTAATATAGTTGTACAGCTTTTCCTGCTGCTCAGACAGCTGATAATAACAGGTGAGAACTTTAGAGATGTTCTGCACCATGGACATCAGAAGAAACTGGCCCAAATCCTTCTGCGCACTGAGAAGGGCAGGAAGCTCCTTGAGATCCGTCAAAGAATACGGGATCACATGGGTGTCCTCCAGGGCAGTGTAGGTGAAGGAGTATTCCGTAAAACCGAACTCAAAAATACCGATAATATCCCCCTTTTTCATCAAAAATGGTCTGGAGGCAGGAGTGGAATCGTAAACTGCCGAAACACTGCCTTCTGCGATGACGAAGAAGGAGGCAAAGGGCTCGCCGGCCTGGATGATTGTCTGGTTTTTTGTGTACTTGTTCAAAGGATGATCCTCCTCTCTTTTTCGAAAGTATTGATAATTCACTATTGTTTATATCATATCACAAATTCTCTATAGTGGGTAAACATTTTTTATTTTTTTCGGGCTGCAGTCTGTACTTTTCGGGTTTTTTATGATACTTTTAAAACAGTATGAAAAAGGAAGGATGGAGAAGAATGAGAACAGATCAGTTGAGCAACGAAGAAATTATCGACCATTTCAGACAGGATGCCAATAAACTGTTTCGCTATCTTCCCTGGCTGAAGACCAAAAGCGGCCAATCCACCTATGATACCTACAAAGATCAGGGCATTGCCCAGAATTCTATTGCTTTTCCGGTTTATGATTCAACCCTGCTTGCCTTCGTCAAGGAAGCCTCAGCAACCTGTTTTATGGATCGCAATCATGTCTATGTTTACTCCAGAAACCGTTTAAAAAACCATCGTGATGAACTGCATCTGATTCAGACGGCTACTATCCGTGATATGGATCAGCTGGCAGGCATACTTTCCCATTACATCATGGGCGGAAGGACCAAGGCTCTTTTATGGAGCGAAGGAGTGACAAACGGAGTGTATCTGGCTCTTTTATCCAAAATAAAAGAGATTTTTGATTTTTGGGAAAGGGACAGGCTGGCAGGAAGATAAGGAGATTGGATCAATGGGAGAAAAATCGGAACAAAAGCGAAGCTATATCTTAAAGCAGGCCAGAACCGTATTTGCCGAGAAGGGATTTAAGGCGGTTACCATGAAGGATATCGTAGATGTCTGTGATATCAGCCGGGGGGGCCTGTATCTGTATTTTAAGAGTCCGGAGGAAATTTTCCGGGAGATCCTTCTGTCCGATCAGGATGGTGAGGAAGGGGAGCTGCCCGGAGGAATTACCAGAGATACTCCCATGGCAGATCTGCTGATGCTGTTTTTGAAGGAACAGAAGAAGGAGATTCTCAGAAAAAAAGACGATATCGCTGTGGCTGCCTATGAGTTTTTCTTTGCGGACAGGGCAGAAAAGAAGCAGGAGGATTATGCCCGCAGCCAGTTTGATAAGGCGGTAAAGGTGCTGGCTGGGATACTGGAGGAGGGGGCCTTAAGAGGCGAGTTTTATTGCCCTGATGCCAGGGCGGCGGCTACCGGGATCATGTATTCTGTTGAAGGAATGAAGATCTGTGCCCGTACCATGGGTTTAAGTGAGAATAAGGTAGACAGACAGCTGCTTTATATTGTTGAAGGCCTGGTTCTGGAAGATAGTTGAAAGGACTTTGTTTTTCAGACCGGAATTTGTACTGTACGAAGGTTTCTGTGATGGCAAAGCCGTGAAAGCGGCAGAATGAGAGGAAAATAACATGAGTAACGTGAAGCGGATTTACGTGGAGAAAAAGGAAGAATTTGCGGTTAAGGCAAGGGAATTAAAGGGGGAGATCGCCGGATATCTGGGACTTACCGGGGTGACCGGAGTGAGAGAATTCATCCGCTATGATGTGGAGAATATCTCTGAAGATATATTCGAAGCTGCCTGCCGGGGAATTTTTGCTGAACCTCCGGTTGATATTTTGTATAGGGAAACTCTGGATCTGCCTGAAGGAAGCAGAAGCTTCGGTGTGGAATATCTGCCCGGCCAGTTTGATCAGAGAGCAGATTCTGCCCTGCAGTGTATCCAGTTTTTAAAAGAAGATGAAGAACCGGTAATCAAAACCGCAGTTACCTATGTGATCGAGGGAGAGATCACGGAGGAAGAATTTGCCCGGATAAAGGCCTACTGCATCAATCCGGTAGATTCCAGAGAAACGGATATGGAAAAGCCGGATACCCTGATCACCCACTATGATGAACCCGCAGATGTAGCCCTTCTGGAAGGCTTTAGGGCCATGGATGAGGAGGAGTTTAAGGCCCTCTATGATTCCCTGGGACTGGCTATGACATTCCGGGACTTTCTGCATATCCGTAAATATTTTGAAGAGGAGGAAAAACGGAATCCTTCCATGACAGAGATCCGTGTACTGGATACCTATTGGTCTGACCACTGCCGTCATACCACCTTCTCCACAGAACTGAAAACTATTGAATTTGAGGACGGTTATTTCCGTACACCCATGGAAACCACCTACCAGAGCTATCTGGATACCAGAGAGGAAATCTTTGCCGGCAGGGAGGATAAGTTTATCTGCCTGATGGATCTGGCCCTGATGGCTATGCGTAAGCTGAAGAAGGAAGGGAAGCTTCAGGATCTGGAGGAGTCGGAGGAGATCAATGCCTGCTCCATCGTGGTTCCTGTGGAGATGGATTACGGAAATGGGCCGGTAAAAGAAGAATGGCTGGTTTTCTTTAAAAATGAAACCCATAACCATCCTACGGAGATCGAACCCTTCGGTGGAGCTGCTACCTGTCTGGGAGGCTGTATCCGTGATCCCCTTTCCGGAAGGGGCTATGTTTATCAGGCAATGCGTGTTACAGGAGCAGCCGATCCCACGGTGCCTGTAGCCGATACCTTAAAAGGAAAATTATCTCAGAAGAAACTGGTCAGGGGAGCGGCCAGCGGCTATTCCTCTTACGGAAACCAGATCGGTCTGGCTACCGGCTATGTGAAGGAAATCTACCATCCCGATTATGTGGCAAAACGGATGGAGATCGGGGCAGTTATGGGGGCAGCACCCCGTAAGAATGTGATCAGGGAAACCTCCGATCCGGAGGATGTGATCATCCTCCTGGGAGGACGTACCGGCCGTGACGGTTGCGGCGGGGCAACCGGCTCCTCCAAGGTACATACGGAAACCAGTATTGAGACCTGCGGAGCAGAGGTGCAGAAGGGAAATGCACCTACAGAACGAAAGATCCAGCGTCTTTTCCGCAGAGAAGAGGTCAGCCGCCTGATCAAAAAATGCAACGATTTTGGTGCAGGCGGAGTATCCGTGGCTATCGGTGAACTGGCCCCTGGTCTGATGGTAGATCTGGACAAGGTGCCCAAAAAATATGCCGGTCTGGACGGAACGGAGCTGGCCATTTCCGAGTCTCAGGAGCGTATGGCCGTGGTCATCGATCCTGCCAATGTGGAAGCGTTTTTAGGCTATGCGGCAGAAGAAAATCTGGAAGCCGTACCTGTGGCAGTGGTGACAAAAGAACCCCGGCTGGTATTGAAGTGGAGAGGGAAGGAGATCGTCAACATTTCCCGGGCATTTCTGGACACCAACGGTGCCCATCAGGAAACCTCGGTAAAGGTAGAGATCCCTTCGGAAAAATATAATTATCTGGACAGGATCGTTTTAAAAGAAGTGGAAGAGAGTGTAGCAGCCGGTGAGATAAAAGCAGCATGGCTGAAGACTCTGGCAGACTTAAATGTATGTTCACAAAAAGGGCTGGTGGAAATGTTTGACGCATCTATCGGTGCAGGCAGTGTATTCATGCCCTATGGTGGAAAGTACCAGCTTACAGAGACACAGACCATGGTTGCCAGGCTCCCTGTACTGCAGGGAAAGACGGATGTGGTAACCATGATGAGCTATGGTTTTGATCCCTGCTTATCCAGCTGGAGCCCTTATCACGGAGCAATTTATGCCATTACGGAATCCATGGCCAAAATCGTGGCCAGCGGTGGCGATTATACAAAGATCCGTTTTACCTTCCAGGAATACTTCCGCAGAATGTGGGATGAGCCCAGCCGTTGGAGCCAGCCCTTTGCAGCCCTCCTGGGAGCCTTTGATGCCCAGGTAGGCTATGGACTTCCTTCCATCGGCGGAAAGGACAGTATGTCCGGCTCCTTCAACCAGATCGATGTTCCTCCCACTCTGGTATCCTTTGCTGTAGATGTGGCAAAGGAAGGAGAGGTGATCACACCTGAACTGAAAAAAGCAGGAAATAAGCTGGTTCGATTTGAATTGGAGAGAGACGATTTTGACGTTCCCGTTTATGCCAAGGTGATGCAGATGTATGAAGAGATCCATCGCCTGATCCAGGAAAAGGTGATCCTGTCTGCCTATGCCCTGGACAGCAAGGGTATTGCCGCAGCCATCAGCAAGATGGCCTTTGGCAACAGACTGGGTGTGGAAATTTCCGATGAACTGGATCTGAAGGATCTGTTTGTTAATGGTCTGGGAGATATTGTGGCAGAGGTGGATGCGGATAAGATGAATCTTATCGATGCCGAATATGAGCTTATCGGTACCGTAACTGCTGAACCGGTATTTTCCTATGGAGAAGTGGAAATCTCTCTGGAGGAAGCCCTCAAGGAATGGAGTGAGACCCTGGAATCAGTTTTCCCGACCAGGGCAGAAAAGGGCACAGAAAAGATCAACACGCCGATTTACCGTGCGGACAGTATTTATATCTGTAAGAATAAGGTGGCAAAGCCCAGTGTATTTATTCCCGTATTTCCGGGAACCAACTGTGAGTATGACAGTGCAAAGGCATTTTTACGGGCGGGGGCAGGTGTGACCACCAGAATATTTAAGAATCTTACGGCCCAGGATATCCGTGAGTCTGTGGAAGTCTTCGAAAGGGAGATCAGAAATGCACAGATTATCATGTTCCCCGGAGGATTTTCAGCCGGTGATGAGCCTGACGGAAGTGCCAAATTCTTTGCTACGGCTTTCCAGAATGCCAAAATCAAAGAAGCAGTAACGGATCTTTTGGAAAAAAGAGACGGACTCTGTCTGGGGATCTGCAATGGCTTCCAGGCCCTGATCAAGCTGGGACTGGTTCCTTATGGAGACATCGTGGGGCAGGATCAGGATTCACCTACTCTCACCTACAATACCATTAACCGTCATATTTCCAAAATGGTATATACCAAAGTGGTATCCAATAAATCTCCCTGGCTGATGAAGGCTGAGCCGGGCAAAACCTATGTCAATCCGGCCTCCCACGGAGAAGGTCGTTTTGTAGCAAATAAAGAATGGCTGGATAAGCTGTTTGCAAATGGTCAGGTGGCTACCCAGTATGCGGATCCGGAGGGAAACCTTTCCATGGATGAGGAATGGAATGTCAACGGTTCTTATCTGGCAATTGAGGGAATTACCTCGCCGGATGGCCGTTGCTTCGGCAAGATGGCCCATTCGGAGAGAAGAGACCGAAATGTGGCGATCAATATTTATGGAGAACAGGATATGGCCATCTTTGAATCCGGAGTAAGCTATTTTAAAGATTAAGGAGAGGCAGGGAAAAATTTTGCAGAAGAAAAAGCTGTTGGTTTCAGGCGTGGGATTACTTCTGGGACTGATGATCAGTGGGTGCTCCCTGCAGAAAGCGCAGGGGAATCTGGATCAGGGATTTGACGCAATTGCTTCTCTGGAATATGAAAATGCTCTCACCTTTTTTGAAGCAGCTGCTGAGGAGGGAGAAGAGCCACAGCAGATATCCAGAGGAAAAGGAATTGCTCTTTTGGGCCTTACCCGTTACGAGGAGGCCATAGAGGAGTTTCTCACCGCTCTTTCCTATAGTGATGCAAAAGTTGACGAATTTGATTATGACACCAATTATTACCTGGCTGCAGCCTATTTTAAGCTGGAGAAGCTGGGTGAGGCAGAGGCTGTTTATACTGCCATCCTGAATCTCAGGCCGGAAAAAGAAGCCTATTATATGCGGGGAGTGGTTTATCTGAATCAGGGAGAGCTAAAGAAGGCCAGCCTGGATTTTGATGAGGCTCTTAAGCTGGCTCCTACAGATTATGATCTTCGGATTGAGATTTATCAGGCCATGGCAGAAAAGGGATATAAGGAAGAGGGAAAGACCTATCTGCAGGCAGTCATGGGAAATACAGGAACCAAGCTTTCCGATCAGGAAAAGGGAAGGTTCAGCTATTATCTGGAGGATTATGAGAGTGCCAGAAGCTATCTGGAATCCCTGAAAGGGGAAAAGGACAGCGAGACTACCCTGCTTCTGGGACAGACCTATGAAAAGCTGGGGGACTTTAACTACGCAGCCAGCATATACAGCAATTTCCTGGCCGATCACAATGAGGATGTGATGATTTTAAACCGGCTGGGTATGTGTAAACTGGAAGCCGGGGAAGCTGAGACTGCCCTGGAGTATTTTAACAGAGCCCTGGAGATTGGAGACAGTTCCATGACTCAGGTGTTGAAGTTCAACCAGATCGTGGCTTATGAATATCTGGGAGATTTTGATCAGGCAAACGTATTGATGAAAACCTATCTGCAGGCCTATCCGGATGATCAGGAGGCTCTCAGGGAATATGAATTTTTGAAATCCAGATAAGGATTCGGGGCAGCAGAACCGGCTTCCGGTCTGAATAAAGAAAAACAGAATAGGGAACAAAAATAAGACACAAGATATTTTGAATCGTGTAAGAACGTGCCACTATATCTTGTGTTTTCGCGTTGACTTTTAAAAATGGCAATGCTATCATGAGTAGTAACGAGCGTTGTAGTTTAGGGACGAAAAACAAGGAGGCACACCCTCTGCTCGCCAGAGGGCTCGCATTTTTCTTCGAAAAACAAGGAGGCAAACCCTCTGCTCGCCAGGGGGCTCGCATTTTTTCTTCGAAAAAACAAGGAGGGTTAATATGTTTCAGGTAGTCAAGCGGGACGGACAGAGTGCAGACTTTGCCATGAGTAAGATCAGCGATGCCATGGTGAAGGCTTTTCATGCCACGGATGTCCGATATACTGAGGAAATGATCGATCTGCTGACCCTGCGGGTGACGGCTGATTTTCAGAGTAAGATCCGGGAGGACGGCATCCACGTGGAGGATATCCAGGACAGTGTGGAAAAGGTACTGGAGCAGGCCGGATTTACAGAAGCGGCCAAGGCCTTTATTCTGTACCGTAAGCAGCGGGAGAAGATGCGGAATATGAAGTCTACCATTCTGGACTATAAAGACGTGGTAAACAGCTATGTGAAGGTAGAGGACTGGCGGGTGAAGGAGAACTCCACCGTAACCTATTCCGTAGGAGGTCTGATCTTAAGCAATTCCGGAGCGGTTACCGCCAACTACTGGCTTTCTGAGATATATGATGAGGAGATTGCCGATGCCCACCGGAATGCAGATATCCATATCCATGATCTCTCCATGCTTACCGGCTACTGTGCGGGCTGGAGCCTGAAACAGCTGATCAAGGAAGGACTTGGCGGAGTTACGGGTAAGATCACCTCTGCACCGGCAGCCCATCTTTCCGTGCTCTGTAACCAGATGGTAAATTTTCTGGGGATCATGCAGAATGAGTGGGCAGGAGCCCAGGCGTTTTCCTCCTTTGATACCTACCTGGCTCCCTTCGTCAAAGTGGATATGCTTTCCTACCGGGAAGTGAAAAAATGTATAGAATCCTTCATTTATGGGGTAAATACGCCCAGCCGCTGGGGTACCCAGGCACCCTTCAGCAACATCACCCTGGACTGGACGGTGCCGGAAGATCTGGCAGACCTTCCGGCCATTGTGGGCGGAAAAGAGATGGACTTTTGCTACAGGGACTGTAAGCCGGAAATGGACATGATCAATAAGGCCTTTATCGAGACCATGATCGAAGGGGATGCCAATGGAAGAGGCTTTCAGTACCCCATTCCGACTTATTCCATTACCCGGGATTTTGACTGGTCGGATACGGAGAACAACCGGCTGTTGTTTACCATGACGGCCAAATACGGCACGCCTTATTTTTCCAACTATATCAATTCGGATATGGAGCCTTCGGATGTGCGCTCCATGTGCTGCAGGCTGCGGCTGGACCTTAGAGAGCTTCGGAAAAAGACGGGAGGCTATTTCGGCTCCGGAGAAAGTACCGGGAGTGTGGGTGTAGTTACCATCAATATGCCCAGAATTGCCTATTTGTCTGCCAATAAAGAGAATTTTTACCGCAGACTTGACAAGATGATGGATCTTGCGGCACGAAGCCTGAAGATCAAGAGAGGGGTTATCACCCGCCTGTTGAATGAGGGCTTATACCCTTATACCCGAAAGTATCTTGGTACCTTTGACAATCATTTTTCCACCATCGGCCTTATCGGAATGAATGAGGCAGGCTTAAATGCCAACTGGCTGAGAGCGGATATGACCAATGAACGGACGGTGGAATTTACCAAGGAAGTACTGAACCATATGCGGAACAGACTTTCCGATTACCAGGAGCAGTACGGTGATCTATACAATCTGGAAGCTACTCCGGCAGAGAGTACCACCTATCGTCTGGCCAAGCACGACAAAAAGCGCTGGCCCTCCATCAAGACTGCGGGAAAAGAGGGAGATACCCCCTATTACACCAATTCCTCCCATCTTCCGGTGGAATATACGGCAGATATTTTTGATGCCCTGGATGTGCAGGATGAGCTTCAGACTCTGTATACTTCGGGAACGGTTTTCCATGCCTTTTTGGGAGAGAAACTGCCCGATTGGCAGGCAGCAGCCAGTCTGGTCAGAACCATTGCCGAGAATTATAAGCTGCCCTACTATACCATTTCTCCTACCTATTCCGTCTGCAGAGAGCACGGCTATATCAATGGAGAAGTGGCGGTCTGTCCTGAATGCGGAGCACCTACGGAGGTATACAGCCGGATAACCGGTTACTATCGTCCGGTCCAGAACTGGAATGACGGAAAGCTGCAGGAATATGCCAACAGACAGGAATACGATATTGCCACTTCCGTCTGTAAACGGGCCCAGGCGGGGATCAACGTAACCTGGGTAAAGCCGGAGGAAAAGGTGTCAGTACAGATGGCAGGAGAGCTTCCGGGGAAAAAAATGCCGGTGGAATCAGCCGAAAAGCTTTTGGACGAAAAAAAGCCGGTTGGACCAGCTGAAGAGCTTTTGAAAGAAAAGAATGCAGATGCCAAAACCATGCGTTACCTGTTTACCACATCCACCTGCCCGAACTGCAAGGTGGCTAAAGAGCTGTTAAAGGATACTACATACCAGATCATGGAAGCAGAGAAAAATTACAAGCTGGTACAAAAATACAGGATCATGCAGGCGCCTACTCTGGTGGTACTTCACAATGGTGAGGTGGAGAAATACAGCGGAGTGGCTAAGATTAAAGAGTATCTTACAGGAAGGGAAGAGAGAAGATGATCAATAAGTTAATTTCCAATATCCAAAAAACGCAGGCTCCTATTGTGGTGGGACTGGATCCCATGATGAAGTTTATTCCGGCTCATCTTACCCAGGCTGCTTTTGGGGAGTACGGGGAAACCCTGGAAGGGGCAGCGGAAGCCATCTGGCAGTACAACAAGACGCTGGTGGACAATATTTACGATCTGATCCCGGCAGTAAAGCCCCAGATTGCCATGTATGAGCAGTTTGGTATTCCCGGACTGATCACCTACAAAAAGACCATAGAGTATTGCAAGGAAAAGGGACTGGTAGTCATCGGCGATATTAAACGGGGAGATATCGGCTCTACCTCAGAGGCCTATGCCATAGGCCATCTGGGCAAGGTACAGGTGGGAAAAAACAGCTTCTACGGCTTTGATGAGGATTTTGCTACCCTGGCACCTTATATGGGCTCCGACAGCATTACCCCCTTTGTGAAGGTTTGTAAGGAAGAAAAAAAGGGACTGTTTATTCTGGTGAAAACCTCCAATCCCAGCAGTGGAGAATTCCAGGACCGGCTCATTGACGGCAGACCACTTTATGAGTGGGTGGCCGAAAAGGTAGTAGAATGGGGAGCCGATCTTATGGGTGATTCCTACAGCTATGTGGGAGCAGTGGTAGGTGCCACCTATCCTGAAATGGGTAAGGTGTTACGAAAGCTTATGCCGAAAAGCTTCATCCTGGTTCCCGGCTATGGTGCCCAGGGAGGAAAGGGAGCCGATCTGGTTCATTTCTTCAATGAGGATGGACTGGGAGCCATCGTGAATTCCTCCAGGGGAATCATTGCTGCCCATCAGCAGGAAAAATATGCCCACATCGGTGAGGCTAACTTCGGGGATGCGGCCAGAGCGGCCGTCATTGATATGCGTGAGGATATCCGTCAGGCACTGGAGGGCAGGTAGTATAATGAAGGATGCGGTAAGTCAGCCGTAGCACGCCTCTCGTACCAGGGTGTGTTTCTCCTACGCCTCCCAAAACGGGGAAAGAAAAATAAATTGGCTTATTATTCAGCCCTTTGACAGGTGCTGTCATTTTCCGGGAAGATGACAGCACCTGTTTTTGTAGTAGTAGAAATAGGGTAATAGGATAGAAATATTGCTTCTTCATTTTTTTATCCTATTAAAATCGGTATTTTGTGGTCGAATCAGGGATTTTCAAGGGATTTGTTAGGATAAAAAACAAAAATATAATTGGTTTTATCCTAGAAATATTGATAGAAGGGGAAAAATTGGATGGATTTGTAGGATAAGAGGAAAGAAATTTGTTTTTTTATCCCATAATATCCATAGCAAATCCTAAAATCAAGAAACGCATTCATAAATTATAGGATAAATAAAGAATAGGAACTACATTTTATCCAAGATGCTGCCATGTTTAATATAAAATCCGGCCTGGGAGGAGCATATTCCACCCGGCCGGATTTCCATTCAAAGGATCAACGTGTCAGTATAGCGGATCAGTCCAGATTTAAGGCAGCCCTGATCTCTGCCATATCGTGGTCGGTCCCGCTTCCGTCAATTTTGGCGATGATCTTGGCGCCATATTCTCTGGCAATGATATCAGCGGCAAAATTGTAGGTGGCGGGATGACGCTGGCTGTTTCCGCTGGAAACAACGGCTTTGACACCGGGATTAGCTGCCAGGAAGGTCTTTACCTTGGGCGGCAGGATTCCTTCGCCGTCAGTATAGGTAAAGATGACGTAATCTCCTTTCACTTTTTCGGTTCCTTCTTTGATCTTCAGGGCATCCTGGATGCCCAGGTTATGGATAACGGCCTCTACATGACCATTTCTTGAAGCATATACAATTTTCATTCTTTTCCTCACTTTCTGTTGCTTGACCAGCAGACGAAGTACGGTTTAATCTGCACAAAGGCACAGGCTAAGGACTGAAAGGACAGCAGTTCACCTCACCAATACACTCTGTTTTTCCGTACATGAAATAAATCCTACCATAGAGGTAGGAAAAAGTAAACGATTTTTTTTTGAGTGGAAATCTGCTATAATGACTTACGAAATATTCAAGGAATGTGAAAAAATTCTCAATGGTGAAGATGCCGGGCAGCACAAATTCTGCAGCAGGCTATAGCCGATTTTGGGGAATAGAAGATAGAAGAGGACATGAAATGAATCAGAATAAACCACAGTATCATAAGGAAATGGAAAAGATTATCGAAGGCTTTCAGGGAGAAAGAAAACGCCTTTTGCTTCACAGCTGCTGTGCACCCTGCAGCAGTGGTGTACTGGTACCTTTACAGGAGATTTTTGATCTGACCGTATATTTCTATAATCCTAACCTCTCAGAGGCTGAGGAATACAGAAGAAGGGCCGATGAGCAAAAAAAGCTGATTAATGCCCTGAATGCGGAAAAGCCTGATTTTTCCATAGGAATCGTGGAAGAGGACTATGAACCGCAGGAATTCTATGAGATCGCCAAAGGATTGGAGGGCTGCCCGGAAGGTGGGGAACGTTGTTTTCGCTGTTATGAGCTGCGCCTTGCAAAGACGGCAAAGAAGGCTGGGGAAGAGGGATTTGACTTTTTTACCACAACCTTAACCATCAGTCCCTTGAAAAATGCAGAAAAATTAAATGAGATAGGAAAAGAGCTGGAAGAAAAATATGGGGTCAGATTCCTGCCTTCGGATTTTAAAAAGAGAGATGGATATAAGAACAGTATCGCCCTGTCAAAGAAATACGATCTGTATCGTCAGAACTTCTGTGGCTGCATCTATTCCAAGGTGGAAAGCCTTTCCAAGGAAGTGAAAATATGATACAGTAAAACCATTGAAAAAAGCTGTTTTAACCAGCGGAATGAGAGGCACAAGGAAAGAATGAAGAAAATTTTAGAGTTGATTTCCCAGGAGATGCAGGGGGCTTTTACCAAAGCAGGCTATGATGCCGGACTGGGAAGAGTAACCCTGTCCAATCGTCCGGATTTATGTGAATATCAGTGTAATGGTGCTATGGCAGGGGCAAAGCAGTATAAGAAGGCACCTTTGTCCATAGCTTCCGAGGTGGCAGACCAGTTGAAGGGCAGTAAGGTTTTTTTGTCAGTAGAAGCAGTGGCTCCCGGTTTTTTAAATTGTAAGGTGAATCCTGCTTTTTTGAAGGACTATCTGCAGGGAATGTGGGACAGTGAGAAGTTTGGTCTGGAGGAGGCGAAGATTCCTCAGACCATAATCCTTGATTACGGTGGACCCAACGTAGCCAAGCCCCTGCACGTGGGACACCTTCGTTCCGCCATTATCGGAGAAAGTGTAAAGCGGATTTCCCGTTACATGGGGCATAAGGTGATCGGAGACATCCATCTGGGAGACTGGGGGCTGCAGATGGGGCTGATCATTACGGAGTTAAAGGAGCGCCAGCCTGAGCTGATCTATTTTGATGAGACCTATACGGGAGACTATCCTGCCAATCCCCCCTTTACCATAGGTGAGCTGGAGGAAATCTATCCTACTGCCAGCGGTAAATCCAAAGAAGACGCAGCCTACAAGGAGAAGGCTATGGAGGCTACCTTTAAGCTGCAGAATGGCGTCCCCGGCTACCGTGCCCTCTGGCAGCATATCCTGAATGTTTCCGTAGCAGATCTGAAGAAGAATTATGCCAATCTGAAGGTGGATTTTGATCTCTGGAAGGGAGAGTCGGATGTGCATGATCGGATTCCTGCCATGGTGGAGTATATGAAAAATGGAGGTTATGCCCATTTAAGTGAGGGAGCGCTGGTAGTGGATGTAAAGGAAGAGACGGATACCAAAGAGATTCCACCCTGTATGATCTTAAAATCCGATGGAGCTTCCCTCTACAATACGACGGATCTGGCTACCATTATGGAGCGTATGGAGGAAATCCAACCTGACACCATGATCTATATTGTGGACAAACGACAGGATCTGTACTTTGAACAGGTCTTCCGCTGTGCCAGAAAAACGAAGCTGGTAAACGAGGATACCAGGCTTTTCTTCCTGGGCTTTGGAACCATGAACGGCAAGGACGGCAAGCCCTTTAAGACCAGAGAGGGCGGAGTCATGCGTCTGGAAAGCCTTCTGAAAGAGATCAATGAGGAAATGTATAAAAAGATTACCGAGAATCGGGAAATCTCTGAAGAAGAGGCCAGGGATACTGCGTCAAAGGTGGCCCTTGCTGCCCTGAAATACGGAGATCTTTCCAATCAGGCTTCCAAGGATTATATTTTTGATCTTGAGCGCTTCACCTCCTCGGAAGGAGATACAGGTCCTTATATTCTGTATACCATGGCCCGCATAAAATCCATTTTAAGAAAGTATACTGAGCAGGGTGGTGATCTGAACGCAGTACAGCTTCGGGAGGTAAGCACTGACAGCGAAAAGAGTCTGGTCATGGAACTGGCAAAATTCAATACCATGATGGAGGCGGCCTTTGAAGAGATCGCGCCCCACAAGGTATGTGCCTATATTTATGATCTTTCCAATGCCATCAATAAGTTTTACCATGAAACCAGGATTCTGGATGAGACCGATGAGGAGAAAAAGACCGGCTGGATAGCTCTTTTACTGCTCTGCCTAGACATTCTGGAAACCTGCGTAGACCTCCTGGGCTTTGAATCCATAGAAAAGATGTGATGCAACAATTCAGGACAGCAGGGTACAAATAAAAGATGTGATGCAAGCTTGCTTGCAAGAACATATTTTATTTGTACTCTATTGGATGAATCTCATTCAGCGGGGAAATGCGAAGCATTTTCGAGCCTGCTGTCCTGAATTGGGAGATTCATGAATTGAATTATAGTAGAGAAAGGAACGATAATGGGAGTATTATCCAATCTGGAGCCACAGGCAGTTTTTGACTTTTTTGAAGAAATCTCCGCCATTCCCCACGGCTCGGGAAATACGAGAGAAATCAGCGACTATCTGGTAAGATTTGCCGAAGCACGTCAGCTGCAATACCACCGGGATGAACTGGGTAACGTGATCATCAAAAAGGCGGCTTCCAAAGGCTATGAAGATAAGGAAGCGATCATGCTTCAGGGCCATGTGGATATGGTGGCGGTGAAGAAGCCGGGAAGTAAAATTGATCTGGAAAAGGAAGGGCTGAAGCTGAGAGTAGAGGGAGATAACCTTTTTGCCGAAGATACCAGCCTGGGAGGGGATGATGGTATTGCCGTAGCCTATGAGCTGGCCCTGCTGGACGCCGATGGGCTTAAGCATCCCCCTTTGGAATGTGTATTTACGGTAGATGAGGAAATCGGCCTGATCGGTGCCGGAGCCATAGATCTGTCCTGCTGCAGGGCAAAGCGGATGATCAATCTGGACTCTGAGGACGAAGGAGTCTTTCTGGCAGGCTGTGCCGGAGGGATGCGGGTGGACTGCAGACTTCCTCTGGAGAGAGAAGAGGTGCAGGGGATTTCCTGTCTGATCACCATCGGCGGACTGAGAGGAGGCCATTCCGGTGTAGAGATTCATAAAGAACGTGGAAATTCCAACGTCCTGGCGGGCAGGTTTCTGCTTTATGTAAAGCAGAAGCTCCGCTTCAGAATTCTGGAGATCAACGGGGGACTGGCGGACAATGCCATTCCCAGAGAAACGAAGCTCAGGCTGGTTGTTGCGGATATTTTTGCCCTGGAGGCGGCAGCAGAGGAGTTTGACCGGATGATCAAACAGGAGCTTCAGACGAAGGATCCGGAGGTATTCTGCCGTTTTGAGATGCTAAAGCCGGGAACCTTTTGCACAGTAACCTGGGAAGACAGCCAGAAAGCGGCTGCCTTCATCGGCTGTATGCCGGCCGGAGTACAGGCAAATAGTGCGGAGGTAAAGGGACTGGTAGAAACCTCTTTAAATATGGGATTAATGAGCAGCAGTGATAAGGAACTGGTTCTGGGCTTTTCCCTAAGAAGCTCCTATGAGGGGGCAAAGGAAGGATTGAAGAATCAGCTCTTTGCGCTGACAGAAGGCCTGGGGGGAAGTGCATCCTTCACAGGAAATTATCCCGGCTGGGCCTATAGGAAGGACTCACCGTTACGGGAAACAATGGTTCGGATCTATGAAGAAATGTATAACAAGAAGGCCATAGTAGAAGCCATTCATGCGGGACTGGAATGCGGATTTTTTGTGGGAAAAATTCCGGAACTGGATTGTGTTTCCATAGGACCGGATATGCAGAATATTCATACCACGGAGGAAACCATGAGCATTTCTTCTGTGGCCAGAACCTGGGAATTTTTATGCCGTGTTCTTGAGGAGGTATAAGGCATGATTTATTTTCAAAGTGATTATACGGAAGGAGCCTGTCCGGAAATTATGGAGAGGCTTCTTGCTACCAATATGGAGCAGACCCCCGGTTATGGGGAGGATGAATACTGCCGCAGGGCAGAAGAGCTGATTCTGAAGGCCTGTGAAAGCCCCGAAAGCAAGGTCCATTTTCTGGTGGGAGGAACCCAGACCAATATGACCGTGATCGCAGCAGCACTTCGTCCCCATCAGGGGGTGCTGGCAGCAGATACGGGACATATTCAGGTTCATGAGACGGGAGCAGTGGAAGCCCAGGGGCATAAGGTGCTGGCACTGCCCCATGCAGAGGGAAGGATCACTGCGGATCAGGTAAAAAAAGCCTGTCTGGCCCATAAGGAGGATGCCTCCTTTGAGCATATGGTACAGCCGGCTATGGTCTATATCAGCCAGCCCACAGAGCTGGGAACCTTGTATACAAAAAAAGAACTGGAGGAGCTGTACCGGGTCTGCCGGGAGGAAGAATTGTATCTGTTCGTGGATGGGGCCCGTTTGGGCTACGGACTGGCTGCAGAAGGAAATGATGTTTTTCTGCCTGACCTGGCCCGCCTTTCTGATGTGTTTTACATCGGCGGTACCAAGGTGGGTGCCCTGTTCGGAGAAGCAGTGGTGATTCAGCATCCGGGCCTGAAAAAGGACTTTCGCTATCTGATCAAGCAAAAGGGCGGTATGCTGGCTAAAGGAAGACTTTTAGGGGTCCAGTTTGAAACCCTGTTTACAGATGAGCTGTACAGAAAGGTTTCCGACCATGCTATCGGACTGGCAAATGAGCTGCGGGAAGCCTTCAGGAAAAAAGGATACGCTTTTCTGGTGGAAAATACGACTAACCAGCTCTTCCCCATCATAGCCGATGAGAAGCTGGCAGAACTGGGAAAAAAGTATGGCTATTCTTATCAGCAGCGCGTAGATGAGAATCACAGTGCAGTGCGCTTTTGTACCAGTTGGGCGACGAAGGCGGAAAATGTAAAACAGCTGATTCAGGATCTGTAGAAAAAACTTTCGGCAGGAGAAGTAAGCGGAAGAATGAAGTGACAGCTTCACAGACAGAGGAGAGAATGAAGTGACAGCTTTCACAGATATAGGAAAAAAGGAAGGACATTGAGGATGAAAGAGAGACGTAGCAATAAAGAAATCATGCTGTTGATTCTGTTTACGGCCCTGGTCTGCCTGGGAGTGATTCATTTTTCTGCCCTGGTGACTATGCTTCAGAAATTTGCAGGGATGCTGAAGCCCTTTATCATGGGAGCAGGAATTGCCTTTGTGGTTAATCTTCCCCTGAAATTTCTGGAGGATAAGCTATTGTGCAGACTGCCGGATAAGGTAAAGAGGATGACCAGGCCGATAGGCATTTGTCTGTCCTTTATTATCATCCTATTGATTATTCTTCTGGTGGTGTTTACCGTCATCCCCCAATTGGGAAGAACCCTTACCCAGCTTGGCATGAAAATACCTGTTTTTTGGGAAAACATGTGGACTAATCTGGAGATCCTGGTGGACGATTATCCGGAAATTCTGGCCTGGGTGGAAAGTCTGGAGGTACAGAGCTTTAATTGGAACACTATCCTGACGAATACGGTTAACTTTCTGAAAAACGGGGTGGGAAGCCTGTTAAATTCCACGGTTACCGTGGCAGGCAGTCTTGTCGGCGGTGTGGTGAACGGTCTGATTGCCCTGATTTTCTCCATTTATATTTTAAGCCAGAAGGAAAAGCTGAAGAGCCAGCTGGAGAGAATCCTCCATGCTTACTGCAAAGAAAGTGTGGAACAGAAGATTCTCTACGTCTCCAGCCTTCTCTATCGTAATTTTTCCAAATTTATTACCGGTCAGTGCATGGAGGCGGTAATTCTGGGCCTGCTGTTTGCGGTAGTGATGACGATATTCGGTATGCCCTATGCCTTGATGATCGGCGTACTGATTGCCTTTACTGCTTTGATCCCCATTGTGGGTGCCTTTGTGGGCTGCTTCATAGGGGCCTTTCTGATCCTGGTAGAGAATCCCATACAGGCTGTGTGGTTTATCGTTCTGTTTTTAATCATTCAACAGTTGGAAGGAAATCTGATTTACCCCAAGGTGGTGGGAAATTCCGTTGGACTTCCTTCCATCTGGGTACTGCTGGCAGTGAGTCTGGGAAGCAGTATGTTCGGAGTGGTAGGCATGCTGCTGTTCATTCCGTTGTTTGCCACGATCTATACGCTGGTTCGGGAAGATGTAAATAAGAGACAGCCGAAAAAAAGCTTTTCCCGGAAAGGAGATAAACCATGATTTTTAAATGTAAAAACTGTGGTGGTAATTCCCTTTACCATCCGGAAAAAAAAGCCATGTGGTGTCCTCATTGTGACGGATTGAACTCAGAAGAAATCGTAGATGGTTCTTCTATGGAGATATGTCCAAACTGTGGAGCACCTTTGGAGAATGTAGGTGAACATACTTCGGCCTTGAAATGTGCTCACTGTGGGACTTATATCATTTTGAATGAACGGGTAGAAGGAAGCAATAAGCCGGATTTGATCCTTCCTTTTCATATCAGCAGGGAAAAAGCAGAGGAGGCCATGAAGAAGGAATTTGGAAAACGGCTGTTTACACCGGCCTCTTTCCTTTCTCACAGTTCTCTGGAGTGCATGGAAGGAAGCTATGTACCCTTCTGGCTCTATGATTACCGTTCTCTGATCGACTATGAAGGAAAGGCTACCAGGGTTCACGTATATACCAGAGGAGATACAGAGTATACGGAGACTTCCCATTACCGCGTGGTAAGGAAAATGGAGGTGGACTTCGATAAAATACCTGCCGATGCCTCCAGACGGATGGAGGATGATGTTATGGATCTGATGGAGCCCTACGAATATCAGGCCCTGGAGAATTTTCAGGTAAAATATCTGTCAGGCTTTGAGTGAGAAAAGGTGAATTTTTCAGAGGAGGCTTTGACTGAAAGGGTGGAAAGCAGGGCAAAAGAGGATAGCGAAGAGATCCTGGGAGATACCATCAGCGGCTATACGACCTGTGTGCCCATTCATAAGGATATTTCTTTAATTAAGTCGAAGGCACATTTTGCCCTGCTTCCGGTCTGGGTATACCGCTACCAGTTCAGAGGAGAGGAGTACATTTATCATGTAAATGGACAGACCGGTAAGGTGATCGGTAAAACGCCTACGGATCTGACCAAGGCCCTGCTCTATTCCGGAACGGTTTTTGGTCTGGCTTCGGCAGCCTGCCTTCTGCTGAAAATGATGATGGAGGTACTGTAGGATGAAGAACAGTCTGGGAAGAGATTATTTACATACGTTTAAGATACCCTTTATTATTTTGGCTGTCTTACTGGTATTTACGGTATTGGTCAGGGTATTTCTCAGAGAGGACGAGGTAACCTATGTGCGTACCAACCATGAGGCTCCCAAAGAAAGGGTTTTTGATTATGCGGATAAGCTGACGGATGAGGAAGAAGAGGCTTTACGGGAAAAGATTGCAGCCGCTGAAGCAAAAACAGGATGCGATATCGTTATCGTGATTTTGGAAGAGCCTCTGAAGGAATACGCCAAATCCTATGAGAGCATCATTGGTTCGGTAGATGTTTCTGAGTATGTAATGGTCTATGCAGATAATTTTTATGATGAAAATAAATTCGGCTTTGATCAACCTGTAGGGGATGGGATTCTTCTTCTGGACAACTGGTACAGAGAAGAGGATGGAGGACTGTACAGCTGGATCAGCACCTGCGGCAAGGTCTATGCCCACTATTCTGATTCCATGATCAATACTTTGATGAATGCCTTTATTGAGGAGGTTCAGATAGATCCTGCTTCCGGCTATGAACTGTTTGTGGATATGGTAGCACGGGAAATGGGACCTTCTGAAGGAATGGATTATGACCAACTTATGCCCTGGTGGATGGTTCCGGTTATTGCAGGTATTGCTACCATAATCTTTTTCTTTGCAAATTATGGAGGAAGAAAAGGGAAGAAGACGATCGCTGCAACCACCTATGTGAAAAACGGCCGTCCCAATATGCGGGTAAAGGAGGATCAGTTCCTGACCAAAACGGTAACGAAAAGGCATATACCGAAATCCAGCGGCGGCAGAGGTGGCGGTGGAGGCGGCTTCGGAGGAGGCCATGTTTCTGCCGGTGGACACAGCCATGGCGGTGGAGGCGGCAGAAGGTAAAAATAAGAAAAAGACCCGTTGACGGTACGGGTCTTTTTGTATCTTAGTCGTTTATATACAAAAACAGATTAAGCCATTTTATTAACAGCTTTAGCTAAACGGGATACTTTTCTGGAAGCATTGTTCTTATGATAAACTCCCTTGCTGGTAGCCTTATCAATAGTAGCAGTAGCTTCTAATAAAGCAGTCTGTGCTGCAGCCTTATCGTTGGAATCGATTGCAGCGAAAACTTTTTTCATTGCGGTTTTAACACCAGATCTGATTGCTTTATTTCTGTCCGCTTTGGTTCTGTTTACCAGAATTCTTTTTTTTGCAGATTTAATGTTAGCCAAGATTACACCTCCTAAATAATGATGATGGATAACTGTTCGGAAAACGGTAAGGGTGAACCGAAGGAACAGCTATTATGTTTGTTAGTAAGTGTTACATCTAAGCCGGACACGGACGATTTGATGTAAACACGCGTATATTATTGTAGGGCAGGAAGGAGAATATGTCAATACATAAATAAAAGAAAAATGGGAAATCTGATAAAGAAAGAGAGAAAAAGGAGAGGATGTCATGGCCTATTTTCAAGCAAGAACGGATCTGGCACTGGAGGCCAGAGAGTTTGTGGAGGATGCGGACAAAGCACTGCATGGGGTGATCGTAGAAGAGTATGAAACAGGGGATGAGGAGATCCATGTGACCCGGGTGCGCATTACCACCAAAAACGGTGCCAGACTTCTGGGGAAGCCTATGGGAACCTACGTCACCCTTGAGGTCCCGGGGCTTACCGAAATGGGAGAAAGTAGTGATGTAGGAGAGGGACACAGGGAAGTGGCAGAAGAGATCAGCCGGCAGCTGTCGGCACTTCTGCCGGAGGCAGAAGAAGCAGCCTCTGTTCTGGTCATCGGACTGGGCAACCGGGATGTTACGGCAGATGCCCTGGGGCCGGCCGTGGTAGAGCATCTCTGTATTACCCGGCATATGATCAGAGAATATGGAAAAAATGCTTTTGCCCGGGAAAAAATGACTATGGTCAGCAGCATGGTGCCGGGGGTAATGGCAAAAACCGGTATGGAAACGGCAGAGATCGTGGCAGGAATCGTAAAGGAAACCAGTCCCGATGCAGTGATTGTGATCGACGCCCTGGCAGCAAGGAGCACCAAGAGGCTGAACCGGACCATTCAGATCAGTAATACGGGAATCCATCCCGGCTCCGGTGTGGGAAATCATCGAAGTGCCATTACGGAAGAGGTTCTGGGAGTTCCTGTCATTGCCATGGGAGTACCAACGGTAGTGGATGCGGCTACCATCGTAGGAGATGCCCTGCAGAGAATGCACAGTGAGCTGAAGGAGACCGTCTTTTTAAAAGCAAGAGACAGTATGGCATTGACGGAGCTTAACAATATGTATGTGACAGCAAAGGATATCGATGCCACCATCAAGCGATTAAGCTTTACCCTGGCAGAAGCATTGAATATCACCTTTGGTATGCAGGCATAGCGTACTTGCATAATGGAAACAGGAGAATCATATACTTGTCTATGAGCAAAAAACGAAGGCTGTTTAGACGAAGTAAATGGATTCTCCTGTTTCTGATCATTACCCTGCTTCTGGGAATCATCGGAAAAAACAGGCAGAATGAGGAAGGAAAAACGGGACAGTCCGGCGAGGACGGGAATACAGCCACTTTCTCTCAGGCAGTTGTGGATCTGGCCCGGGAAGGAATTCGGAAACTGGGACGAAATGTAATAGAAGGGCAGTCGGTGATCATGGATTTAGTGGCAGGCAGTGAGCCCGTTTTTTTTGAGACACGGAGTGTAGGAGACAGGGAGAGTAGTCTGCCCTTTTCCCTGGAGAATGGGCCCCTGATGCCGGAGAAGACTGCTCTTACAGGAATGGAAGAGGAAAACCGGCTGTATCAGGAAAAGCTTGAGGCCAAAAAAGAAGCAGACAGTGAGGAGGAATCGGGGGAGGATGAAGAAGAGCAGTTTCTTCCTGCCGGTGAGAAAAGTCAGTTTTTTGACTGGGATAGCTATCAGGAGATGGAGCAGCTGCTGGCTGCCTTCTATACGGTGGATCCTACTACGGAAGCCACTGATGAACTGTTTCAGGTAAATACCCTTCTGGAAACGGACTGCACCATTGATACGACCACTGAGGGTCCGCAGATTCTGCTCTACCATACCCATTCTCAGGAGGCTTTTGCAGACAGTGAACCTGGTCAGGTATCGGATACTATTGTGGGCGCAGGCGAGGTGCTTGCCTCCCTGCTGGAAGGCTACGGCTATAAGGTGCTCCATCATAAAGGGGAATACGATGTGGTCTCCAGGGATCAGGCTTATAATCAGGCTCTTCCGGAAGTGGAGCAGCTGTTAAAGGAGAACCCCAGTATTCAGGTGGTAATCGACTTACATAGAGATGCGGTCCCCGAGGATACCCGGCTGGTAACGGATGTGAGAGGGCGCTCTACGGCTAAGGTGATGTTTTTTAACGGACTGTCCCGGACCAGACAGCAGGGAGAGGTTTCTTACCTGAAAAATCCCTATCTTAAGGAAAATCTTGCGTTTTCCTTTCAGATGAAGGTACTCTGTGACGAATACTATCCGGGCTTTGCCAGAAATATTTATTTGCGGGCCTACCGTTATAATATGCATGTCTGTCCCAGAACCCTCTTAGTGGAGCTGGGTGCCCAGACCAATACGGTAGAGGAAATCCAAAATGCCCTGGAGCCCCTTGCCCATGTGCTGGATAAGGTTCTGGGAGGAATGGACTGAGGTGGAGGAGAAATCTCGCCCCGGGGAAATAAAATAAGGTTCTGGGAGAGGTGGACTGAAGGAAAGGAGAAGTCTTTCTCAGGGAAAAAAAGATTGTTTCAGGGGGGAAAATAGTGTATAGTAAAGCCTGGATATTTATGTAAAACAAAGTATACTGAGGGATTTTTACAGGAAGATCCCGTAAGCAGCAAAAGGAAGAAACGGAGGAAAATATGTCAGGAATTGATCAAAGCAAGATTCGTAATTTCTGCATAGTTGCACATATCGACCATGGAAAATCCACTCTGGCGGACCGGATCATTGAACAGACCGGTCTGTTGACCAGCAGGGAGATGCAGGCCCAGGTACTGGACAATATGGATCTGGAACGGGAGAGGGGAATCACCATCAAGGCCCAGACGGTGCGTACCGTCTATAAGGCAAAGGATGGGGAAGAGTATATCTTCAACCTTATTGATACCCCCGGCCACGTGGACTTTAACTATGAGGTGAGCCGTGCGCTGGCTGCCTGTGACGGTGCCATTCTGGTGGTGGATGCGGCCCAGGGGATAGAGGCTCAGACGCTGGCTAACGTTTATCTGGCGCTGGATCATAACCTGGATGTTTTTCCGGTGATCAATAAGATCGATCTGCCCAGTGCCGAGCCGGAGAGGGTGATCGAGGAGATTGAGGATGTGATCGGTATTGAGGCCCAGGATGCCCCCCAGATCAGCGCCAAGAATGGTTTGAATATTGATCAGGTGCTGGAAGCTATCGTAGAAAAGATCCCGGCACCGGGAGGAAGTTCTGAAAACCCTTTACAGGCTTTGATCTTTGACTCCTTATACGATTCCTATAAGGGTGTGATCGTGTTCTGCCGTTTGATGGAGGGTACTGTACGTAAGGGAACTCCCATTAAGATGATGGCTACAGGAGCTACGGCAGAGGTAGTGGAGGTGGGCTACTTCGGAGCCGGCCAGTTCATTCCCTGTGAGGAGTTGTCCGCAGGTATGGTAGGCTACATCACTGCTTCCATAAAAAATGTAAAGGATACGGCAGTGGGGGATACCATTACCAATGCCGCCAATCCCTGTAAGGAGCCACTGCCTGGTTATAAAAAAGTAAATTCCATGGTGTATTGCGGAATGTATCCGGCGGATGGTGCCAAATATCCGGATCTCAGGGACGCTTTGGAAAAATTACAGCTGAATGATGCTGCCCTGCAGTATGAGCCGGAAACCTCCATCGCTTTGGGCTTTGGTTTTCGCTGCGGCTTTCTGGGACTTTTGCACCTGGAGATCATTCAGGAACGACTGGAAAGAGAATATAATCTGGATCTGGTGACTACGGCACCGGGTGTTATTTACCGTGTCCACAAGTACAATGGGGAGGTGATCGAGCTGACCAACCCCTCCAATCTTCCGGATCCTACGGAAATCGACTATATGGAGGAACCCATCGTCAATGCAGAGATCATGGTAAAGACGGAGTTTATCGGTGCTATTATGGGACTCTGCCAGGAAAGGCGTGGCCGCCATGTGAGTATGGAATATATGGAAGAAACCAGGGCACTGTTAAAATATGAGCTGCCCTTGAATGAGATTATTTATGATTTCTTTGATGCCTTAAAATCCCGCTCCAGGGGCTATGCTTCCTTTGATTATGAAATGAAGGGGTACGAGCAGTCTGAGCTGGTAAAACTGGATATTCTGATCAATAAGGAAGAGGTGGATGCCCTCTCCTTTATCGTGCATAAAGAAAGTGCCTATGAGCGGGGAAGAAAGATGTGTGAAAAGCTGAAGGAAGAGATTCCCAGACATCTTTTTGAGATTCCCATTCAGGCTGCCGTAGGCGGTAAGGTAATTGCCAGAGAAACGGTGAAAGCCATGCGTAAGGACGTGTTGGCAAAATGTTACGGTGGTGATATTACCCGTAAAAAGAAGCTTCTGGAAAAACAGAAGGAAGGAAAGAAGAGAATGCGCCAGGTAGGCAATGTGGAGATTCCGCAGAAAGCCTTTATGAGTGTGCTGAAGCTGGATAACGACTAATGGCAGAGGAGCATTGGTATTCCTTGTTCACGGGTTGCTATGACAGTGTAGCTGAATATCGGACTAACGTCCGCTCTTCAATCTACACTGTCGCCGCAAAGGTGAACAAGTGAATATCTAATGCTCCTCTGATACATAATACGGACAACTTTTATTATGATATTCAGGGGAGAAAAGTGAAGAAGTTAAGTTTATATATCCATATCCCGTTCTGTGTGAGGAAGTGTCATTACTGTGATTTTCTCTCGGCACCGCCCCGGGAAAATGAGAAAAAAGAGTATGTGGAGGCTCTGTGTGGAGAAATCCGGCGGGAGGCAGCAGCCTTCGGGGAATATTCGGTGGATACGATTTTTTTCGGAGGAGGAACACCCTCACTGCTTGAGCAGGAGGAGCTGGAGAAGGTGATGAAGGCCTTGCAGGACGGCTTTATCATCGAAGAAACAGCAGAGATTACCATGGAAGCCAATCCGGGAACGGTGGATCGAAAGAAGCTGGAAGGCTATAGAAGGCTGGGAATAAACCGACTCAGTATCGGGCTCCAGTCGGCCAATGATGAAGAGCTTAAGGAGCTGGGAAGGATCCACGGCTGGGAGACCTTTTTAACAACCTGGAAGGCAGTACGGGAGTGTGGTTTTACCAATGTAAATATCGATCTTATGTCTGCGCTGCCGGGACAGACCATAGAAAGCTATACGGATACGCTAAAAAAAATCTTAGCCCTGGAACCGGAGCATATCTCTGCCTATAGCCTGATCATTGAGGAAGGAACCGATTTTTTTGACCGCTTCGGCCCGGGAAAGGCTGAGGAGGACAGGCTGCCGTCTGAGGAAGCAGACCGGACCATGTATGCGCTCACCGGAAAACTTTTACAGGAGGCGGGCTACAGCCGATATGAGATTTCCAATTACAGCAGGCCGGGGCGAGAATGCCGTCATAACCTGGGCTACTGGACCGGGAAAGAGTATCTGGGCCTGGGCCTGGGTGCTTCTTCTCTGGTGGGGCACACCCGTTTCAGCCGGGAAACGAACCTGGAGACTTACCTTCAGGCTGCTATGGCAGGAGAGTCTACGGTGGTCTGGCAGCAGGACTTAAGCTCCAGGGATCAGATGGAGGAGTTTATGTTTCTGGGCTTACGGTGTACGAAAGGAATTTCAGCAAAAGAATTTCGGAAACGGTTTTCAGCCGATATCAGCGCGGTTTATGGAAAGCAGCTTCATAAGCTTAAGTCAAAAGGACTGATCACAGTAGATGAGACCGGGCAAATAGTCCTGACCTCTCTGGGTCTGGATGTGAGCAATCAGGTATTTGTGGAGTTTTTGAAGTGACATTTTTGTTTTGTCTCAGATGCTTATCCTTTGTAAAGAATTAAACTTATTTAGGTGGAAAGGCACTCCCAAATGTCCATTTTCATAGAATAGGGTAAATGGACTTTGGGGGCTTTTTTTGCAGACCTTTAAACAACCACTGACGAAGAAAGAAGAAGAGGAATTTATCCGCCTGTTTTTGGGGCAGGATGAAGAAAAGCGGGAGTGGGCAAAGCAGGTATTGATCGAACGCAACCTGCGTCTGGTGGCCCACATTGCCAAAAAATACCAGGGAACGGATGTGGAAACGGAGGATCTTATTTCTATCGGAACGGTGGGCCTGATCAAGGCGCTTTTTTCTTTTTCTCCGGAAAAACAATCCAAGCTGGGAACCTATGCGGCAAGATGTATTGAGAATGAGATCCTGATGTATTTCAGGGCAAAGAAAAAGAGTTCCCGGGAGGTTTCCCTGTATGAGCCTATCGGTACGGACAAAGAGGGAAATGAGATCAGTCTTTTGGATGTGATAGAGGTGGATCAGGAGGATGTGGTTGACAAGATGCAGCTTCAGGAGGAAACGAAGAGACTGCTTGGGCTTCTTCCCCATATTCTGGAGCCCAGGGAAGAGGAGATTATCCGTCTTCGTTACGGTCTGAATGGCAGGAAGGAGCTGACACAGCGGGAAATCGGAGAAAAGTTGGCCATTTCCCGAAGCTATATTTCCCGGATCGAAAAGCGGGCTTTAGAGAAGCTGAGAGCAGCATTGGAAAGGGAGTAGCCTATCCAGGGGCTTATTAGGCGGGGATGTTAATTATGGCAGGGGTATAGGATGGCGTAGGATAATAGGATAAGATATATTTCGCCTCTGTTCTTTATCCTATTTAAATCGGTATTTTGGGGTCAGATCAGAGGTCTTCAAGTGATTTGTAGGATAAAAAATAAAAAGCAATTAGTCTTATCCTAAAAGAATAAGCAGATATCGCTAAAAAGTAAAAAAATAGATGAATTTATAGGATAAGAGGAAATGGATTTGTTTTTCTTATCCTATAAAATCCATGGCAAATCCCAAAATCAAGAAATTGATTGATAAATAATAGGATAATAGTGTTGATTTTTTCCAATCATATCCTAGAAAACCTGCTCATATCGTAAATTGTTCAGATTAACTGTAGACAGGGGGCACTGGGAAACCACTCCTTCATTCACTATTTCTTTACCTATCGTGCCCAGCTGGTAACCATATGCGCAGTATTTTACTGTACCTGGCAGTTTGGACTGAAAAGAATATTCAGCAGAGCAAAATGAGCTCTGCGCAGGATGATGGGGGGTGTTGCAAAATAGTATGAAAAATATTCGTAAATGCGTACAAGTGGATAAACAGTAAGCTTTTCAAGAATTTTGTAACAGCTCCCTATTTACATTTTGAAATAGATATGTTATAACAGATGAAAAGAACGATCAACAAACATATTTGGAAGTTTTTCTATAATTCCGTCTTTTATGGATGTGTCTTAAGCATCCTTCACAGGCTGTCGCAGGACAGCTGTTATCGGGTATTTCAGCCCAGTTTTTCAATATGATCTGTATTATTTCCTGACAAGGGAAATTTATCCTTCATCGCCCGTATGTGCCCTTGTCAATGGACAGTAAGTTAAATGAACCGAAGGCTCCTGGCAGGAGAAGATTGCTGTCAGGAGAAAGAAAGGATAGTAAGGGGGGAGTCTGTATTTATGTACAGTAAAGTATTGTCCGGAGGTATCCACGGAATTGAAAGCTATCTGGCCCAGGTAGAGGTGGATGCTTCCAGAGGAATGCCCGGTTTTGATATGGTAGGGCTTTTGGGAAGCGAGGTCAGGGAGGCCCGTGAGCGGGTCAGAGTAGCCTTAAAAAACACGGATTTTCCCCTGCCCGTTAAAAGAATCACCGTGAATATTTCTCCTGCAGATATCCGTAAGGAAGGAGCGGCCTTTGATCTTGCCATAGCAGTAGGAATTCTGGTATCCACAGAAGTGCTTTCGGAGGAGATATTGGCGGATACCCTGTTTATTGGTGAATTAGGGCTTAATGGAGAGGTGAAGCCGGTGAAAGGCGTGCTTCCGATCATGATCATGGCGAAGGAAAAGGGGATTGGATGCTGTATTCTGCCAGAAGAAAATGCTCTGGAAGGAGCGGTGATCGAAGGGATAAAGGTGGTGGGAGTGAAGACTCTGGAGGAGACTATCCATTATCTTCAGCTGGAAAAAGAACACAGGGATCAATTTCTTCCTCCGACTCTTTTGGATGGGCAGCTTTTATTTTCACAAAACAGGAAGGAACAGGAGCCGGATTTTGAGGATATCCGGGGACAGGAAATGGTCAAGCGGGCGGCTGTGATCGCTGCTGCAGGTTTCCACCACCTCCTGATCACCGGTGAACCGGGTACGGGAAAAACCATGATCGCCAGGCGAATCCCTTCAATTTTACCCCCCTTAACCATGGAAGAGAGCCTGGAGGTATCCAAAATCTACAGTGTTTCCGGACTGTTAAAACCGGGGTGTCCGCTGGTAACCGGACGGCCCTTTCTGCATCCCCATCATACCATTTCTTCCCAGGCCCTGATCGGAGGAGGACGTATCCCCAGGCCGGGCATGTTAAGCCTCAGTCACCGGGGTGTCTTGTTTTTAGATGAGTTTCCTGAATTTGGAAGAGAGAATATAGAAAGTCTCAGGCAGCCTCTGGAAGATAAGGAGGTACAGATTGCCAGAAGCTACGCCAGCATAACCTATCCCGCCGATGTTATGATCGTGGCAGCTATGAATCCCTGCCCCTGTGGCTTTTATCCGGACCGAAATCGATGCCATTGTACGGAGAATGAAATCAAACGTTACCGCAATCGGATTTCCGGTCCCATTTATGACCGTATGGATCTGTCAGTGGAAGCAAAAGCTCTTACTATAGAAGCTTTGCAGAAGGGAATGCCGGGGCAGTCCAGCAGTAAGATGCGTAAGCAGGTGATGAGGGCGAGAGCCATGCAGGAAGAGCGATACCGGGGAACAGGGTTTTTATTCAATGCAGATTTACGGGCAGGGGATATTGAGCGGTTCTGCCCATTGGAAAAAGAAGAAGAGGCCTACATGGAAAATCTGTTTGTTGCTTTGGGCTTAAGTGCCAGGGCTTACCATAGATTGTTAAAAACGGCCAGAACTATTGCCGATCTGGAAGAGTCTGAAAAAATCAGGAAAAAGCATCTCAGTGAGGCGGCAGCATTTCGTATATGGGAGAGTTGAAGGAAAAAGAAAGAATGGAAAAAGAAGCATATTACTACTGGCTGGATACTGTACCGGGAATCGGACGGCTGACCATGAAACGGATACTGGAAAAGACCGATCCAAAGGAGGTATATGAGCAGGGGACAGGGCTTATAGAAGGAATATTGAAGGAAGGACAAAAAAAGGCCATTGAAGAGTTCCGTCAAAAGAAGGATCCCTATAAGGAATGGATAAAGATCAAAGAAAAGGGAATCCGTCTTCTTTTTCCAAAGGATCAGCAGTTTCCCCAAAAACTCAAGGATATTCCCGATCCTCCCACAGCTCTCTATATCAAGGGGAAAGCAGAATATCTTCGTACACCCACTGCAGCCGTTGTGGGAGCACGAAACTGTTCTGCCTATGGGGCACTTGCAGCCAAGGAGCTGGGAAGAGAGCTGGCAGAAAGAGGGATTACCGTAGTCAGTGGATTGGCCAGGGGGATAGATGGGATCAGTCAATGGGCGGCTCTGGAAGGAGGGGGAGTCAGTGTAGGTGTTCTGGGGAGCGGAGTAGAGATCTGTTATCCTCCGGAAAACAGGCCGTTATATGAGCGTCTGCAAAAGGAGGGCTGCCTCCTTTCAGAAAGTTCTCCCCACACGGGCCCCAGGGCAGGGCTGTTTCCTTTACGGAATCGATTGATCAGCGGATTGGCCGATGTGGTTGTCGTTATGGAAGCAAAAGAAAAAAGCGGAACCCTGATCACTGTGGACATGGCACTGGAGCAGGGAAAGGAGGTCTATGCCATGCCGGGGCGGATTACCGACAGCCTGAGTACAGGCTGTAACCGCCTGATCGGTCAGGGGGCTGGCGTTTTGTTATCTCCCCGGGAATTTGCCGGTCAGATGGCTGCACAGCTGGGATTAGACAAAAAAGAAGAGAAGAAGGAGGAAGAAACAGAAATGACGGCAGAAGAAAAAATCATTTATCAGCTGCTGGAGCCGCTGCCCATGTCGGTAGAAGAGATCTTACAGAAGGCAAAAGCAGACGGTCCGGGTCTTACTCCGGGACAGGTTATGGAGGGACTGATGAATCTGGTAATGGCGGGAAGAGCCTGTACCCATGAACAGTATTTTTATCGTAAACACTTTGGATAAATTACATAAACTGCCACTCTCCCCAATAGTGACAAAAAGTGCCGGAATACGTGGAATGAAAACATTTTCCGGTTGACAAAAACAGCAAACACCAGTATCATAAGGGCAACGTGACATGAACCAGAGAGGATGTTGCACCACCGAGCCACTTTGGTTCTATTTTTATGGACGAGGAGACTTTAGTATGTTGAAGTATATTGTAAAGCGTCTGTTGCTTGCGATTGTGACAATCTGGGCAGTTGCAACCATTACCTTCTTCTTAATGAATCTGGTGCCCGGTGGCCCCTTCCTTTCGGAAAAGGCCATCAGCCCGCAGGCAACGGCGGCTCTGGAAGCGAAATATGGTCTGGACAAGCCTTTGCTGCAGCGATATATGACCTATATGAGTGACGCTTTACAGGGAGATTTTGGTGACAGTCTTAAGCAGAGAGGCCGTACGGTCATGGATATCATCGCCATGAAGTTCCCTGTGTCTGCCAGACTGGGAGGAATCTCCGTTCTGGTTGCCCTGATTATGGGAATTCCCATGGGCTGTATTGCAGCATTAAAAAGAGGAAAGTTTCTGGACAGCTTCATTTCCGTTGTGGCAACCTGTGGTATCGCGGTGCCCAGCTTTGTAGTATGTACCTTATTAATGTACTTTTTCGGCGTGAAGCTCAGGTGGTTTCCTACGGTAGGTCTGACCAGCTGGAAGCATTACATTATGCCGGTTATGGCATTGTCCTTTTACCCTACCGCATATATCATGCGTCTGATGCGTTCTTCTATGCTGGATGTACTGGGACAGGATTATATGCGTACTGCCAAGGCCAAGGGATTATCCGGTTTTGTCAGCCTTTTTAAGCATGCACTGAGAAATGCGATTTTACCGGTTATTACCTATGTGGGTCCTATGCTGGCCTATACGGTTACAGGAAGCTTTGTTGTAGAAAAGATTTTTACCATTCCGGGACTGGGTGGAGAATTTATCAAGGCGATTAACGGCCGTGACTATACCCTGATCATGGGAACCACCATTTTTCTGGCAACCCTGATCATCGTCATGAATGTATTGGTGGATATTGTCTATAAACTTGTAGATCCCCGAATCAAACTGAAGTAAGGAGAAGACAGATGAAAGAGAATCCCTTAAGTTTTCAGCTTAAGCTAAAGCCGGAGGACTTCCTGCCTGCAACGAAAGAGGAAAAGGAAAGCCAGGTGATCATGCGGGAAAGCGTGAGCTTCTGGAAGGACGGTGTAAGGCGTCTGGCAAAAAATAAGGTGGCCATGGTGAGCCTGTTCATTATCGTTCTGGTCATGATTTTTTCCTTTATTGTTCCTTCCTTTTACCCTTACTCTTATGAAGAGCAGATCAAGGGAGCAAACAACTTAAAGCCAATGGAATACTCAGCAGAGGAACAGGCAAAAATTGATGCAGGAGAGGACGTTTTTCCTCATATACTGGGAACCGACAAAATAGGAAGAGATTATGCCATCCGTGTAATGATGGGAAGCAGGATTTCTCTTCTGGTAGGTCTGGTTGCTACCTGTATCATTCTGGTGATCGGCTCTGCCTACGGCTCTATTGCCGCCTTTTTCGGCGGCTGGGTGGATCTGATCATGATGCGTATCGTGGACATTATCTATACCATTCCGGATATTCTTCTGATCGTCTTATTGTCCTTCTCTCTGAAATCACCTTTACAGCAGCTGGTAGAGGTACCGGGCTTTGGATGGCTGGGGGTACTGGGAGAGAATCTGGTCAGTATTTTCGTGGTTTTTGCCCTTCTGTACTGGGTAGGTATGGCCCGTATGGTTAGAAGCCAGGTGCTGATGCTAAAGGAAAGTGAATATGTTACGGCAGCAAGAGCTTTGGGAGTAAGCAACGGTAAGATCATCCGTAAGCATCTTTTGACCAACTGTATCGGAACCCTGATCGTCACCACAACCCTGCAGATTCCTTCTTCCATTTTTACAGAGAGCTTTTTGAGCTTTCTGGGACTGGGTGTGGCAAAGCCGCTTCCGTCGCTGGGAAGTCTGGCCAGTGATGCGATCAACGGAATCAATACGAATCCTCATCTTTTGTTTATTCCGGCATTGCTGATCAGCCTGATCATTTTAAGCTTTAACCTGCTGGGAGACGGACTCAGGGATGCCTTTGATCCCAAGCTGAAAAATTAGTGCAAAAAAAGCATATGCTTTTTTTATCCTTTGTAAAGTTACAAAGGATAAAAACTGTTGTGAATGAAAGGCTGTCAAAAGCAGCGAAGAATAAAAATCGAGGTAACTATGGCTGAATATCTTGTTGAGATAAAAAATGAACGTCTGTCCTTCTTTACTCCGGCAGGAGAGGTGAAGGCCCTGAATGATGTGTCTATTCATCTGAAGGAAGGTGAGGTACTGGGTATCGTAGGGGAAAGTGGTTCCGGAAAATCCGTTACGGCATACAGCCTTATGGGATTGACGGCATATCCCGGAAAGCTGATCGGAGGTACTTTGGAATTCAATGGTCATCATATTGAAAAAATGTCGGAAAAAGAGATGCGTGCCATCCGGGGAAATGAGATCTCCATTATTTTCCAGGACCCTATGACCAGCCTGAATCCGGTATATACAATAGGAAATCAGATTGAAGAGGTGATTCTCCTTCATACCGATAAAAATAAAAAGCAGGCCAGAGCCAGAGCCAGGGAGCTTCTGGAGCTGGTGGGAATCAACGAGCCGGATAAACGGCTTAAGCAGTACCCACATGAGCTTTCCGGCGGTATGCGTCAGCGTGTGATGATCGCCATTGCCCTTGCCTGTGAGCCTAAGCTTTTGATCGCTGACGAGCCGACTACGGCTCTGGATGTGACCATTCAGGCGCAGATCCTGGAGCTGATGATGGAATTGAAGGATAAGCTGGGCATGGCCATTATTATGATCACCCATGATCTTGGTGTGGTGGCCAGCATGTGTGAAAAAATTGCGGTAATGTATGCCGGAAAAATCGTGGAGTATGGAACCACGGATGATATTTTCTATCGTCCCAGACACCAGTATACCAAAGGTCTGATCCGTTCCATTCCCCGTCTGGATACCACTGAACATGAAAAGCTGGTACCCATTGAGGGGACTCCTGTAGACATGCTGAATCCTCCGGCAGGCTGCCCGTTTGCACCCAGATGCGAGGAGTGTATGAAGATCTGTCTGAGCCAGATGCCTCCGGTTACGGAGTTTGAAGGCTGTCACTATACTCAGTGCTGGCTGATCCAGAAGGAAGAGTATGAAGCCGAAGGTCAGAAAGGATGAGCAGAATGAGCGATAAGTTAATAGAAATTGAACATTTACGCCAATACTTTCCGGCAGGCGGATATGGAAAGAAGAAAAAATATATTCAGGCAGTAGATGACGTATCCTTCTTTATCAACCGGGGAGAAACCCTGGGGCTGGTAGGTGAGTCAGGCTGCGGAAAGACCACCACAGGCCGAAGCCTTCTTCGGTTGTATGAACCCACCGGCGGACGTTTCGTGTATGACGGGGATGTGGTTTTTGACGTAGAGAAAAAAATCTGGGCAGACATGCTGCCTTACCGGAAGAAGATGCAGATCGTTTTCCAGGATCCCTATGCCAGTCTGGACCCCCGTATGACCGTTGGTGATATTGTAGGTGAGGCTATCGATGTGCATAAACTGGCTGCCAATAAGCAGGAACGTTATGAGATCATTATCGAAATGTTAAGGCGTGTGGGCCTGAATTCAGAGCATGCTAACCGCTATCCCCATGAATTTTCCGGTGGACAGCGTCAGCGTGTGGGAATTGCGAGAGCCCTTGCTGTAAATCCTCAGTTCATCGTCTGTGATGAACCCATTTCTGCCCTGGATGTTTCCATTCAGGCGCAGGTGATCAACATGTTTGAAGAACTTCAGGAGGAATTGGGGCTGACCTATTTATTTATTGCCCACGACCTCTCTGTAGTTAAGCATATTTCCAATCGAATTGGTGTAATGTATCTGGGCCGTATGGTGGAACTGGCAGACAGCTATGAGCTGACGGGAAATCCCATACATCCTTATACTCAGAGTCTGATTTCTGCAATCCCTATTGCAGATCCTAAGATCGCCAGACAGAGTAAGCGTATTATTCTGGAAGGGGATGTTCCCAGTCCTTTGAATCCGCCTAGCGGCTGTCGATTTAGAACCAGATGCCCCTATGCAGATGAGCAGTGCGCAGCTGCGGTGCCCGAATGGAAGGAAGTAAAGCCGGGACACTTCGTTGCCTGCCACCATCTGGACAAATGTAACTAGTGTAACGGTTTCTAAATAACTGCACCATTCACATAGGATATTTTTCTGAGAGTGCAGGGCAAAAAACATAGGCGTAGCGGGCTACGCTGAGGCTTTTTGTCCTGTGCTATCGGGAAAATAGACATGTGATATGGTGT
>JAFSIS010000063.1 GCA_017439665.1 Lachnospiraceae bacterium
AGCAGGGCTGTCTCTTGAGCAGGCGGCACCAGAGGCAGTAAAGGAAGCTATAGAGGAGAACCTGCTGGATGGCTTTTTCAAAAAGCATGAGAAGGGGGTGCTGGATATGACGTTAACGGAATTTAATGAAGAGGAATTTATCCGCAATCGTAAGGAAGAGGGGCGTGAAGAGGGTAAGTATGAGGCAACGATCAACATGGCAAGATGCTTGTTAAGGCGGGAAGTCTCCGAAGAACTTATCATTTCTGTGCTTCAGGAAGAGTTAACCTTAAGTTGTGACGGGGCCAGGGAACTTTTTGAAAAGGAAGTGTCCTGTTTTGTGTAAGCAATCATACAATAATCTGGCAATATATAGAAAAAAGAATAATTTAGCAAAAATTAAAAGTTTTTGTCAAAATAGGTTGACAAATTAAAATGTGGTAGTATAATGAATTTATAAACAAAAGAGAAGAGAACATCAAGATACTCAAGAGGAAATGAGTAAATACGAAAGAAAGCGAGGTACGGTCCACCTAAAACGTAAGTTCACCCCTAATTTTTTATTCAGGAACCGGATTCAAAGGGTACATAAGAACAGCTTAAAGTACAAAAGATAAAATGCTAAGATGTCAATCTTAAGAAAGGAATCGGGTTCAAAGGCTTCCGGGTGAAAGCCTCCAAACAGATCGGATTTCAAGTACATCAAAGAAGGTAATGGTATTGAGGAAAGAACACATTACAGTACAATAGTACAAAAGAGGATGGAAAGAAGACGAAAAACAAGTGAATAACGAAAAGTGAGAAATAAGAAATGGAGGATAGGCCATTGGAAATCACAGTATAGAAGCGGGTATCAATAAAAGAGATTGATGCCCGCTTTGAAGTTTGCTATACTGATGTCAAATATTGATTTGGGAGAAACTGATGATGAATGATGAAGAGATTTTAAACCTCAGTCCAGAGGAAAAAAGAGAATTAAGGCATCAGAGAAAAATAAAGAATTTAATCTGTGCATATATCGGCCTTGCAGTCGTTCTCATTGCCCTGGTGCTGGGTGTTTTTTTTGGAGTACGTTTTTTGACTAAATTACTCAATGGAAGAGAAGAGGCGGATGTAAATATCAGTACAGAGGAGGCCAGTCAATTTATAGAGGAAGAAGAGTACATTCCGGAAGAAACGCAGGTGGAGGAGGAACCGGATGCGGAGGCTCTGCTGGATGAGATCATTGCTGCCCGTATTTCTGAAATGACTCTGGAGGAAAAGGTGGCAGGCCTTTTCATTGTTCGGCCGGAAGATATTACTGGTGTCAGCACAGCTGTTCAGGCAGGAGAAGGGACGAAAACTGCCCTGGGAAAATATCCCGTAGGCGGAATCATTTACTTTAAGAGCAACATTAAGTCACAGGAGCAGATTACTGAGATGCTGGCCAATACGGAGACCTACAGCAGATTTCCGATCTTTCTGGCTGTGGACGAGGAGGGGGGAGAGGTAAGCCGTGTGGCAGATGCCCTGGGCCTTGCAAACGTAGGAAGTATGGCAGATATCGGAAGCAGTGGGGACAGCAATCAGGCTTATGAAGCCATGAAGATTGTAGGGACCTACCTGGACAGCTATGGCTTTAATCTGGATTTTGCACCGGTAGCAGATGTATTGACTAATTCAGAGAATAAATCTATTGGAACACGTTCGTTCGGAAATGATGCCAATCTGGTAGCTGACATGGTTGTCGCTTCTGTAAATGGACTGAATGACACAGGAATAACGGCCTGTATAAAGCATTTCCCGGGGATTGGCTCTGCTAGTGAGGATACTCATAATGGACTTGTAGTGGTTGACCGAAGTCTGGAGCAGCTGCAGCAGGAGGAGTTGATCCCGTTTATCAGAGCAATTGAAGCAGAGGTCCCGATGATCATGGTGGGACATATTTCTCTCCCCCAGATCGTAGGAGATAATACGCCGGCAAGTATGTCCGAAGTGGTGATCAGCGATTTGCTCAGAGCACAGCTTGGCTTTAACGGAGTAGTGATTACGGATGCCATGAACATGGAGGCTATTACCGAATACTATGGCTCAGATGAAGCAGCGGTTATGGCTCTAAAAGCCGGAGCAGATATGATTCTCATGCCGGAGGATTATGAACTGGCGGCAGAGGGAGTGGTTTTAGCTGTACAGGAGGGAACCATCAGTGAGGAAAGGATAAATGATTCCCTGACCAGGATATATCGGATCAAGTTTGCGGATGCAGTAGCAGCAGAATAGAAAAACAGCTTGACAAAAAGACATCAAAGGACTATAGTATAGATGACAAAGGTTAGGAAAATCTAACCATAAATAGTAAATATATACTTTAGTTACGCACTGCATATGTGTGTAAGTGATAAGAATCGAGGGATGTCAAATGACTTTAGTTGATGCTGTAGTTGGTGAGGAATATGTGATCAAGGACATCATAACAGATGATGAAGAGTTGAATTCTTTTCTGTTTTCCTTAGGATGTTACAGCGGAGAGCCGATTACTGTAATTTCACATCTTAAAGGTGGATGTGTAGTTTCTATCAAGGATGCGAGATATAATATCAATAATGATTTGGCGGAAGCCATTTCAATATAAAATGGTGGTCAGGATCACCATTTTTTATGGCATATGGTTAGAAGTGACTAACAAATACTTTTCTGCAATAACAAATACTACATACTTCTAACATGTGCTAATCCCCTCTAAAAAAATAGACTTGTTAAAGGAAGAACAATAGGAGGTAGAACGATGAGAATTGCATTGGCCGGAAATCCCAACAGTGGAAAGACCACAATGTATAATGCCCTGACAGGAAGAAGTGAGCGTGTAGGTAACTGGGCAGGTGTAACCGTAGAAAAGAAGGAAAGTGGAATTAAGAAGAGCTTTTATGATGGTACAGAGGAGCTGATTGCAGTGGATCTTCCTGGTGCCTATTCCATGTCCCCCTTTACTTCTGAAGAGAGTATTACCAGCGGATATGTGAAAAATGAGAATCCGGACGTGATCATCAATATCGTGGATGCAACCAACTTAAGCCGAAGCCTGTTTTTCACTACACAGCTTCTGGAGCTGGGCATCCCTCTGGTAGTTGCCCTGAATAAGAGCGATATTAATGAGAAGAAGGATACAGAGATCAATCTGGAGCTTCTTTCTGAAAAACTGAACTGTCCGGTGATCAAGACTGTATCTACCCTGGCTTCCAATAACGGTTTAAAGGAAGTAGTGGAAAAGGCTGTGTCTTTAAAGGGACAGAAGCAGAAGGCTACATATGTGCAGGAAAATGTAGATTTACAGGACAAGGCTGCAGTAGATGCAGCAGACAGAAAACGTTTCGAATTTGTCAATAAGATCGTGGCAGAAGTAGAAAAACGTAAGGTATTGACTAAGGATAAGAACAGTCAGGATAAGATTGACGAGATTCTGACCAATAAGTTTGTGGGAATCCCGATTTTTGCCCTGGTAATGTTTCTTGTATTTTATATTTCCCAGTCTACAGTAGGAACCTGGATCGCAGACTGGCTGGTAGGCTGGATCGAAACCTTCCAGGAATGGGTGGCCGGCATGGTTGAAGGAGCAAATCCCTTCCTGCAGTCTCTGCTGGTAGATGGTATTATCGGCGGTGTAGGTGCAGTAGTAGGCTTCCTGCCTTTAGTTATGGTAATGTACTTCCTGATTGCTCTACTGGAAGACTGTGGTTATATGGCTCGTGCAACCGTAGTGCTGGATCCCATTTTCAAGAGAGTGGGTCTTTCCGGAAAATCCGTTATCCCTATGGTAATCGGTACAGGCTGTGCTATTCCCGGTATTATGGCCTGTCGTACCATTCGTAATGAAAGAGAGAGAAGGACTACAGCCATGCTGACACCCTTCATGCCCTGTGGTGCAAAGATCCCTGTTATCGCCCTTTTCGTCGGAGCCTTTTTCCCGGAGACCTCCTGGCTGGGAACAGTAATGTATTTTGCCGGTATTGTATTGATCCTGATCGGAGCGGTATTGGTAAATAAGATTACCGGTTACAAATTCAGAAAGTCCTTCTTTATCATTGAGCTTCCTGAGTATAAGCTTCCCAGTCTGAAAAGAGCGACTCTTTCCATGCTGGCTCGTGGTAAGGCTTATATTGTTAAAGCAGGTACCATCATTCTGGTATGTAATGCCATCGTACAGATCATGCAGACCTTCAACTGGCAGCTGCAGCTGGTAGAGGAGGGAATGGAAAGTACTTCCATTCTGGCAACTATCGCTTCTCCTGTTGCTGTTTTACTGGTTCCCGTTGTAGGAATCGCAGCATGGCAGCTGGCAGCAGCAGCCATCACCGGCTTTATTGCCAAGGAAAATGTAGTGGGTACTCTGGCAGTCTGTTATGGACTCAGTGCCTTTATTGATACCGAAGAGCTGGCTTTGATCGGAAGTGGAAATGAAGTGGCAGCAGCTATGGGTCTGACTAAGGTGGCAGCTCTGGCTTACCTGATGTTCAACCTTTTTACCCCTCCCTGTTTTGCAGCCCTGGGTGCCATGAACTCAGAAATGCAGGATAAAAAATGGCTTTGGGGTGGTATTGCCCTTCAGCTGGCAACAGGGTACACGGTAGGTTTCTTCGTATACCAGATCGGTACTGTGGTAACTACCGGAAGTGTAGGTGCAGGCTTCGTGGGCGGACTGATCGCAGTAGCGGTATTTGCAGTGATTATTATTGCATTGATCAGAAAAACCAATGCAGCCTTCAGTAGTGAATATAAGCTGACCTAAAGATAGCCAAAAGCTGTCAGGCCAACAGAATGAGAGGAAGTATGGCAGATATAATTCTGATTCTTATTCTGCTCATCATTATTGGTGCAGCAGTAAGATATATCATTAAAGCAAGAAAAAGTGGTGTAAAGTGCATAGGCTGTCCCAGCGGCTGCAGCTGCTCTCATGAGCAGGAAAGCCATTGTTCGGGAGGCTGTGACTGCCATATGGATACGAAATAAGCAAGAAAAGGGAAATCAACCGATTTCCCTTTTCTATTGCTTTTTTATTTGGAAGATATCCTACGGTATTTTCCTTTTTCTTTTTGCAGATTGATTCAGGTATTGTATAATTCCATGATCTGTTTTTTTGTACAGTCCTTGAATTCCTCATTTGCCGTTATCTCCTGAAATACTGCCTCTGCATCCGGAAGATATTTCTTCATGAAATCGACCAGGACTTTCAAATCCTTTTCTTTACGGGCTTCTTCTCCTAACCTTCTGCCAGCCTCTTCGCCCAGCTTTCTGCCGATTTCTTCTCCCTTTTCCTGGTATGCCTCACAATACAGGCGAAGCTCCTTCTCTGCATCATATTCAAATATACTCATGGACACTACCTCCCTCCGGTTCTCCTCTAAAAACTCTGCCAGGATTCCTTCTTTGATACATTCCCTTACTGCCCGGTCCACTGCCTCATCTAATGGCAACTTTCCCTGATCACTGTACTCCCTGATCCGCTCCACAAAGAACATGTATTCCTTCAGGCTCTGGCAGGCCTCTTTCAGTTCCTGGTTAAAGCCCTTGTTGATGTTGAAAAATTCTATCTTCAGCTCCAGCATTGGGTCATCTTCCCGGATACTGTACAGGTCGGACAGCTTTAAGATCTGCCTCTCCGGCTGCTTTTCACTTCCATTGTAAAAGACCACAAAGCGGGGGGCCGGTATACTCACCTTTTTGTCCGCATACAGGGATCGTCCGCCCACCATCTTTTCGTATTCCCTGGAAACATAA